>NZ_JBEPFL010000060.1:0-28016 GCF_040301925.1 Streptomyces sp. NPDC000075
CTGACGTCCGGCCCCGGCGCGGCCGGGCTTCCGCGCCCCGGGGCGCGGGCCTACGGGTCCCGGGCCCGGCCCGCGTGCGCCGGGGCCCGGTCGCGCCGGCTGCCTTCCGGTCAGTCCTGCGGCAGCAGCGCGGCGCGGTGCTGCTTCGCCAGCTCCGTGTACATCGCGGCGTTCACCTTGATGTGCTCGCGCTCCTCCGCCGTGAGCTCCCGCCGCACCTTGGCCGGCACGCCCGCGACCAGGGAGCCGGGCGGGACGACCATGCCCTGCGGGACCAGGGCCTGCGCGGCAACCAGCGAACCGGCGCCGATCACGGCCCCGTTCAGCACGGTCGCGCCCATCCCGATCAGGCAGTCGTCCTCCACCGTGCAGCCGTGCACGACGGCGTTGTGGCCGATCGAGACCCGCTCGCCGACGGACACCGGGAAGCCGGGGTCCACGTGCAGCGTGCTGTTGTCCTGGACGTTGCTGTCGGCGCCGAGCGTGATCGGGCCGCAGTCGCCGCGCAGCACCGCCGAGTACCAGACGCTGGCGCCCGCGCCCAGGGTGACGTCGCCGACCACGACCGAGGTCGGGGCGGTGAAGGCCGTCGGGTCCACGGACGGCCGCCGGTCGCCCACGGCCGCGATGAGAGCGCCCTGGCCGGTCTGGCCCGGGTCGCCGGTCTGGTTCGTCATGATCGTTCCCTCTGTTTTCCGGATGCCGCGCTACCCGCACCGTAGGGCACGGCCCGCCCCGGGGCCGCGATGGGGTGAAGATCACAGGAACGCGGTCCGGACGTCCGGCGCGGGGCCCACTACCGTGGCCGGGTGCCGAAGAACCAGAACACGTTCTCATCCCTGGCGGCCCTGCGCCGCAGCGTCGCCAGCCGCGCGGTCCACGCCGGCTGGCGCTGGATGCAGCGGGCCGGCGCCGTCACCGCGCAGAACCCGGGCCGGCTGCGCTTCGGCGCGATCGGCGACGGCACCCGGCTCGCGTTCCCCCAGGGCACCGTCTTCGGCGAGCCCTGGATCCGGATGGGCGGGCACTGCATCATCGCCGAGCAGGTCACCCTGACCGCCGGGATGATGCCCGACCTCGACCTCGGGCCCGACCCCGTACTGGTCCTGGGCAACGGCGTCGTCCTCGGCCGCGGCAGCCACGTCATCGCCGACGCCCGCATCAGCATCGGCGACGACACCTTCTGCGGCCCCGGTGTCTACATCACCTCCACCAACCACAGCTACGACGACCCCCACGAGCCCGTCGGCAGGCAGTGGCCCCGCAGTGCCCCGGTGGAGATCGGGCCGGGCTGCTGGCTGGGCACGGGGGCGGTGATCCTCCCCGGGGCGAAGCTGGGCCGCAACGTCGTGGTGGCCGCGGGGGCCGTCGTACGGGGCGAGGTGCCCGACCACGCCGTGGTGGCGGGGGCCCCGGCCAAGATCGTGCGCCGCTGGGAGCCGGAGACGGGCTGGCAGCCGCCGCTGCGCACCCCGGCGCCGAGGCCGATCCCGGAAGGGGTGACCTCCGAGCAGCTGCGCGGGCTGGCCGGGCTGGTGGAGGCGGAGCAGGAGCCGGCTTAGGCCGGCCCTTCCGGATCCCGCCGGGCGTCGCGGGCCCGGTCCGCTGCGAGACCTAGCCCGCCGCGAGGAGGACCGTGCCCGCCAGGGCCAGGCCGGCGCCGGCCGCCTGGACGCCGCGCAGGCGTTCCTTGAGCACGGCGAAGGCGGCCAGGGCGGTGATCACGGGGTACAGCGAGGAGAGCACGGCGGCCACCGTGACGGGGCCGTTCTGCGCGGCGATCGAGTAGGTGCCGTTGGCCGCGACGTCCGCCAGGCCCACGAAGGCGAGCGCCGGCAGCAGCCCCCACAGGATCCGCGGGCCGCTGCCCTCCGGCAGCGCCGGGACCCCGCGCCGGGTCTGCGCCCACAGCGCGGCCCCGCCGACGGCCACGTTGGTGACCCGCTGGACGAGGAGGGCGAGGAACAGCCCGGTGACGGTGGTGGAGGCCTCGGAGATCAGGGCCATCACCGCGCCGAACCCGAAGGCCGCGATCAGGGTCAGGATCACCGCCTGCCGCTGCACGGGCGCTCCGCGCAGCTCGGGGCCGCCCGCGAGGACGATGCCGACGACGGCCACCGCGATGCCCGCGAACTGGCCCGCCCCGGGCCGCTCGCCGAGCAGCAGCCCCACGCCGACCGGCACGACCACGCCCACGGAGCCCAGCGGCGAGACCACGCCCATCGGGCCCAGGGCCAGCGCCTTGTAGAAGCTGAGCATGGCCGCCGGGCCGACGAGGCCCGCCGCCACCGCGAACCACAGCTGCGGTCCGGCCTCGTGCCAGGCGCCCGTGGCGATGACCACGGAGCCGAGCACGAGGACGGCGGCGATCTGCGAGACCACGACCACCGTGAGCGCCGGCAGGCGCCGCGTGAGCAGCCCGCCGCCGAAGTCGGCGAGGCCCCACAGCACGGCTGTGGCCAGGGCGAAGAGGGCGGTCATGGCAGGACCTCGCAGTACAGTGCGGTGAACGGTGGAGTGCAGCATCGAATACACCGCAGGTTAGTTCAGTCTGTTGAACTGTGTCATCCAAAATATTGGACGGAATGGTGTCGGATCTCGAACAGCTCACCCAGGCGCTCGCCCGGAACCTCAAGCGGTGGCGCGGGGAGCGCGGCTTCACCCTGGACGCCCTCGCGGCCCGCGCGGGGGTCAGCCGAGGCATGATCATCCAGATCGAGCAGGCCCGTACGAACCCGAGCGTGGGCACGACGGTCAAACTGGCCGACGCCCTCGGTGTGAGCATCACCACCCTGCTGGACCACGACCGCAGCCCTCAGGTGCACGTGGTGCTCCCGGGGCAGGGGGTGCGGATGTGGTCCAGCACCCCCGGCAGCGAGGCGCGCATGCTCCTCGGCGACGACCGGCGCGGGCCGGTGGAGATGTGGACCTACCGGCTGGAGCCCGGCGACGGCACGGCCTCCGACCCGCACCCGGCCGGGACGTTCGAGATGCTCCACGTCACGGCCGGGGAGCTGACGCTGGAGATCGCCGACGACCGGCACGTGGTGCCGGCGGGCGGGGCCGTCTCCTTCGAGGCGAACGTCCCGCACGCCTACCGCAACGAGGGCGCGGAGGCGATGGAGATGACGATGGCCGTGTCCATCCCGCCCGTACGGGGGGCCGAGGCCCACCGCTGACGGACGCCGGGGGACTACCGGGACTACCGCAGGGCGGGGATCTCGATGGCGGGGCAGCGGTCCATGACCATCTCCAGCCCGGCCTCGCGGGTCCGCGCGTAGGCGGCCTCGTCGATCACGTTCAGCTGGAACCAGACGGCCTCGGCACCGGCGGCGACCGCCTCGTCCGCGACCTTGCCGGCCAGCGTGCTGTTCACGAACACGTCCACCACGTCCACCTTGAAGGGGATCGCCTCCAGCGAGGGGTAGCCCTGCTCGCCGTGCACCGTCTCCGCCTTCGGGTGGACCGGCACCACGCGCTTGCCGAACCGCTGGAGGACCCTGGCCACCCCGTAGGCCGCCCGGTCCTCGTTGTTGGACAGTCCGACCACGGCCCAGGTGTCACCGAGTTCGGTGAGGATCCTGCGGATGGTCTCCTGGTCGCCGTACACGTGTGCCGCCTCCTGCTGCCGCCTGGTCCACCGGGTGCTTCCGCCGGATCAACGCGAAGGACACCTGTCCGATTCCCCGTAGACTCCCCGGCGGTCGTGTGATCGAGGGGATCGAGGGGGGTGGACGTGCGGACGGGAGCCGTGTTCTCGGTGGAGCGGGTCTTCGACATCAAGGGGCGGGCGGGCCTGCCGGTGGTAGGGGTGGTCCGGGAGGGTCTGATCAAGGTCGGGACGGTGCTGCGCGACCGGGAGACCGCACGGGCCGTGCGGGTGACCGGCATCGAGATCTGTTTCAGCGGGGGAGAGTCCGGAGCGGCGACCCTGATCGTGGACCGCCGCGACGCCGGGAACGTCCGGGAAGGCGCCGAGCTGGTCGCCGACTCCACCGCCTCCCCGGCCGGCTGAAGCCGGGATCCGCCGCCGGTACCCGTGCGGGCCGGTCCCCGTGCGGGCCGGGACCGCTCCCGGCCACGGCTTAGGGTGGAACGGTGAAGGCAGACCAGTACGTGACGGTGGCCCGCGAGGGGTCGCACGAGTCAGAGATCAACCGCTCGCGCTTCCTGTGCTCGCTCGCGCCCGCCGCGACCGAGCGGGAGGCGCAGGAGTTCATCGCGCGCATCCGCCGCGAGCACCCCACCGCCACGCACAACTGCTTCGCCTACGTGATCGGCGCCGACGCCTCCGTCCAGAAGGCCAGCGACGACGGGGAGCCGGGCGGCACTGCCGGCGTGCCCATGCTCCAGATGCTGACCCGGCGCGACATCCGCTACGCGGTCGCCGTCGTCACCCGCTACTACGGCGGCGTCAAGCTCGGCGCGGGCGGGCTGATCCGCGCCTACGGCGGCGTCGTCGGCGAGGCCCTCGACGCGCTCGGCACCGTCACCCGCCACCGCTACCGGCTGGCCACCGTCACCGTCGACCACCAGCGGGCCGGCAAGACGCAGAACGACCTGCGCTCCACCGGCCGCGCGGTCCTGGACGTGCGCTACGGGGAGGCCGTCTCCATCGAGATCGGCCTCCCCGAGGCGGACGTGGACTCCTTCCGGGCCTGGCTGAACGACGTCACCGCCGGGACCGCCGGGTTCGAGCTCGGCGGAGAGGCCTACGGCGAGGGCTGAACCTCCGTGCGCGGGCCGGTCAGAGGCGGCCGGACAGCAGCCTGTCCGCGTGGCGCAGCGCGTACCGGCCGACCGTCTCGCCGAGCCGGGCGCCCGCCTCGTCGGCGGTGCGGCTGTGGATCCCCGAGTACACCCGGGCGTCCACGTTGTCGCGGGTGAGCTGGTCCCAGCCCGTGTAGGCGCGGCGCACGCCCGGCGCGGTCGGGCTGGTCAGGTCGAAGGGCTCCGTCACCGGCCCGGCGAGGGCGTCCAGCACCGCCTGCGCGGCGCCCGCGTAGGTGGCGTGGCCGCTGGGGTAGTCGGGGTGGGCCGGGGTGTTGTGCAGCGGGCGCCAGGCCGGGTCCGTGCCGATCGAGCCCGTACGGATCGCCGTCACCGGCCGCCAGCGGACGTACGTGTACTTGCTGTCGGAGGTCGCGATCTGCGTGTCGACGGACGCGGCGTGGAAGAGCGCGAGCAGCGCCGCCCGGTCGGCGGTCGAGCCGTGCGAGCGGGCCACGGCCACCCGCAGCGCGTCCGTGTAGAGGGTCAGCGAACCGCTGTACCAGAAGTTCGCCGTCTCCGTCTGCTGCGGCGAGCGCACCGCGCTGTCGGCGGCGCCGTACGCACGCACCTCCTCCAGATCGGCCCGGTAGCGGTCGGAGTCCAGGGCGGGCGGGGGACCCAGCCGGAACTGGTCGGCGCGCTCCAGCAGGAAGGGCCTGGCCAGCCGGTTCCCGTACTGGATGGCGGGCGCGTAGCCGTCCGGGGTCGGCTGCCAGATCCCCGGGGCGGCCGGGGGGACAGGGAAGGGCGTGTTCGAGGAGGCCGGGTCGAGGCCGTCACCGGCCCGGGCGGCGAGCACCGCCCTGGCCTGACGGGCTCCGGCGGCCACCCCCCGGTCCTCGGCCGGCCCGTCCGGGATCCCGGCGAGGGTGGCGGCGAGGGCCGTGTCCAGGTCGTTCTTGCGGGAGGGGGCGAGGGCGGCCAGCACGTCGTGGACGGCGGAGGCGACGGCCGCGTCCTGGAACCGGCCGCGGGACGGGCCGCCGCCGGGGGCCTCGCGGGCGGCCCGGGCGGCGGCGATCCAGCCGACGGCCCAGGTGCGGCTGTTGGTGATCTGCGTCGGGGCGGCCGTGGCGGCGACGGTCCGCGCGGTGACGTCGTACCAGTCGAGCACCACCGCACCGGTCCCGGCCGGCGCCGGCCGGACGGGCGCGGCGGCCGAGGGGACGGCGGCGGTCAGCGCGAGCAGCGCCGCGCAGCCGGCGGCGAGCAGAGCGGGACGGGTACGGGAGGGACGGGGCGGCGTCCGGCGGGCGGGGCCCGGAACCGGTGCGTGGGAAGGGCGCGGGAGCGGCATGCGGCGAAGCTAGCGACCGGCCGCGACGCCCGACAAGGACGCGGAGCCGCCACCGGGTTCCCGCCACGGAACGTTGTCACCGCCGCCACGGCCCCGTAACGGAGCGGGCCCTTTTCCCCCGTGGGCCGGGGCGGCCGCGCGGACGGGTTACCGTGGATGGCCGACGCGCGGGGCTGTCGGCGCGGAAGTCGTGGAGGAGAGCGGGCGTGCGGGTCGGAGCGGTCGAGTGAAGTTCCTGCACACCTCCGACTGGCACCTGGGCCGGTCCTTCCACCGCGTCAACCTGCTCGGGGCCCAGGCCGCCTTCGTCGACCACCTCGTCGAGGCCGTGCGCGAGCACGGGGTCGACGCCGTCCTCGTCGCCGGCGACGTCTACGACCGGGCCGTGCCCCCGCTGCCCGCCGTCGAGCTCTACGACCGCGCGCTGCACCGCCTCGCCGACCTCGGCGTGCCCACCGTGATGATCTCCGGCAACCACGACTCCGCCCGCCGCCTCGGCGTCGGCGCCGGACTCATCGGCCGGGCCGGGATCCACCTCAGGACCGACCCGGCCGGCTGCGCCGACCCCGTGGTGCTCGCCGACGCCCACGGCGACGTGGCCCTGTACGGGCTGCCGTACCTGGAACCGGCCCTGGTCAAGGACGAGTTCGCGGCGGAGAAGGTCAGCCACGAGGCCGTCCTCGGCGCGGCCATGGACCGCGTCCGCGCGGACCTCGCCGGCCGGCCCGAGGGCACCCGCTCGGTCGTGCTCGCGCACGCCTTCGTCACCGGCGGGCAGGCCAGTGACAGCGAGCGCGACATCGCCGTCGGCGGGGTCGAGGCCGTACCCGCCTCCGTCTTCGACGGCGTGGACTACGCGGCCCTCGGCCACCTCCACGGCTGCCAGACGATCAACGAACGGGTCCGCTACTCCGGTTCCCCGCTCGCCTACTCCTTCTCCGAGGCCGACCACCGCAAGACCATGTGGCTGGTCGAGCTCGGCCCGGCCGGGGAGATCACCGCCGAGCGGCTCGACACCCCCGTCCCCCGCCCCCTCGCCCGGCTGCGCGGCCGCCTGGAGGACCTCCTGGACGACCCCGCGCTCAGCGGACGCGAGGACAGCTGGATCGAGGCCGTCCTCACCGACCCCGTGCGCCCCCAGGACCCCATGGCCCGGCTCACCGCCCGCTTCCCCCACACCCTCAGCCTCGCCTTCGAACCCGAGGGCCGCGAGGAGGACGACGCCGCCTCCTACGCCCAGCGCCTGCGCGGCCGCAGCGACCAGGAGATCGCCGAGGACTTCGTCGCCCACGTCCGCGTCGGCGCCGCCGCCGACGACGCCGAACGGGCCGTCCTGCGCGGCGCCTTCGACGAGGTCCGCGTCCGGGCCGCGTCCTTCGAGGACGGCCGTCAGGAGAGCACCCGATGAGGCTGCACCGGCTGCGGGTCACCGCCTTCGGCCCCTTCGCCGCACCCCAGGACATCGACTTCGACGCCCTGTCCGCCGCCGGGATCTTCCTGCTGCACGGCCCCACCGGCGCCGGCAAGACCTCCGTGCTCGACGCCGTCTGCTACGCCCTCTACGGCTCCGTCCCCGGCTCCCGCCAGGCCCCCGGCACCACCCTGCGCAGCGATCACGCCGCCCCGGGCACGCCGACCGAGGTCACCCTCGAACTCACCGCAGGCGGCCGCCGCCTGGAGATCACCCGGCGCCCCGAACAGGACCGGCCCAAGAAGCGCGGCACCGGCACCACCAAGGACAAGGCCCAGTCCCGGCTGCGCGAGCACACGGCCGAGGGCTGGACCGCCCTCAGCCGCTCCCACCAGGAGATCGGCGAGGAGATCGAACAGCTCCTCGGTATGAGCCGCGAGCAGTTCTGCCAGGTGGTCCTCCTCCCGCAGGGCGAGTTCGCCCAGTTCCTGCGCGCCGGCGCCGAGGCCCGCGGCCGGCTCCTCGGCCGGCTCTTCGACACCCGCCGCTTCGCCGCCGTCGAGACCCTGCTCGCCGAACGCCGCCGGGCTGCCGAGGCCAAGGTGCGGGCCGGCGACGAGAAGGTCCTCGCCGCCGCCCAGCGCCTCGCCCAGGCCGCCGGGGACAGCGCCGACCTGCGGGCCTGGCCGCTCCCCGCCCACCAGCCGGGCGACCCCGGCCTCGCCGACGCCGTCCGCGCCTGGGCGGCCGTCGCCCGCTGCTCCGCCCGCGAGCGGCTCACCGTCGCCGAGTACGCCCTCGCCGCCGCCGAGGGCCGGCACGCCGCGGCCCGGCGCGCCGCCGAGGAGGCCCGGGAACTCGACCGGCTCCAGCGCCGCCACGCCGAGACCGCCCGCCGGGCCGAGCTGCTGGCGCAGGCCGCGCCGGAGCGGGAACGGGTGCGCGAGCTGCTGGACCGGGCCCGCCGGGGCGCCCTGGTGGCCCCCGCCCTGGAGCTGCGCGGGGCCGCGGCCGCCGCCCACCTCACCGCCGCGCACGCCGAGACCCTCGCCCGGGCGGAGCTGCCCCCCGCCCTCGCCGGGGCCGGCACCGAGCAGCTCGGTGCCGTCGAGCAGCGGCTGCGCGAGGACCTCGGCGCGGCCGGCGCCGCCCAGCGGGCGGAACAGCGCAGCGCCGAGATCGGCCGCGAGCGCGCCACGCTGGAGCGGGAGTCCCGCGACGCCGAAGAGCAGCACCAGGAGTCCGCCGAGTGGCTGGCCCGCTGGGAGGCCACCCGGGCCGCCCTCCAGGAGCGGGTCGACGCCGCCCAGCAGTCCCTCACCCTCGCCGAACAGCTCGCCGCCCGGCTGGAGCCCGCCCGGGCCCAGCTGGCCGCCGCCCGGCGCCGCGACGCCCTCGCCGCCGACGCCGGAGCCGCCGCCCGGGAGCTGGACGCCGTGCGCGAGGAGTCGTACGCCGCGAAGGAGCGCTGGCTGGAGCTGAAGGAGGCCCGGCTGCGCGGGATCGCCGCCGAGCTGGCCGCCGCCCTGACCTCCGGGGAGCCCTGCACGGTGTGCGGCTCGCCGGAGCACCCCGCGCCGGCCCGCCCCGCCCCCGGGCACGTGGACCGGGCCGCCGAGGACGCCGCCCACGCCCGCTACGAGCAGGCCGAGGAGCGCCGGGCCGCCGTCGAACGCCGGCTCGCCGCCGTCCGGGAGGCCGAGGCCGAGGCGGCCGGCGCCGCCGGTGACGCCACCACCGCCGAACTCCTCGCCCTCACCGGCGACCTGAGCGCCCGCCACGCCGCCGCCCACGCCGAGGCCGCCGGACTCCACACCGCCCGCGAACACCTCGCCCGCGCCGAGCGGGAGCACGAGGCGCGCAGTTCCGACCGGCTCGAAGCCGAACGCCGGGCCGCCGCCCGGGCCTCCCGGCGCGAGGCCCTCGACGAGGAGCAGGCCGCCCTCGAAGCCGAACTCGTCCTGGTACGGGGCGACTCGCCCAGCGTCGCGGCCCGCGCCCGCACCCTGGAGGACCGCATCCGGATGGTCACCACGGCCGCCGCCGCGCTGCGCCGGGCCGAGACCACCGCCGCGCGCCTCAAGGAGGCCGACGATCAGCTCGCCGACGCCGCCTTCAAGGCAGGCTTCGACACCACCGACGCGGCCGCCGACGCCGTGCTCCCCGAGTACGAACGCACCGCCCTCCAGCACCGCGCGGACGCCTGGCAGGCCGAGGAGGCCATGCTCGCCGACCGCCGCGCCGAGGCCGACACCGCCGCGGCCGCCGCCCTGCCCCCGGCCGACCCCGCCGCCGCCGAGGCCGCCGCGGAACGGGCCGCCGCCCGGCTGCGCGCCGCCGGCTCGGCCGTGGACGCCGCCCGGGTCCGCTGCGCCGAGCTGGACCGGCTGTCGCGGCAGGCGGAACACGAGCTGCGCGCCCTGGGCCCGCTGCGCGAGGCGTACGAGCGGGTGGCCCGCCTCGCCGGGCTCACCGCGGGCACCTCCGCCGACAACGAGCGCAAGATGCGGCTGGAGTCGTACGTGCTGGCCGCCCGGCTGGAACAGGTCGCCGCCGCCGCGACCGTACGCCTGCTGCGCATGTCCGGCGGCCGCTACACCCTGGTCCACTCCGACGCCCGGGCGGGCGGGCGCGGGCGCTCCGGCCTGGGGCTGCACGTGCTGGACGCCTGGACCGGCAGCGAGCGGGACACCGCCACCCTCTCCGGCGGCGAGACCTTCTTCGCCTCGCTCGCCCTCGCCCTGGGGCTGGCCGACGTGGTCACCGACGAGGCGGGCGGCATGCGGCTGGACACCCTCTTCATCGACGAGGGCTTCGGCAGCCTCGACGACCAGGCCCTGGACGAGGTCCTCGACGTACTGGACTCGCTGCGCGAACGCGACCGCAGCGTGGGCATCGTCAGCCACGTCGGCGACCTGCGCACCCGGGTCCAGGCCCAGCTGGAGATCGTCAAGCAGCGCGGCGGCTCGGTGGTGCGCCACCGGACGGCGGGCGTCACGGACTGAGCGGCCGCCGGGCCAGCGGGGACGAGTACACGATGCTGGTGGTCACCGGGCCCAGCCCGGCGATCCGGCCCGTGACCTCCTCCAGGTGTCCCATGGAGCGGGCGGCCACCTTGAGCACGAAGCAGTCGTCTCCCGTGACGTGGTGGGCCTCCAGGATCTCGGAGGTCGCCTCCAGGAAGTCGTGGAACGGCTTGTAGTTGCCGTGCGGATAGCGCAGCCGCACCAGCGCCATGATCGCCTTGCCGAGCTTCTCGTGATCGACGACGGCTGTGTAGCCGGTGATGATCCCGGCCTCCTCCATGCGGCGGACCCGTTCGGTGACGGCGCTCGCGGACATCGAGACGGCGCGGGCGAGTTCGGTGTAGCTGGCCCGGCCGTCCTGCTGGAGGGCCGCCAGGATGCGCCAGTCGGTGGCGTCGGGGGAATAGCCGGTCATGGCCCAGATCTAGCAGGGGATTCCCCGGCGGAACAAGCCGAAAGCCGGGGAATCCCACTTCCCGGGCTGATCAACTGTTCGTAGATTTTGAGCCATGACGACGACGAACCACACGACCGCCCCCGCCACCGCCAACCCCGTCCTGCGGGTCCCCCCGGCCAGCCCGGCCGCGGCCGCCGCCTACTTCGCGGCCAGCCTCGCCTTCCACGCGGACGTGTCCGACGTCGCCGCCGCCTTCAAGGCCCACCGTGAGCAGGGCGCCGAACTCGGCTTCCAGCTGATCGACTCCCGCTCCACCCCGTCCTGGGACCAGGCCCACGTGCCCGGCGCGATCCACCTGCCCACCGCGCTCATCCCCGAACAGGCCGAGCTGCTCCTCGACAAGAACGTCCCCGTGGTCACCTACTGCTGGGGCCCCGGCTGCAACGGCGCCACCCGCTCGGCCCTCGCCCTGGCCGAACTCGGCTTCCAGGTCAAGGAGATGCTCGGCGGCATCGAGTACTGGATCCGCGAGGGCTTCGAGGTCGAGACCTGGCAGGGCACGCAGCGGCGCGACGGGGCCGACCCGCTGACGGCCCCGACCGACTCGGACGACTGCGGCTGCTGACACCGCCCGCCGCACGACGACGGCCGCCCGCCCCCTTTCGTGAGGGGGCGGGCGGCCGTCGTCGCGCACGGAGGGGGGATCAGAGCCGCGAGAGCTCGTCCACCAGGTCGTCCAGGCCCAGCGAACCCTGCGACAGCGCCGCCATGTGCCAGGCCTTCAGGTCGAAGGACTCCCCGCGCGCGGCGCGGGCGTTGTCCCGGCCCAGCAGCCAGGCGCGCTCGCCCAGCTTGTAGCCGATCGCCTGACCCGGCATCGACAGGTAGCGGGTCACCTCGCTCTCGATGAAGTCCGCCGGCCGGCCGCTGTGCATGCCGAAGAACTCCTGAGCCAGGTCCACCGTCCAGCGCTCACCCGGGTGGAACGGCGAGTCCGCCGGGATCTCCAGCCCCAGGTGCATGCCGATGTCCACGATCACGCGCGCGGCGCGCATCATCTGGCAGTCCAGGTAGCCCAGGCGCTGCTCGGCGTCCTTGAGGTAGCCCAGCTCGTCCATCAAGCGCTCGGCGTAGAGGGCCCAGCCCTCGCAGTTGGCGCTGACCCAGCCGACGGTGGCCTGGTAGCGCGACAGCTGGTCGGCCACGTGCGTCCACTGCGCCAGCTGGAGGTGGTGGCCGGGAACGCCCTCGTGGTACCAGGTGGAGACCAGGTCGTACACCGGGAAGCGGGTCTGCCCCATGGTGGGCAGCCAGGTGCGGCCCGGGCGGGAGAAGTCCTCCGAGGGGTTGGTGTAGTACGGGGCCGCCGCGCCGCCCGAGGGGGCGATCTTGGACTCGACCCGCTTGACCCGCTCGGCGAGTTCGAAGTGGGTGCCGTCGAGGTTCTCGATGGCCTCGTCCATCAGGCCCTGGAGCCAGGCCTGGACCTCGTCCACGCCCTCGATGTGGGTGCCGTGCTCGTCCAGGTGGCGCAGCACGTTCCACGGGTTCGGCTCGTCCGGGAGGATCTTGGCCGACTCGGCCTTCATCTCGCCGAGCAGGCGGTGGTACTCGGACCAGCCGTAGGCGTACGCCTCGTCCAGGTCCAGGTCCGTGCCGTTGAAGTAGCGCGACCAGCGGGCGTAGCGCTCGCGGCCCACCGGGTCCGGGGCGTCCGCGACGGCCGGGGCGTACACGTCCCGCATCCAGTCGCGCAGTCCGGCCACGGCCTCGGTCGCGGCGGCGGCCGCCGCGTCCAGCTCGGCGCGCAGGGACTCGGGTCCGGCGGAGGCGAACTCCCCGAAGAAGTCCCGCTCGCCGTCACCGTCCTGGCCGGCCCAGGTGGTGAGCTGGCCGATGAAGGTGGCGGTGGGGCGGGGGCCGCCGAGGAGCCCGCGCTCCAGGCCGAGGGCGAGGCTCTCGCGGTAGCCGGCGAAGGCGGCCGGCACGGCGCGCAGCCGCTCCGCGATCGCGGCCCAGTCCTCCTCGGTGTCGGCCGGGGTGAGGGTGAAGACCTCGCGGATCTCGTGCGCCGGGGAGTGGATGTTGCTGACGGCGCGCAGGTCCTCGTCGGCCTCGTGGACCGCGAGTTCGGCGTTCAGCCGCTCGCGCAGCAGACGGCCGCAGCGGCGCTCGGCGTCCGCGTCGGCGCCGGGCAGCAGTTCGGCCGCGTCGAGCCGGGCGAGGGTCTCGCGCGAGAGCCGGGCGGCCTCCGCCCGGCCGGCGGGCGAGAAGTCCGGGAGCTTGCCCGAGCTGGCGGCGACACCGAGGTAGGTGCCGGTGATCGGGTTGATGGCGATGAGCTCGTCGACGTAGGCGTCGGCGACCTGGCGGGGCAGGAGAGCTGCGCTGTCACCGTGGAGGGTCTCTGGCATGCGCACATCTTCGTATGAGCGACACCCCTACGTCATCACCATACGGGCTTGTTCTCCTGACGGAGAACGGATTCCGCACGCTTGAGGGCCTTGGCCGGCTCCAGCCGGGCCGTGATCACCAGGGTGCCCTCCTCGATCTGGTAGTCCAGGGGCAGGCCCAGGCCGCGCATGGCGGCGACCATGCCGGTGTTGGAGGCCTGGGTGACGGCGTACACGCTGTCGGAGCCGGCCTCCACGGCCATCGCCAGCAGTCGGCGCAGGAGTTCCGAACCGATGCCCCGGCGCTGCCATTCGTCCTCGATGAGCAGCGCGACCTCGGTCTCGTCCCCGTCCCACAGCAGGTGGCCGAGGGCGACGAGCCGGCCGGAGGCGGTGGTGGCGGCCAGGGTGCGGCCGAAGCGGGGGCTGAGCAGGTGGCCGAGGTAGCGGTCGGCGTCGGCGACCGGGCCGTGGTAGCGCAGGGCGAGGGTGCGGTCGCTGCACCGCTCGTGCATGGCGCGGGCGGCCGCCAGGTCGGTGCCGTCGGCGCGGCGCACCGTGATCTCGTTGCCCTCGGGGAGGGTCAGCACGTCCTGGCTCCGCGGGACGCGGGGGCCGAGGCGCGCGTCGAGCTCGACGAGGGCGCGGGCGCGGGCGAACTCGGTCGGGGTGAAGGGCAGGTAGGGGCGCTCCACGGTGATCGCACCGCCCGACGGGTCGCGCAGCCGCATCACCGTGGCCTCCAGGACGCCCTCGACGGGAGCGTCCCCGCCCGCGTTGGGGCGGCCCGAGAGGGTGGTGGCGGGGATCGACTGGATGGTGCAGCGGCCGAGCAGCTGGCGCAGGGCGAGGGGGAGTTCGGCGGCGTCCAGGGCGGTGCGGGTGGCCAGGCCCAGGACCCGGGTGGGGGTGTCCACCAGGTCGTGGGCGTCGGCGCGCTCGATCCAGGTGCTGCGGCCTCCGGCCCGGGCGACGGCCCGGGTCAGGTCGGCCGTGGCCAGGCGCTGGGGGGAGCGCAGCAGGAACTCGTCGACGGTGCCGCCCTCGGGGAGGGGATGGGTCTGCAGGGTCAGGATGTCCACACCGGCCCGCGCCAGGGCGGTGCACAGCGAGGCGAGGCTGCCGGGCTCGTCGCGCACCGTCGTCCGCATCCGCCAGAGGGCCCCGGCCGCAGGCGCTTCCGCCGGCGCCGTGAGGGGCGCGGCGGCGGGCGCCGTGGGCCCCGGCGGCGCATGGCTGTGACGGCGGGCCCACCAGGTGTGGAAGCCCGCCGTGACCAGCAGCGCGACGGCCGAGGCGACCAGCAGGAGCGGGCCGCTCGGACCGTGCGCGACGAGGTTGGCGATGCCGTCGGCGACCGCGACGGCGCAGAAGAGGGCGGCGAGTTCGACGAGGTCCCGGCGCCAGTGGTGGCGGTGGGGGTGCTGGGCGGCGGAGGCGTGGCTACGGTCAGTCATGCACACCACTGTGGCGCTCGGGTGTTGCGTGATCACGAACGATCTGTGACCGACTGGTTAAGCGTCGCTCTGGCAGGTTTCTCCCGTTTTTCCGGCCGGTTCCCCTGCTTTCAGGACTGTTCGACGCGGCCGGGCTGAAGGACCCGGGTGAAGAGTACGCCACCTCCCTGGCGGCGCAACCGCACCGTGAGCTCCCCGCTGTCGCCGTCGATCTCCACCTCGCCGTAGTACGGGGGGTTCTCCGCCGGGGACATGTTGGCGACCGGCGCCGACTGGACGTACGCGGTACGCGGCCCGAAGGTCGCGTCCAGCCGGCCGGCCGGGAAGCCGCCCGCGCCGACCGGGCCGGAGACGAACTCCCAGAACGGTGCGAAGTCCGAGAAGGCCGCGCGCTCGGGGGCGTAGTGGTGGGCGGCGGTGTAGTGGACGTCGGCGGTGAGCCAGAGGGTGCCCGTGATGTGCCGGTGCTTGATGTGGCGCAGCAGGTCGGCGATCTGGAGCTCGCGCCCGAGCGGGGCCCCGGGGTCGCCCTGGGCCACCGCCTCGAAGTCCGTCGCCCCGTCCGGGACCACGATGCCCAGCGGCATGTCGGCCGCGATCACCTTCCAGGTGGCCCGGGAGCGCGAGAGCTCCCGCTTGAGCCAGGCCAGCTGCTCGGTGCCGAGGATGCCGACGGGGTCGTCGCTCTGGCGGCCGGGGGAGTTGGCGTCGCGGTAGGTGCGCATGTCGAGCACGAACACGTCCAGCAGCGGGCCGTGCCGCAGCACCCGGTACATCCGGCCCTCGGCGCGCCCGCCGCGCAGGTCGGTCACGGGGAAGTACTCGCCGAAGGCCTGGCGGGCGCGGGCCGCGAGGGTGTCCACGTCCTTGACGGTGTACCGCGGGTCGTCCAGCAGCTGGCCCGGGTACCAGTTGTTGCGCACCTCGTGGTCGTCCCACTGGGCGAGGACGGGGACCTGGGAGTAGAACTCGCGCAGGTTGTGATCGAGCAGGTTGTAGCGGAAGTTCCCGCGGAACTCGGCGAGGGTCTCGGCGACCTTGGCCTTCTCCTCGGTGGTGACGTTGTGCCAGACGCGGCCGTCGGGCAGCGGCACGGCGGCCTTCAGCGGTCCGTCGGCGTAGACGGTGTCCCCGCTGAAGAGGAAGAAGTCGGGGTCGCGCAGACGCATCTCGTCGAAGACGCGGTAGCCGCCCAGCTCGGGGTTGATGCCCCAGCCCTGGCCCGCCAGGTCCCCGGACCACAGGAAGCGCACGTTCTGGCGGCGGGAGACGGGGGTGGTGCGGAAGCTGCCGCGCACCGGCTCGCCGCAGCGGCGGGGGTCCTCGGGGTCGGTGAGCACCACCCGGTAGTGGATCCGCCGGCCGGGCGGCAGGTCCCGCAGGGTGGTGGTGCCGGTGAAGTCGGTGGCGGGGCCGAGGAAGGGGCCGCCGTGGCGGTGGACGCCGTAACGGAACGATTCGCTCGGGGAGGTCTCGACGTACATCCGCGCCGGCCGGTCCGACCGCGTCCAGACGGTGGCCGAGTGGGCGGTGATCTCGCCGGACTGGACGCCCCAGAGGGCGGCCGGGCGGCCGGACCGGATGAAGGCGGGGACCCGGGGGGAGGCGGCCAGCGTGGGCGCGGCGAGCGCCGTGGACAGGGCCAGGCCCACCGGGAGGGCGAGGGATCCGCCGAGCAGGGACCGTCGGGTGTGCGGCATCGAGGCCATGGGTGCGTCTCCAGGGACGGCAGGGGGGATGGCCGGACCAGTGTGCCGTCGCACACCGGACCGGCCGGGTCGCCCATGCGAACCGTGGATGAACACCCGTCAGCCGATCACGGCCCCGGGCACCCGCCGCCCGCTCTCCCGGCGTGCCGCGCCCCGCCGGGTGCCGTGTGCGGTGTCTCAGGCGCTTCGCGCCGTGTCCCGGATGACGCGGGCGACGAGCGCCGGATCGTCGTTCATCGGCACGTGCCCACAGCCCCGCAGCCGCACCAGGCGGGCCCCGGGGATCGTCCGCTTGGCGCGCACGCCCTGGCGCGGCGGGAGCAGGCGGTCGCGGGAGCCCCAGGCGATGGTCACCGGCAGTCCGGGCACGTCCTGGGTGTACCGTACGGGGCCGCCCGCGGCCAGCGTCCGCTCGAAGCCGGCGGCCTCGCGCAGGGCGAGGGTCTCGGCGACCACGGCCTGCGGGGCGCGCCGGCCCGGGCGGGCGTAGATGCTCCCGGTGAGCGCGGCCCGGCCCGGGGCGCTGCTCGCCAGCCGCTCCAGGACGGGGTGGGGCAGGGCCCTGGCCCCGGCGCGCAGCGCCCGCAGGGCGGTGAAGGCGTAGACCCGTTCGGGCTCCGACCAGAACCCGGCGGGGGAGAGGGCGGTGACCGAGCGGGCCAGACCCAGGCGCCCCAGCTCCAGGGCGAGGAGCCCGCCGAGGGAGTTCCCCGCGAGGTGCGGGCGCTCGACGCCGAGCGCGGCGCAGAGCGCCCCGAGGGCCCGGGCGACGGTGGCCGGGTCGTAGGGGACGTCCGGCGGCAGGGGCGCGGAGGCCCCGAAGCCGGGCAGGTCGACGGCGATGACGTCGTACTCGGCCGCCAGGATGCCGGAGACCGGGTGCCAGGCCTGGAGGTGGTGGCCGATGCCGTGCAGCAGGAGGAGGGGTTCACCCGCGCCCTTGCGCTCGTAGGCGACGGTGGCGGTGCGGGGGCCCGGCGGCGAATCGATCGTGAAGGAGACGGTCGCGGTCATGCTGCTCCTCATCGGTGGACGCGAGTGGGACGGCCCCATCATTACCGTCCGGTAGGCAGCCGGGCGGGCCCTTCGTGAAACACGAGCCGGGCGCGAACATCCTGTGAACGTCTTGCTACATATGCCCGATCTGCCCGCCCGAGTGGCCAGGATTGGTCTTGACCAAGGGGGGGCGCCGTCCTATCGTCGCAGGGATAGTGCAGGAACCTTTAATAAACAAAGGCGCGGAACTGCGGCGCGGAAAACCGCCGCTGGAACTGCCGCAGGACACGGCGACGGCGGCGATCGCAGGAGGAGTCAGGGTGGGGACCACGCAGCTCGAATCGGTACCGGAGCCGAAGTACTGGCACCTCAAGACCGTGCTCAGCGAGGCGCTGGACCGGGACTTCGCGGTCGGCGAGGTCCTGCCCAACGAGCGTGAGCTCGCCGCGCGCTTCGGAGTCGCCCGCGCCACCCTGCGGCAGGCCCTGGAGCAGCTCGAACTCGAAGGCCGCCTGCAGCGCCGCCGCGGCGTCGGCACGACCGTCGCCCCGCCGCGCGTGGGCGTCGCCGTCGGCAGTACGGGGCACAGCTGGCCCGGTGAGAGCGCCGACGGCTGGGAGGCCGTGGACGCCGTCGAGGCCGTTCCGGCCGGGGCGGTCCTCGCCCTGCTCGGCACCGCGGCCGACCAGCCGGTCCACACGGTGCGCCGGACCCGCGTCACCCAGGGCCAGGCCGTCGCGGCCGAGTTGCTGTACGTGCCCGCCGCCTCCGTGCCCGGACTCTCCGCCATCGACGCCCCCGCCGGTCCCGCGCGGGCCCGCGCCGTCCTGCGGGAACTCCAGCGGCTGGCGCTGGACGGGCAGGACCGCTCGGTGGAACTGGGCTCCGCCCGCGCCGACGACGCCAAGGAACTGGACCGGCTGCCCGGCGCCCCGGTGCTCCTGGTGACCACCCGCTACTTCACGGCGGAGGGCACGGCGGCGGTCTCGGTGGCCACCTACCGCGCCGACACCTGCCGCCTCACCTTCGGCGACGCGGGCATGGAAATCACCGAAACCCGCGCCGCCTCCTGACCACGCACGACCCTGCCGGGGCGGGGGTTCTCGCCAGCCTCGCCGGCGTTTGAGGCGCGGGGGTCCGGGGGCGGAGCCCCCGAATCCTTTCAGCCGCGCCGGCGCCTGAGGCGGGAACGGAGGAAGGGCGGGGCGGGGAGAACACACCGCGCAGCGGCAGCCGCAGCCGTAGTCGCAGTCGCAGGGTCAGCCGCAGCGACCGCCGCCCTCCCGCCGCCGGAACTCACCGCGCGGTGACGGTCTTCTCCACCGCGAACAGCTCCTCCTCCACATGGTCCAGCGCGAGCCGCAACGCCCCCGTCGCCACCGCCGCCTCACCCAGCAGCGACAACGCCACCTTCGGCGGCCGCAGGCAGTACCGCTCCAGCTCCCGCCGCAGCGGATCGAGGACCCCGTCCAGACCGGCCGCCCACCCGCCGACCACCACCAGCTCCGGATCCATCGCCAGCACCAGGGCCGCCACGTCGTGCACCAGGCGCTGGAGGAACCGTTCCACCGCGGCCACCGCCCGCTCGTCACCCCGCTTGGCCATCGCGAAGACCTCGGCCACCGCCGGCTCGTCCAGCGGATGCAGCGGCTCGCCCGTCGTCGACAGCAGCCGCTCCGGGGTGGCCTCCCGCCCCAGCAGGTGCAGCGCGCCGATCTCGCCCGCCGCCCCGCCGAAGCCCCGGTGCAGCCGGCCGCCGATCAGCGAGCCCGCGCCCGGGCTGAGTCCGGCCATCACGAACACCATGTCGTCGGAGTCGCGCGCCGCGCCCTTCCAGTGCTCGGCCACAGCCGCAGCGTTGGCATCGTTCTCCACCCGGACCGGGCAGCGGAAGGAGCGCCGCAGCCGTTCCCCGAGGGGCAGCCCGGTCCAGCCGGGCAGTGCCGTCCCGAGGCGGACCGTGCCGTCGGCCTCCACGATGCCCGGACTGCCGACCCCGACCGCCCGCAGCGAGTCGCGCGGGATCCCGGCCCGGCGCAGCAGATCCGCCACCGCCGCCCGGACCCGCTCCAGCCGCTCGTCGGCCGACGCGGTCTCGGCGACCTCCTTCGTCCCGGCGCCGATCACCCGGCCGTCCAGCCCCGACAGCAGCACCGCGATCCGGTGCGAGCCGATCTCGACGCCCAGCAGATGGCCGGCCTCGGCCCGGAAGCGGAACCTCCTCGCCGGACGGCCCTGCCGCCGCGCGCCTTCCTCCGCGTCGGCCTCGACCACCAGGCCGGCGCCCATCAGCCCCTCCACCACCCCCTCGACCGTCGGCCGGGAGAGCCCGGTCACCCGGGTGAGGTCGGTGAGCGTCGGCGATTCGGCTGCGCGCAGTGCGCGCAGCACCACGGCCGAATTGATCCGCCTGAGCAGAGAGGGATCCCCGCCGGTCAGCTGCCCCAACGTGTGTCCTCCCAGCTAGCGGCCCTGTCAGCCGGATCGTACTGCGCCTTTGGCACAGCGGCGAGAAGCGGCCCCCCTCAGGCGGGTGAGACGAATCCGGACTCGTACGCGGCGATCACCGCCTGGGTCCGGTCCCGCGCCCCCAGCTTGCCCAGGATCGCGCTGACGTGTGACTTGACCGTCTCCGTTCCGACGATCAGCTCGCGGGCGATCTCCACGTTGGTCAGTCCCCGTGCCATGAGCCGCAGTACCGCCTCCTCCCGCTCGGTCAGCGCGGCCCGCTCCAGCACGGCCCGCGCCTGCCGGTTCCCGTACTCGGCGGCGAGGGACCGCACCGCCGCGGGGAACAGCAGCGTCTCCCCCTCCGCCACCAGCCGCACCGCGTGCACGATCTCCGCCGGCCGGGCCCGCTTCAGCAGGAACCCGTCCGCCCCCGCCCGCAGCGCCTGGTAGACGTACTCGTCGTTCTCGAAGGTCGTGACCACGATGATCTTCGGAGGTGAGTCCACCGTCCGCAGGACCGCCCGGGTCGCCTCGATCCCGTCGAGGAGCGGCATCCGCACGTCCATCGCCACCACGTCCGGCCGCAGTCTCCGGACCAGGGGGATGACGGACGCCCCGTCCGCCGCCTCGCCCACCACCTCGATGTCGGGCTGGGAATCCAGGACGGCGCGCAGACCCGCGCGCACCAGGGGCTCGTCGTCGACGAGCAGTACGGTGACCGGCATCGGGTCAGCGTATTCGCTCCAGCGGAAGCCTCGCGCGCACCCGCCAACCGCCCTCGTGGGGACCGGTGTCGGCCCGGCCGCCGAGCAGCGACGCCCGTTCCCGGATGCCGCGCAGCCCGCTTCCCCCGCCCGCGCTGACGCAGGGGCGATCCGGCAGCGGGTTCGTCACCTCCAGTTCCAGCCGGTCCTTCGCCATCTCGACCCGCACGCGGACCGGAACGGGTCCGCAATGGCGCAGCACGTTGGTGAGCGCCTCCTGCAGGATCCGGTACCCCTCCCGGGTGACGGGCCCGGGCAACCTCTCCAGCGGCCCGGTCAGTTCGGCGTCCACCGAAGCCCCCGAGGCGCGGGCCGACTCCAGCAGCCGGTCCGCCTCCGTCAGGGTGGGCCGCTGCGAGGCCGGCTGCGCCGACTCCCGCAGGACCAGCAGCACCCGCTCCAGGTCCTCCAGCGCGGCCCGCCCCGTCTCCTCGATGGCGCTCAGCGCGCGGTCGGTGAACTCGGGGTCGCCGGCGGCCCGCGCGGCTCCGGCCTGCATCACCGCCACCGTCAGCGCGTGCCCGATCGAGTCGTGGAGCTCCCGCGCGATGCGCGTCCGCTCCAGCAGCTGCTCCGTACGTGCCTCCAGCGCGCTGAGCCGCTCGGCGGCCGAAGGCCCCAGCAGCCGGTGCGCGATCGACGTGATCAGCTCACCGAGCAGGACGACGACCACCAGCAGCACGGCGAGCGGCACCGGTGCCAACAGCGCGGCGGCCCACGGCGGCGGGGTGAACGGCACGGCCGGATCGGCGTCGAGGGGATGCCCCAGGGCGGTCGCGATCAGCTCGACGCTCACCACCGGCAGCCATACGGTGGCGAACATCGCGGCACCCGAGACGACCAGCCGTATCTCCAGCCACAGGACGGTGCGCCACCGGCCCGCCCACCGCGCCGACGCGGCCGTGCTGATCCGGCTCTCGCCGTCCTCCCCGTCCTGCGGGGTCAGCAGGAACCGGGCCTGGAGCCCCTCGGCCAGCCGCACCCACGGCACGAAGCCGAAGGGTATGACGATCAGCAGGGGCATCCACGGCCAGCGCGGATTGATGAACATCCACAGGGCGAGCAGCAGCAGCGGAACGCACAGGTGCAGCCAGCGCGAGTACGTCACCGACCGCAGAGGTGCGCGGAGTAGTCGGTACATGCCCACATCGTGGCAGGGGACGTGCCGGGACCGTCTCCCCCACGTGGGGGAGACGCCACCCTCGCACGGGGGAGGAGCGAGGGAGGGCGGGACGGCGAATCTTGAGCCATGAACCGCATCGAGATCCGCGAACTGACCAAGGACCACGGCCCCCGACGGGTCGTGGACCACCTCACCTTCGACGTTCTGCCCGGCAGGGTCACCGGCTTCCTCGGACCCAACGGAGCCGGCAAGTCCACCACCATGCGCATGATCCTGGGCCTGGACCGGCCCACCGCCGGCACCGCCACCGTCGGCGGCAGCCGGTTCACCGCGATCGACCGGCCCCTGCGGCGGGTGGGCGCCCTCCTCGACCCCCAGGCCGCCCATGGCGGGCGACGGGCCCGGGATCACCTCTTCGCCCTCGCCGTCAGCAACGGCATTCCGAGCTCCCGGGTTGACGCGGTCCTGGAGCAGACCGGTATCGCGGCGGTCGCCCGGCGCCGCATCGGCACCTTCTCACTCGGGATGCGCCAGCGCCTGGGCATAGCCGCCGCGCTGCTGGGCGACCCGGCGGTCCTGCTGCTGGACGAGCCCACCAACGGCCTCGACCCGGAGGGGATCATCTGGATCCGGGAACTGATGCGAAGCCTCGCGGCCGAGGGCCGCACGGTGTTCGTCTCCAGCCACCTGATGGCCGAGTCCGCCTCGTTCGTCGACCATCTCGTCGTCCTGGGGCAGGGCAGGCTGCTCGCCGACACCTCACTCGCGGACTTCATCGACGCCCGCAGTGCCCCGAGGGTGCGGCTGCGGACCTCCGAGCCGGACCGGCTGGGGGCCGTACTGGCCCGTGCCGGACTGGCGATGACCGCCGCAGGGGAGGGGCGCTGGAGCGTCGACGGCATACGGGCCGAGCGGATCGGCGCCCTCGCCGCCGCAGAGGGCGTCCCGCTGCTGGAACTCTCCGACGAGCGGGCCTCGCTGGAGGAGGCCTACCTCGAACTCACCGCCGACCGCAGCCCTTTCTCCGCCCCCTCCGCCTGAATCCCCTGGGAGTCGAAGCCGTGATCACCGCCGCCCTGCCCACCGTCCCCGTCCTGCGATCGGAGTGGATCAAGATACGGTCCGCCCGAGCGGTCCTCGGGTCCCTGCTGGCCGTCTTCGCCGCCACCGCCGGCATCACGGTCCTCACCGCGGGGGCCATAGGCACCTCGGAGCCGGGGGCACTCGGCGAGGACCGCCTGCTCGGAGCCTTCTTCGGAATCAACTTCGGTCAGATAGCCGCCGTGGCGTTCGGTGCCACCGCCTTCGCCGCCGAGTTCCGGGGCGGCGCCCTGCGGGTCTCGCTGAGCGCCGTGCCCAACCGGACCCGCCTGTACCTGTCCAAGGCCGCCGCGGTGGCAGCGCTGTCCTTCCTCGTCGGCCAGATCACCGGCCTCGTCACCTTCGTCGCCGGCCAGGCCTTCATGGGGGAGTACGCCCTCGCCCTCGGCGACCCCGGGACGCTGAGGGGGGTCTTCGGCAGCGGGGTCTACCTGATGCTAATCGCCTTGCTCTCCGCCGGACTGGCCGCGCTGGTGCGCAGCGGCACCCTGGTGATGGGCCTGCTCATACCCCTCCTGCTGGTCGTTCCCTTCGTGGTGGGACAGGTCGCGGGCGGAGCCTCGCAGTTCATGCCGGACCGGGCGGGGCAGCTGGTGCTGCGCACCCAGGCGGAGGGGTCGCTGGGGCCCTGGAGCGGGCTCGGGGTGATGGCGCTGTGGTCCCTCGCGGCGCTCGTCGGCGGATGGCTGGCCGTGCGGCGCCGGGACGCCTGAGGTGCGGGGTTTGACGTAGAGCCAGTTGTCAGTGGTGCCTTGGATACTGACGGCATGACCACGGCAGAGCACCTCGACACGATCGACCGGCTCCGCGCCACGGGCTTCCCGGCCGCACCGGAGGGGGGCCCGGGGCGGGGCGGCGGCCCGGGGCATCTCCTGGTCACGCTCGGCCGGACCAGGGACTTCTGGGACGACGACGGTTCGGGCCGGGAGGAGGCGGCCGACCAGATCGGCGCCGAGTACGGTGCGCTGGTCCAGGCCCTGACCGGCCGGTGGGGCGAGCCTCAGGTCTTCGCCGTGGGCTCCCTGCGGGACCGGGAGTTCGCCGGCGAGGAGATACCGGAGCCCTGGGGCGAGGTCTGCACCACCACCGACCACGTCCACCTGTGGCGGGTCGAGGGGCGGTGGCTGGTCGTGTACGTCGCCCAGTGGGACGAGGAGTTCCCGTACCTGCTGATGGCGGGCGTCACCGTGACCGACCCGCCCTAAGCGTTCTGTCCCGGGAGGTTGTGGACGGTCTCCCGGCGTCCGAGAGCCGCCGCACCGGGTATGACGAGCAGCTTGCCGGTGGTGCGCCGGGCCTCCAGGTCGCTGTGGGCCTGGGCGGCCTCGGACAAGGCGTAGCGGCCCGTGACGGTGACCTCAAGCGCCTTGGAGCGCACCCACTCGAACACATCGGCCGCCCGGCGGAGCAGTTCGGACCGATCGGCGATGAAGTCCCCGAGGCTGGGCCGGATCAGGGTCAGCGAGCCGCCGTGCGCGAGCCGGATCGGATCGAACGGCGGCACGGCGCCACTTGCCGCGCCGAAGAGCACGAGATGGCCGCGGGTTCGCAGGCTGGCGAGGCTCGCGTCGAAGGTGTGCGCGCCGACGCCGTCGAAGACAACCGGCACTCCCTGCCCACCGCCCAGCCGCCTCACCTCGGCTGCGAGATCGTCGACCGCGGAGGAAAGGATCACCTCGGCGGCCCCGGCACGCTTCGCCAGCTCGGCCTTCGCCGTGGTCGACGTCGTGCCGATCACCCTGCCGCCGAGATGGGTGATGAGCTGGGTCAAAAGCAGCCCCATGCCACCGGCGGCCGCATGCACGAGCGCCGTGTCGCCCGCCTGAACCGGGTAGGCGTCCTTGATGAGATAGTGCGCGGTCATGCCTTGGAGGAGCACGGCGGCGGCGGTCTCGAAGCCGATGTCGTCGGGCAGCGGCACCAGCCGGGAGGCGTCCACGACGGCCTGCTCGGCATACGTGCCGGGAATGTCCACCCAGCCGACCCGGTCCCCGACGGCGACGTCAGCGACGCCGGGTCCGATGTCGACGACCGTGCCGGCGCCCTCAGCGCCCGGGGTGAAGGGCAGGGGGAGGCGGAACCCCGTTGACGGCGATCCGATTCCCGGCAACCGCGGGCACACCGCACTCGCTAAGGCTCCTCCGTCGCCTCGCGGAGGCGGGCGAACTCCTCGGCCATGGTCGCGGCGGTCCAGTGGGCGTTGAGGCCGCTCGGGTTGGGCAGCGCCCAGATGCGGGTGGCGCCGATGGTGCGCTCCTGGGGGCCGATGACGGCCTTCCGCTCGCCGAACGCGGTGCGGTAGGCGGTGACCCCCACCACGGCCAGCCACTGGGGGCGCAGCCGCTCCACCTTCGCCGTCAGGATCCGGCCGCCCTCGCGGAACTCCTCGGCGCTCAGCTCGTCGGCGCGGGCGGTGGCCCGGGCGACGACGTTGGTGATGCCGAGGCGGTAGCCGAGCAGCTCCTCCTGTTCGGCGGGGGCCAGCCTGCGGGGGGTGAAGCCGGACAGGTGCAGGACCGGCCAGAAGCGGTTGCCGGGGCGGGCGAAGTGGTGGCCCGTCGCGGCGGAGAGGAGGCCCGGGTTGATCCCGCAGAACAGCACACGCAGACCGCCCGCGACCACGTCCGGGAGGACGCGGTCGCGGGCGGCTTCGAGCTCGTCGGGGGTCAGAGGATCGACCCGGGGGCGTAGCCGGCGGCTTCCGGGTGCTCCTTGGCGATGGCCTCGATACGGGAGACCACGCTCGCGACCTGGTCGCCCGCGGCGCCCGTGAAGGACAGCTTGTCGGCCATCAGGGCGTCCAGCTGCGCGCGGTCCAGCGGCATCCGGTCGTCGGCCGCGAGCTTGTCGAGGAGCTCGTTGCGCTCGGCGCCCTGCTCGCGCATGGCCAGGGCGGAGGCGACGGCGTGCTCCTTGATGACCTCGTGCGCGGCCTCGCGGCCGACACCGGCCCGCACCGCGCCCATCAGGACCTTGGTGGTCGCGAGGAACGGCAGGTAGCGGTCCAGCTCGCGGGCCACGACCGCCGGGAAGGCGCCGAACTCGTCGAGGACCGTCAGGAAGGTCTCCAGCAGGCCGTCGAAGGCGAAGAAGGCGTCCGGCAGGGCCACCCGGCGGACCACGGAGCAGGAGACGTCGCCCTCGTTCCACTGGTCGCCGGCCAGCTCGCCCGTCATGGAGGCGTAGCCGCGCAGGATGACCATCAGGCCGTTCACGCGCTCGCAGGAGCGCGTGTTCATCTTGTGCGGCATCGCGGAGGAGCCGACCTGGCCGGGCTTGAAGCCCTCGGTGACCAGCTCGTGGCCGGCCATCAGGCGGATCGTCTTCGCGATCGACGACGGGGCGGCGGCCAGCTGCACCAGGGCGGTGACCACGTCGTAGTCGAGGGAGCGGGGGTAGACCTGGCCGACCGAGGTGAAGGCCTGGGCGAAGCCGAGGTGGGCGGCGATGCGCTGCTCCAGGTCGGCCAGCTTGGCGGCGTCCCCGCCCAGCAGGTCGAGCATGTCCTGGGCGGTGCCGACCGGGCCCTTGATCCCGCGCAGCGGGTAGCGCTCCAGCAGGTTCTCCAGGCGGTCGTAGGCGACCAGCAGCTCGTCGGCGGCGGTCGCGAAGCGCTTGCCCAGGGTGGTGGCCTGCGCGGCGACGTTGTGGGAGCGGCCGGCCATGACCAGCTCGGCGTGCTCGCCTGCGAGCTTGCCGAGGCGGGCGAGGACGGCGACGGTGCGGTCGCGGGCGAGCTCCAGCGAGAGCCGGATCTGCAGCTGCTCGACGTTCTCGGTCAGGTCGCGGGAGGTCATGCCCTTGTGGACGTGCTCGTGGCCGGCGAGGGCGTTGAACTCCTCGATCCGGGCCTTCACGTCGTGGCGGGTGACCTTCTCGCGCTCGGCGATGGAGGCGAGGTCGACGGTCTCCAGGACGCGCTCGTAGTCGGCGAGGGCGGCGTCCGGGACCTCGATGCCGAGGTCCTTCTGGGCACGCAGGACGGCGAGCCACAGCCGCCGCTCCAGCGTCACCTTGTACTCGGGGGACCACAGGACGGCGAGCTCCGCGGAGGCGTAGCGGCCGGCCAGGACATTGGGGATGCGGGGCTTGGCTGTCACGTGTAGGGATTCTACTGGGGCTCGAGCTGTGCGTTTACGCAGGTGGGGGCAGTGCTCGCAATTGTGGCTTGCTACAAGAGCGGCGGGGTGCCGTATGGCAGAAGCTCCGGCCGCTTCGGCGGGCGGCCGTCGCCCGAGGAGCGGCCCGTCAGCCGGCGGCCGATCCAGGGCAGCAGGTGCCGCTTGGCGAAGCGCAGGTCCTCGGTGCGGCGCACGCCCCAGCCCGGGGCGGGGGCGGGCGCCAGGGGCGCCCGCCAGTCCTCCTCGGCGGGCAGGTCCAGGGCCTGCCAGACGGCCTCCGCCACCCGCCGGTGCCCCTCGTCCGTCAGGTGCAGCCGGTCGGCGTCCCACAGGCGCGGATCCCCGAGCACCGGGGCCCCGTACAGGTCCACCAGCAGCGCGCCGTGGCGGGCGGAGAGCTCCTCGAGGATGGCGAACAGCTCCTCCATGCGCGGCCGGAAGCGCTCCATCACCGGACCGTTGCGGCCCGGTGATGGAGCGCTTCAGGACGAGCCGTTCGCAGGAGGGCGCGAGCAGTTCCACCGCGGCCTCCAGGTGGCCGCGGACGCGCCCCATGTCCACCTTCGGCCGCAGCGCGTCGTTGAGCCCGCCCACCAGGGTCACCACGTCCGCGCGCATCGCCGCCGCGGCCGGGGCCTGGTCCTCGGCGATCTGCCCGATCAGCTTCCCGCGCACCGCGAGGTTCGCGTAGCGGAAGCCGGGCTCGCGGGCCGCCAGCCGGGTGGCGAGCAGGTCGGCCCAGCCCCGGTAGGAGCCGTCCGGGAGCAGGTCGGACATGCCCTCGGTGAAGGAGTCGCCGACCGCGACGAAACTGGTGTAAGACACATTCATCCCCATGGCGCAGCGATGCTACCGCGCGGTACCCCGGCCCCGCAGGGCCGGGGACCGTCTTCCCGGCCCCGCCTAGTGCTGTGACCGGGAAGGTTTGCCGGGTTGCTCGTTGTGCTGGTCGGATGTGACGACTTCGACAGGCATGGGGGCGGGCATGGCGTTACCG
>NZ_JBEPFL010000061.1:0-26766 GCF_040301925.1 Streptomyces sp. NPDC000075
CGCGCCCGCGGTGCGCGCGGGGCGGGCCTCCTCGACCGCCCGGAGGGCGGCGCCCGCGACGGCGGGCTCCGCGCCGGGGCGGGGCGAGTCGAGGGCGGCGCGCACCACCCGGGAGGCCGGACTGCTCTGCGAGTTGCTCATGGACGCCATGCTAGGGAGCGTCTCTGACAGTCCCCCGCCCCCGGTCCACGAGGGGTCCGGCGGCGGTGTCAGCGCCGCTGGGGGCAGGCCTTCCAGGAGAAGTGGTACTTGGTGTTGATGCTGCCGTCGGTCGAGTCCATCGTCAGGAAGCTGGTGGTCCGGGCGGTGTCCGACGTGCCCGCCCGGGCGAGCAGTTCGGTGTTGATGTTCAGGTTCCGCTTCGCCCCGCAGGGGTGGAAGACGAGGGCCTCGACGGGCACGGTGTCGGAGATCTGCCAGCCGCCCTGGAGGGGGCCGCGCAGGGTGTGGGTGCGGCTGGCGGTCTGGGACATGCCCTGGAAGTAGTAGCTGGCCTTCTGGTCGGCGGTGGCGCCGTTCTCCAGGCTGGCGAAGCCGCGGTAGTCGGCCTGGGCGATGGCGAACGTGTAGCCCTGCGGGACGTTCAGGCTCAGGCCCAGCTGGCAGTTCCTGCGGAAGTCGGTCGGCTTGGCGCCGAGGCCGACCTGGGCCAGGTACTCGCTGTAGGTCACGGTGAAGGCGGTGTTGTCCGGTGCGACGGCCACGGCGGCGCTGCCGGGGCGGCAGCCCGAGCCGTTGACCTGGACCACGTCGATGGTGATCTGCTCCGGGGGCGCGTAGGACGGGCCCGCTCCGGTGGCGGCCCCCGCCGAGGGCGTGAGAGCGGCGGCGGCGAGCGCGGCGGCCGCGCCGGCGGTGAACACCGTTCTGAACATGGGGAGTCCTTCCGATCGCTGCTGGGCGTGATCGGCTCGAACCGTTCCACACCGGCCGGGCCCGGCCGCGCAGGCGCGGCAGCGGCGACCCCCGGGGGCCCGCCGGGGCCACCCGGCCGGGGGAATCGTCCGAACATCGCCCCGATGCGCCTGTATGCGCCACCGGTCCCGGCGTTTTGGCGCACAAGTGGCGGCCCGGACGTCCCCTCGGCGGCAGACTGGGGCGGGTCAGCCGCCCCCACCGGGAGGAACCGCCCCGTGCCCGTCCCGATCATCCTCGACTGCGACCCCGGACACGACGACGCCCTCGCCATCATGCTGGCGGCGGCCGACCCCGCGGTCGACCTGCTCGCCATCACCACGGTCGCCGGGAACCAGACGGTGGAGAAGACCACCCTCAACGCCCGCCGGGTGTGCACCGTCGCCGGGATCACGGACGTGCCCATCGCCGCCGGGTGCGGGCGGCCGCTGCTCCAGCCGCTGGCGGTCGCCGACGACGTGCACGGCGAATCCGGCCTGGACGGGCCGCGGTTCCCGGCGCCCACGGTCGGCGTGGTGCCCGGGCACGCGGTGGAGCTGATCCACCGGATCCTGACGGAGCACCCGGAGCCGGTGACGCTGGTGCCGACGGCCCCGCTCACCAACATCGCCCTGCTGCTGACCCGCTACCCCGAATCCGCCGCCCGGATCCGCGAGATCGTGCTGATGGGGGGTTCGACGGAACGGGGGAACCGGACGCCGGCGGCCGAGTTCAACGTGTACACGGACCCGGAGGCGGCCGACGTCGTCTTCCGCAGCGGCGTGCCGGTGACGATGTGCGGGCTCAACGTCACCCACCAGGCCCTGGCGACACCGGAGATCGTGGCCCGCTTCGAGGCGCTGGGCACGGAACTCGGCTCCGTCTGCGCCGGGTTGCTGACCTACTTCGCCTCCGCCTACAACCGGCTGTGGGGCATGCCCCATCCCCCGCTGCACGATCCCGTCGCGGTGGCGCGGGTCATCGATCCGGCGATCGTGGAGTGCGTGGACGCGTACGTCGCGGTGGAGCTGCGGGGCACCCACACGCGCGGGGCCACCGTCGTGGACCCGCACGGCTACCTGGGGCGGCCCGCCAATGCCCGGGTGGCCGTCACCCTGGACCGGGAGGCGTTCTGGGACCGCATGGTCGGCGCCGTCGCCGCACTCGGCGCCGCCCGCCCGGGAGCCGCCGGCGGCCCGGCTCGCTAGCCCGCGACCGGGTACATCAGCCCCCGGCGGCCCTCCGGCGAGGTCAGCCATTCCAGCTTCTCGGCCGTGTCCGTGCCCGGCAGCGGGGTGTGCAGGACGATCGCCAGGTCGGGGCGCGCCGGTACGCGCAGCTGGGTCGACTCCACGTGCAGGGTGCCGACGACGGGGTGTTCCATCCGTTTGCGGAGCTGCCCGGCGGGGCGGACGTCCTGACGTTCCCACAACTGCGTGAAACGGGGGCTGAGTTCCCGCGCCTGTTCCAGGACCGCCTGGAAGCCCTCGTCCTCGGGGTGTTCGGTGCAGGCCGCCCGGAACTGGGCGACGACGTCGACGGCGATCTCCTCCCAGTGCGGGGAACGGGCCATGTAGACGGGGTCGGTGAAGAAGGCGACCAGGCAGTTCTGCACGATCTCCGGGCGCATCCCGAGCACCAGCGAGGCCGCGTCGTTGTACATCACGGTGTTCCAGTAGACGTCCATGATGTGTGCGGGGAAGGGCATCCAGGCGTCGATCAGCCGCTGGAGCCCCTGGCACATGTCCCGGTCGCCGGGGGCCACTTCGAGGGCCGGCGGGTTGAGTCCGGCGAGCACGTACAGGTGGCGGCGCTCGGCGCTGGTCAGCTTGAGCACGCGGCTCACGGCGTCGAGGACCTGCCCGGACACCGTGATGTCGCGGCCCTGTTCCAGCCACTGGTACCAGGACACCCCGACCCCCGCGAGGACGGCGACCTCCTCGCGGCGCAGCCCCGGCGTGCGGCGGCGGGCCCCGCCGTCCGGGAGTCCGGCCTCGGCCGGAGAGATCCTGGCACGCCGGCTCATGAGGAACTCCCGCAGTTCCGTACGGCGGTTGCGGTCGATCGGCGTGGCCACGGATTCCCCCTGTCGGGCAGCCTGGTGGTGGTGCCAACAGGATAAGTTCCCACTCTTCACGACCGGCGCCGGGCCGCGAGGGTGGTGGCCATGACGACAGACACCCAGACCCCCGTGGTCACCGGGCCGCGCACGGCGGCCCCCGAGGACTCCCGGCTCTCCGGCCGGGCCCGGCTGGTCCTCTTCGTGCTCTGCGCCGCGCAGTTCATGGTGGCGCTCGACTTCTCCGTCCTGAACGTGGCCCTGCCGGTCCTGGGCAGGGACTTGGACCTGAGTCCGTCCGCCCTCCAGTGGGCGGTGACCGCGTTCACCCTGCCGTCCGGCGGGTTCCTGCTCCTCTTCAGCCGGATCGGCGACCTGTACGGCCGCAAGAAGCTGTTCCTGGCCGGTCTCGCGGTGTTCGGCGCGGCCTCGGTGCTCGCCACCCTCGCCTGGAACCCGGCGGCCTTCCTGACCGGGCGCGCCCTCCAGGGCCTGGGGGCGGCCGCCATCGTCCCGGCCGGCATGTCCCTGCTGACCACGACCTTCCCCGAGGGGCCGCTGCGCGACCGGGCGCTGGGCATCTCCGGCATGCTGCTGTCGCTGGGATTCACGGTCGGCATGGTCCTGGGCGGGGTCATGACCGACACCCTCGGCTGGCGCTCGACGATGGGCCTGCTGGCGGTCGCCGCGCTGCTCGTGCTGGTCCTGGCGCCCGGTCTGCTGGGCGAGTCCCGCACCCCGGAGCGGCCGCGGCTGGACGTGCCGGGGGCCGTCACCGTCACGGCCGGTCTGCTCGCGCTGATCTACTCCCTGTCGACGGCGGCCGACCGGGGGTTCGGCGGGACGGACGTGCGGGCCGCGCTGGTGGCCGGGCTGGTGCTGCTGGCCGTGTTCGCGGTGGTGGAGTCGAAGTCGGCGGCCCCGCTGGTCTCGCTGCCGATGCTGCGGCGGCGCACGGTCGCCTGGGGGAACGTCGGCGGGCTGGTGACCTTCTCGATGATGTCGACGGTCATCTTCGTCCTGACCCTGTACCTCCAGGAGACGCTGGGGCTGTCCTCCTTCCTGACGGGCCTGGTCTTCGGCGTCCAGGGCATCGCCTCGGTCCTCGCCGGTTCGCTGGTCCCCCGGTTCGTCGGCCGCTTCGGCGCCCGGCGCACCCTGGTCGGTTCCCTGGCGGGGCAGGCGCTGTTCACGGCGGCGCTGCTGGCGGTGGGCCCGGATTCCGGCGCGCTGGTCGCGACGGTCGCCGTCTCGCTGGGCAGCATGTGCCACCTGGGCGCGATCATCTCGTACGGGCTGACCGTGACGAGCGGGGTGCCCGACGAGGAGCAGGGTCTGGCCACCGGTCTGGTCACCACCACCCAGCAGGTCGGCCTGACCATCGGGATCCCGCTGCTGGGCGTCCTGGCCACGACGCGGGCCTCGCTCTTCGACGGGGTGCGCACCGTTCTGGCGGTGGACGCGGCTCTGGTGGCCGGCGCGGCCCTGCTGGTGGCGGCGGGCCTCGGGCGCCGCAAGGCCTGAGCCGTACGAGCGGGGCCCGGTCCGGGACGTCCGGACCGGGCCCGCTCGGCTTTTCGCCCCGCCGTCCGGCGGCGCGGAAGGCGGCGCCGCCGGCGGGGCGGAGGGTGCGGGCTAGACGGTGGTGGAGAGGACGGTGCCGCCGAGCGCGGAGGGCGCGGCCGGTTCGGCCTGGGCCCGGCGTGCGGCGCGGGGGTCGAAGGCGGGCCGGGCCGGGGCGGGCCGGGCGCTTCCGGCGACGATCAGGGCCAGTAAGACCGCCGCGGCCTCGCTCTGCAGGATCCGGGCGGCCTGCCGGAGCCGGGCCGGGTCGGGGACCGGGATCGACAGGGCCACGCATTCGGCGTTGGGGCCCGCCGTGATCGGTACGGCCGCGCAGACCGTGCCGACCGCGTACTCCTGGAAGTCGAGGAGGGGGGCGTTGGGCCGGCGGGTGTCGAGCTGGTGGAAGAGGGCCTCCTGGGTGGTGACGGTGTGGGAGGTGAAGCGGGACATCTCGTGACGGGCGAGGTGGTCCTTGCGGTCGTCGTAGTCGAGCTGGGTCAGCAGGGCCTTGCCGACGGCGGATGCGTGGGCGGCCGAGCGGAAGTCCACCCATTCCTCGACGGCGGGTGCGCCCGGCCCGTCGGCGTACTGGGTGATGGAGACCTCGCCGTCCGCGTAGCGGGCGACGTACACGGCCGCTCCGACGGCGTCCCGCACCCAGGCCAGGGTCTCGCGCAGGTGCCCCCGGCCCTCTCCGCCGGCCGCGTCGGCCAGCAGCAGGGCGTGGCCGGCCACGTAGGCGTCCGGGCCGGTGGGGGTGGCGAGGTTGGCGCGGACGAGCTGTTCGGTCGCCCGGGCCAGCACCAGCTGCGGCAGCTTCGTCTCGCGGGCGATCTGGGTGAGGCTGACGCCGCCCGAGTAGCGGTTGATGACCTCCAGGACACGCAGCGCCTGGTGCACGGAGGCCAGCGCGGCGGGAGCCGAGCGGCCTTCGGGGGTCTTGCGGGCGGCGTGCGTCAGCTGCGGCTGTTTGAGGGCGTCCAGGGCCCACGCGTTCGCCTCCTCCGTCAGGTGCGCGGGGTTGAGGCGGGCGTGCCGGGCGACGGCCACGGCGACGGGCGGGCTGGGGGTGATGATGTCGCCGAGCTCCGGGTGCTCCTTGCGGGGGCGGCCCGCGACGGCCTGGCGCAGGCGCGCCGGCAGCCGGTAGGGGGGCCGGACGGCCCGGCCGGGGGCGGGGGCCAGGCCGGTGAGGTCCTGGGTGCTGATCGGCGGCGAGGTCCAGATGACCGAGGCGCCCAGGGTGTCCTCCAGGTTGTCGGGGATCTGGGGCAGCGGCGGCAGGTGTTCCTCGGCGGGCAGCAGGCGGGCCTGCTGCTTCCAGTGGCGGGCCGTGCGGACCTCGGCGCGGGCCAGGTGGTGGAGGTAGAGGCACTGGGCGGCGGTCCGCGACCCCGCGCCGGCGGCGTACTGGAACCAGAACTGCGCGGCGTCCAGCCGGTCCGTGAGGTGCAGGAGGCAGCCGAACAGCAGGGCCGAGTCCACGCCGTGGGGCCAGGACTTGGCCTGGAGGGCGAGTTCCGCGAAGTCCCGGCTCTCGGCCAGGGACCACGTCAGGTCGTCCAGACAGCGCGCGGCCCGCACGTGGCAGGCGGCGTCCAGCACCAGGTCGTCCCAGGCGGTCGCCGCGGCCCGGGCGGTGTCCGTCCCGGCGGCGGTGCCGATCGCGGAGCGGGCCCGGTCGGCGACGATGCGGCGGGCGACCCGGCGCTGGGCGGCCCCCTCGTCGTAGCCCGCGTACTCCTCGGCGAGCACCGCCGCGTTCTCCAGGGCCGCGTCCAGTTCGCGCAGCGGCATGTCACGGTCAGCGGGCATGTCGCTCACTGGTCCTTCTCCTCTCCGGGGATCCAGTCCACCCCGAGCTTGCGGGACAGGGTTCGGCGTGCGCCGCGGACGTGCGACCGGACGGTCGCCGGGGAGATCCCCATCATCCGGGCGACCGTGTCGGAGTCGTTGCCCAGCAGGAAGGCCAGCAGCACCACGTCGTACTGCCGCTCGGACAGTTCGGCGATCGCCGCGTAGAGGCCGAGCTTCGACTCCAGCAGTTCGAGCCGCTCCCTGGAGGAGCGGCGCAGTGCCGAGAACCATGCCGTCTCCACCATGGCGACCTGGCGGCCGAGGGCCGCCAGGCGCCGTTCCACGTGTTCGCGCAGCACCGCCCAGGCGAAGCCGTGGAGACTCGCTTCCTTCAGCGCCTGGCGCCACACCTTCAGCAGGAAGGTGAACACGTCGTCGACGACTTCCTCCGCGTCCTTGGCGTTGCCCAGTTGCAGGTGGGCGTAGCGCAGGTACGCGCGGTGCTGCTGGGAGTGGAACGCGGTGAAGTCCACCGGGAGCACGCCCGCCAGTTCGCTGGAGACCGTCTGGTCCCCGGATGGGTCGAACTCGCCTTCACTCATGCGTTCCCCCACCGTTGCTCGTCGCCGCCCGGGTGGGCGGTGGGTCGCCGCGGGTGCGCGGGCACCCAGGTCACGTCGGTCGAATGGACCTCTCTTGGGCCGCAGCGGACCGGGGTGGCGTCTATCAGCACGAGGGTGACGGTGTCGGCAGCGTTCACGTCGGGTCGGAACCTTCCAAGTGGCTTGTGAGTAGCGGGCCGCCTCCCCCGTTTCCGGCGGCCGTGGAGCGACAAGCTCCCCCCACTCACCACCCCATCGGAAAAGGTGCCTGATCGTGCAGGCCGCCTTCGGAAATCTTCCGGAAGAGTCGCATCCGACTTCGCGCGCGCCCCCCGCACAGCAGCGCACGCCCCGCCTTCGGGTGAAGGCGGGGCGTGCGTTGACGGACGGGCGCGGGGCGGTTCAGTCCTGGGCGCGGGCGGTGACCGGCGCGTCGGTCCGGTCGCCGAGGAACTCGTACCAGCGGCGTTGCAGGCACAGGTAGCGGGTGTCGGCCTCGGCGAGGTCGAGGAAGGAGCCGACGGTCGACGCCAGGCGCTCGCCCAGGCCCCGGTCGGCGAGGGCGCCGTCCTCGGTGAACTCCTGGTGGGCCGCCGCGAGGCTGAACATGTCGGGGTAGACCCGTGCGCCGAGGTGCTCCAGCGGGACGCGCAGCGCCCACAGGCCGCGGTTGCCGCCCACCATCGACGGGGAGGCCGACACCAGCAGGACCTGCTTGTCCTTGAAGGGCTGCGGCCGGACCCGGGAGACCCAGTCGACGGCGTTCTTGACGGGCCCCGGGACGGACGCGTTGTACTCGGGCGAGGCGATGACCACGGCCTGCGCCGCCTCGATCCGCTCGCGCAGCGCCAGCGCGCCCGGGGGCACGCCCTCGTCGGCCTCCAGGTCCCCGTCGTACAGCGGCATCGGGAAGTCCCCCAGCAGCGCGGGCTCGGCGGTGGCCCCGGTGCGCACGACCAGTCCGGCGACGAGCGCCGCCAGGCGCGCGTTGACCGAGCCGGTGCGGGAGGACCCGGAGAGCACGAACACGTGCATCGAGGCGCGGCCGGCGGGGTGTCCGTCGTGCGGGCGGGCCGGATCCGCGGGGAAGCGGTCCTGGTCGTTCGAGGTCACGGCTGTCTCCCTTTCCGGTGCGCCCCCCGGCGCCGGGGGCGGGGGTTCCCAGCGGACTGTACGGGCGCACCCGCCGCCCGGGCCGGGGCCGCGCGCGGGTCCCGCCGTACGTCACCCGGCTGCGCGGGGCGGGCGCGGGGCGCGCCCGCTCCCGGGCGCCGTGGGGGGCCGGGAGCGGGCGGTTCAGCGCCTTACCGACAGATTCAGCGCATTACCACCAGATGACGACGTATCCGTTGCCGCCGTCGCCGCCCGCGGAGCCGGGTCCCCGGCCGCCGGCCCCGCCGCCTCCCGCACCGCCGGCGCCGCCCGTGGCGGTCAGCGGGGGGAGGCCGACGATGCCGTCGGGGACCGCGGTGGCACCCGTGCGGCCCGGGCCCCCGTTGGCGCCGGGCAGGTTCACCCCGCCCGTGGAGCAGCTGCCTGTGCCGCCCGTGCCGGGGGCCCCGGGAGCTCCGGGGAGCGTGGGCGTGGCTCCGCCGCCTCCGCCGCCTCCCCCGCCGCCGCCGGCGGTGAGCAGCGTGGTGTTGGTCGCGGAGGCGGTGACGGTGCTGGCGGAGCCGCCGGAGCCCGCCGTTCCGCTGACGCCGGTGTCCCCGTCCGCGCCCCCGGCGCCGCCGTTGCCCGCCGAGCCGACGTCCACTCCGTAGTCGGTCAGCGGGGTGACCTTCAGGGCGCACCAGGTGAAGCCGCCCGCGCCGCCACCGCCGCCGGCGCCGCCGGGGCCGCCCAGTGCGTTGGAGCCGCCACCGCCGCCGCCCCCGCCACCGCCGCCCCAGGCCTGGACGAAGACCGAGGTGACGCCGGCGGGCGGGATGAAGGTGTTGTCGGAGGTGAACTGCCGCAGCCCGTGCGCGACGGGGGCCGGCCGCTTCTTCTGCGGGTGCTCGCCCTTGTCCTCCTCCCTCCCCCGCTCGTCGTCGCGGTCGTCGCCCCGGCCCGGGCCCGGGTCGCGGACCTGGCTCCTGGCCGGGGGCTGCTGCTGGGCCGGGGGCTGCTGCTTGGCCGCGGGCCGGTGCTTGGCGGGGGTCCGCTGCTTCCCGGGGGCGGTGGGCGCCGGGTTCTGGTCCGAGGGCTTGGGGCCGGCGGCGGTCGCGGCCGGTGCCGTCGCGACCAGCTGTCCGGTCAGGGCCGCCGCGGCGGCGAGGGAGGCGAGCAGGACCCGGGTGCGTGCCCGGGACCGGCGGGTCTCCTTGTGCGCGTGGAGGTTCATGAGCGCACATCCCACCGGATCCCCGGGGGCGCGGGCGGCGCGGCGGGGCCGGGCGTGTGGGCCGGGCAGGTGAGGAGTTCGCCGGGGCGGAGCAACTGCGGCCCCGCTGCGGGGTGCGCCGGGGCATGCGGCAGGATGACAGTCCGTTCGGAATGCGCACGTCCGCTCGAACGAGCCCCCGCACAACGCGACCTGACAGGTGACATGGTGACGACACGACACATACGGCGGCCGGCCCTCGTGCGAGCGGAGGCCGTGCGTTGACCCGGGACCTCGTGCTGCACGACTGGGTGGTGGCCGCGATCGCGCTGGCCTCGGGCGGCGCGGCCGGCCTGCTGCTGCGGGCGCTGCTGAAGTGGCTGGCCAAGCACGCGGAGCGGACCAAGTGGACCGGCGACGACATCATCGTCGACGCCCTGCGGACCCTCGCCCCCTGGGCCGCCGTCATCGCCGGCGCGGCGGTGGCGGGCACGGCGCTGCCGCTCACGTCGCGCGTCGCGAGCATCCTCAACCAGTCCCTGACCGCCCTGCTCATCCTCTTCGCCACGTTCACGGCGGCCCGGGTGGTCGCGGGGCTGGTCCAGTCGGTGGCGCAGTCCAGGACCGGGGTGGCCGCGTCCGCCACGATCTTCGTCAACATCACGCGGATCGTGGTCCTCACGATGGGCGTGCTGGTCGCGCTGGAGACCGTCGGGGTGTCCATCGCCCCGCTGGTCACCGCCCTGGGCGTCGGCGGTCTGGCGGTCGCCCTGGCGCTCCAGGACACCCTGGCCAACCTCTTCGCCGGGGTGCACATCCTCGCGTCGAAGACGGTGCAGCCGGGTGACTACATCCGGCTCAGCAGCGGCGAGGAGGGCTACGTCGTCGACATCAACTGGCGCAACAGCGTGGTGCGCAACCTGTCGAACAACCTGGTCATCATCCCCAACGGCCGGCTGGCCCGGACGAACATGACCAACTTCACCCAGCCGGAGGCGAAGCTGTCGCTCCTGGTCCAGGCGGGGGTCGGCTACGACAGCGACCTGGAGCACGTGGAGCGCGTGACCCTCGACGTGGTGGACGGCGTGATGGCCGACATCGAGGGCGGGGTCCCCGACCACGAGGCGAAGGTCCGCTTCCACACCTTCGGGGACTCGCGGATCGACTTCACGGTGATCCTGGGAGTCGGCGAGTTCAGCGACCAGTACCGGATCAAGCACGAGTTCATCAAGCGCCTGCACCGGCGCTTCCGGCAGGAGGGCATCTCCATCCCCGCCCCCACGCGCACGGTCTCGTTCCGCCCGGAGGAGGACCCCCGCGCGCTCGCCCCGGTCCCGCACCAGCGCGACGGCTCCCCGGAGGCCCTGCCGGTCAACCGCTAGCGGGGGCGGCCGGGGCCGGATGCCGGTTCGCCCGGACGGCGTAATCTGGGGGAAAGGTGATGTACGGCGTGCTTCGGGCACGCCGTACCGCGCCTCTCACCCTCTCGCACCCCGGGCCAGGGAGGCGGCGCGTGACCGATCCGTTCGGCTTCCTCAGGATCCCCCGCAGGGCCGTTCCGGCACGGCCCGTCGAGGAGCGGCTCGGGGACTGGCGCGAGGTGCACGCGGGGCAGGCGCTGCTGCCGCTGGTCAGCGAGCAGGCCGACCGCTGCATGGACTGCGGCGTCCCCTTCTGCCACACCGGCTGCCCGCTGGGGAACCTGATACCCGAGTGGAACGCCTACGCCGCCCGCTCCGACTGGTACGCCGCGTACGAGCGGCTGCACGCGACGAACAACTTCCCCGAGTTCACCGGCCGGCTCTGCCCGGCGCCCTGTGAGGACGCCTGCGTCCTCGCGATCAACGCCGACCCGGTGACCATCAAGAACGTCGAGCAGACGATCGCGGACGAGGGCCGGAGGCGCGGCTGGATGACCCCGCGCCCGCCGCAGCGGCGCGGCGCGCGGTCCGTGGGGGTGATCGGCTCCGGTCCGGCGGGCCTCGCCGCCGCGCAGCAGCTGACCCGGGCCGGGCACCGGGTGGTGGTCCACGAACGGGCCGACCGGCCCGGGGGGCTGCTCCGCTACGGCATCCCCGAGTTCAAGATGGAGAAGGAGCACCTCGACCGCCGGATCGAGCAGATGCGGGACGAGGGCACCTCCTTCGTGACGGGCTCGGACGTGGGCGGCGGCGAACCGGCCGACGCGCTGCGCGGCCGCTACGACGCCCTGGTCGTCGCGGTCGGCGCCGGGGAGCGCCGGGAGCTGCCCGTCCCGGGGCGCTCCCTGGGCGGCATCCACCAGGCGATGGAGTACCTGACCTGGGCCAACCGGGTGTGCGCCGGGGAGCTGCCGGTGTCCCCGGTGACGGCCGACGGGGTCCACGTGGTGGTCGTCGGCGGCGGCGACACCGGCTCGGACTGCCTGGGCACGGCCCTGCGGCAGGGCGCGCTGTCGGTGGTCCAGCTGGACATCAACCCCGAACCGGGGCCCGGCCGGGCCGACGGCGAGCCCTGGCCGGTGCACCCGCGGGTGTACCGGATCTCCCACGCCCACGAGGAGGCCCGCGGCCGGGCGGGCCGCGACCCGAGGCTGTTCTCCAGCGCCACCCTGCGGTTCGAGGGGGACGCCGGCGGCCGGGTGCGGGCGCTGCGGCTGACCGCCGTCGAGCCCGGGCGGCGGCCCCTCCCGGGCACCGAGCGGGTGATCGAGGCGGGGCTGGTCCTGCTGGCGCTGGGCTTCTCCGGGCCCGAGCGGGCCGGCGGGCTGCGCGAGCAGCTGGGGCTGGAGTACGACGGGCGCGGCAACTTCGCCCGGGATGCGGACTTCGCCGCCGCCGGAGGGCGCGCGCCGGGGGTGTTCGTGGCCGGGGACGCGGGGCGGGGCCAGTCGCTGGTGGTGTGGGCCATCGCCGAGGGCCGGTCGGCGGCCTCGGCGGTGGACCGCTACCTGACCGGCTCCACGGTCCTGCCCGCCCCGGTGGCGGCGCACGACCGCCCCATGACGGCGCTGGGACGCCTGCGCTACGGGTGCGACCCGGACACGTCCTAGGGCCGCTCCTCGTACCGGATGTGGTGGCGGGCGGCCACGGGGTTGATCTTGACGGGGTCCAGCTCCCCGTCGGTGAGCACGGCGGGCCCGGCCTCGATCAGGTCCTCGACGTAGCGCTCCCAGCCGCCGGGGGCGGAGATCTGCAGGACGCGCGGGGGCGGGTCGGAGGCGCGGCGCAGCGCGTGCGGGACGCCCCGGGGCAGCAGGGCGAAGGTGCCGGCCGGCGCGGAGTGGGTCCGGTCGTCGAACTCGATGCCGAGGACCCCGTCGAGGACGTAGACGCACTCGTCGGCCAGGTGGTGGGTGTGGCGGGGGACGTCCTTCGCGAGCGTCACCTCCATCAGCGACAGCCGTCCCCCGGTGTCCGCCGTCGAGGCCTTGACGGCGAAGGCGGGCGGCAGCGGGACGCGGCCCGGCCGGGCGGCCCCGGGCTCCAGCAGGATGAAACGGTCCTCCGGGCGGTCCTCTTCGGGCATGGCGCGGCCCCTCCTCACATGGCAGAATAGGAACCGGAATCCGATTCCGGTTCCATTTCGGTCTCAATGTACGCGGAGGAGCGGTCGTCTTGTCAACGCCCCCGGCACCGGGCGGCGGCCGTCGGCCGCGCGCCGACGCGGAGCGCAACCGGGCCCTGGTCCTGGCGGCCGCCCGCGCCCTGTTCGAAGAGCGCGGGGAGGAGGTGCAGATGCCCGAGGTGGCCCGGGCGGCCGGGGTCGGCATCGGCACCCTGTACCGGCACTTCCCCTCCAAGCGGGCGCTCGTGGAGGCGGCGGCGGAGCAGCGGTTCGCCGGGATCCTGGAGCTGGCGCTGACGGACTGCCTGCGCGAACCCGCGGCCGGCCGGGGGCTGGAGCGGTACCTGCACCACGTAGGCGGGGCCCTCGCGGGGAGCCCGGGCCTGACGGCCGCCGCCCTGTCCGCCACCGGCTCCTCCGCGCCCGCCGGACCGGCGCTGGGGCGCCTGGAGGAGGCCGTCGCCGCGCTCATCGAGCAGGGGCGGGCCGCCGGCACCCTGCGCGAGGACCTCGGGGTCCCGGATGTGTACATGATCGTCGGCGGGCTGTCCGCGATCATCCGGACGGGCAGCGGCGACTGGCGGCGCTTCCTCGCGCTGACCCTGGACGGCCTGCACCCGCGCGGGACCGTCAGCCGGTCCGCCACTCCTGGTACGGGGAGCCGTCCGCCGGCCGCTGGGTGACGGGGGCTCCGTCGGCGGCGGAGGCGGTGGTCAGCAGGAGGCCGCTGTGCCCGTTGGCCAGGGTCCGGCCGCCGTCGCCGAGGACGGTGGGGCGCCACCGCTGTCCGTCCCCGCCGTCGCAGACCTCCTGGACGACGGCGGCCCCGGCCGCGGTGGAGCCGCCGGCGACGGCCGCGCACAGCCCAGAGGCGCCGTTGACCAGGGTCAGGGTCCCGTCGGCGGCCGGGGTGATCCGCCACCGCTGGTTGGGGCCGCCGTGCGGGGTCCAGGTGATCAGCCCGGTGCCGGGGACCGTGGAGCTCGCGGGGTCGTCCAGGGCCTTGCCGGCCGCGGTGAGGGTCCGGGGGGCGTCCGGCTGCGGGCCGTAGACCTCGAACTCGTAGAGGGAATACCCGTATCCGGTCCCGCGCTGGGTGGCGTACACGCGGACGTAGCGGCCGGACCCGGTGAGGCCGGAGAGGTCCTGGAGACCGCCCCCGCCCGTGGCCGTGGAGTAGACGGTGCGCCAGCCGGCGCCGTCGTCGGAGAGCTGCACCTGGAAGGCCTTTCCGTACGCCGCCTCCCAGCGCAGCACCACCCGGGCGACGTCACGCACCGCGCCCAGGTCGACCTGGAGCCACTGCGGGTCCCGGTACGCGCTGGACCAGCGGGTGCCGGGGTCGCCGTCGGTGGCCGCGGCGGCCGGGAAGGCGGCGGTCTCGGTGCTGGAGGCGGTGGTCGGGCGGCCCTGGGCCAGGTTGCCCGCCTGACCCGTGCCCGGCCAGGCGGGGTTGTGGCCGACGGCCGCCGCGATCGGGACGAAGTCGGCGTAGGCGGCGGCCGGCTTCGGGGAACCCCAGGTCTGCTGGGCCAGGGCGCGCAGCGGGTACATGATGCCCGCGGCGATCTGCCCCTCCGTCTCGGCGGCGGGGGCGTCGCACCAGACGTGGAGCAGTGAACCGGGGTTCTTCGACGGGTCGGAGAGGGTGGCGCCGCCCTCGAACCGGTCCGGGGTCCAGGTCTCGTACATCCACCTGGTGTCCGGTTTCGCCCCGCCCAGCACGTAGTAGGTGGGCGTCCAGGAGGCGTTGGCGACGGTGTGCCCGGCGGCGGCGAGCTGCTGGGGGGTGAGGCCGTAGGTGTACCAGTACTCGACGAGGATGCCGGGGTCCGGGCGCAGGGTCCCGTCGCCGGACTTGATGCCGTCGTTCCACATCCGGGTGGTCTTGCCCGCCGCGCGCACCAGCCCGTCCGACCAGTTGACGAACCCGTAGTAGGTGTCCTTGGCGGTGGCGTTCGCCCCGTAGTGGGCCCGGGCGTAGCTCAGTAGCTGCGGGTACTTCGCGTAGTCGGTGACGTACTCGTCCGCGCCGATGTGCCAGTACGGGGCGGGGAAGAGCGGCAGGTACTCCTTCAGCAGGTCCCCGACCAGGGCGTAGGAGGCGGGCAGGGAGAGGTCGATGAAGTCGGGGCTGACGGCCCCGGTGCTGCTCTTGAGCCGGAGTTCGGGGTGGGCGGCCAGGACGGCGTTCATGTGGCCGGGGGTGTCGATCTCCGGGACGATCACGACGTGGTACTTGCGGCCGAGGGCGACGAGGCCGGCGACGTCCTGCTTGGAGTAGTGGTCGGCGGAGACGATCTCGGGGTGGCTGGAGCTCTCCAGGCGGAAGCCGAAGGTGTCGGAGAGGTGGAAGTGGAAGTAGTTGAGCTTGAGGTAGGCGAGCTCCTTGATGTGCTGCTTCAGCCAGTCGACGGTGAAGAACTTCCGGCCCTGGTCGACCATGAGCCCGCGCTCGGGCTTGGCGGGCCAGTCCACGGCGGTGCCGGCGGGCACGGTGGCGGACCGGTGCAGGAGCTGCAGGACGGTGCGGGTGCCGTAGAAGGCCCCGGCGGGCGTCGCGGCGCGCAGGGCGAGGGTGTCCGAGACGGTCATCCGGTAGCCCTCGGCGGGCAGCGTGCTCTCGCCGAGGGCGAGGGAGACGTCACCGGGGGCGGGGGTCCCGGTGGTGACGGCCACTGCGCGGCCGGCGAGGGCGCCGAGGTCCTCGGCGAAGGTGGCGGCGTCCTGCGCCAGCAGGTCCGCCGAGGCGGGGTCCACGACGATCCGGGAGGCGGTGGTGAAGGCGTAGGCGCCGGAGCCCGGGGTCCATTGGCGCAGCGCCGGAACCGTCCGGGGCGCCGCCTCCGCGGCCGCCCGGGCGGGTCCGGCGGTGACCCCGGGCAGGGCCAGGGCGAAGACCGCGCAGGCGGCGGCGATCAGGATCCTGAGCAGACGCATGGCGGCTCCAGCCGGCCGGGGACGGGGGTGCGGCGCTGTCCGTGGTGCGTGCGCGCACCAGTGCAGCGTGAGCCCGCTCGCATGTCAAGAGGTGCTCGGAACCCGGGCGTTGCGCGCAGACTCGCGCAGGATCCGGGGTGATCCGCCCTCCGGCGGTCCCGTCCCGGGGAGGGGACACGCGGCGGCGGGAGCGGCCCGCGCGGCACCCGCGACGTGTACAACCGACCCATGACAGCGGTGAGTGAGCACAAGGCCGTGGACGTGGGCCCCTCGGGCATCGAGATCGCCTACGAGCGCCTCGGCGACCCGCAGGCGCCGCCCGTCCTGCTCGTGATGGGCCTGGCCCTCCAGATGCACGGCTGGCCCGACGGGTTCTGCGCCGAGCTGACCGGGCGCGGGATGCAGGTGATCCGGTTCGACAACCGGGACTGCGGCCTGTCCACGCACTTCCACGACGCGCCGGTGCCCGACCTGCCGGCGGTGCGGCGCGGGGACCTGTCGACGGTCTCCTACGACCTGTCCGACATGGCCGCCGACACGGTGGGCCTGCTGGACGCGCTGGGGCTGGTGAGCGCGCACGTCGTCGGCCTGTCGCTGGGCGGGGCGATCGGGCAGACGATGGCGATCGAGCATCCCGGCCGGGTGCGCTCGCTGACCTCCCTGATGTCCACCACCGGCGCCGCCGGCGTCGGCCGGCCGGACCCCGGCGTGCTGGGGGTGCTGGCGGGGCCGCCCCCGGCGAACCGCGCGGAGGCCGTCGAGCGGACGGTCCGGGCGGTACGGGTCATGGGCTCTCCGGGCTTCCCGTACGACGAGGCCGCCGTGCGCGAGCGCGCCGCCCGCGCCTTCGACCGCGACTACGATCCGCTCGGCGTCGCCCGCCAGGCCGTGGCCTGCCAGGCCTCCGGCGACCGGACGGCCCGGCTGGGCGCGGTACGGGTGCCCACGCTGGTGATCCACGGCGCTGACGACCCGGTGTGCGACGTCAGCGGCGGGCGGGCCACGGCGGCGGCCGTCCCGGGCGCCGCGCTGACCGTCTTCGACGGGATGGGCCACGACCTCCCGCAGGCGCTGTGGCCGGAGTTGGCCTCGCTGATCACCGCCCATGTGGAGCGCGCCGAGCGGGCTCCGGTCAGCGGCTGACCCCGGCCCGCCCGGGGTGGGCGTGGACGTGGTCGGTGTGGACGGTGGCGGCCGTCATCCGGGGGATCGCCCGGATCAGGGCGCCTTCCGCCGCCACCGCCAGCCCGTGGGCCTGGACGACGGTCAGGTGGGGGCCGACCACGATGTCCGCCTCGGCGCGCAGGGCGTGGCCGATCCAGCGCATGCGCAGCTGGCCGACGTCCAGTACGCCGTCCACCGCGCGCAGCGCGCGCTCGGCGGTGTCGACGAGCCCGGGGTCCACGGAGTCCATGAGCCGGCGCCAGACCTCGCGGGCGGCGCTCCCGAGGACCAGCAGGATGGCGAGGGTGATCAGCAGGCCCACGACCGGGTCGGCGGCCGGCCACCCGAGGGCGGAGCCGGCGGCGGCGGGCAGGACGGCAAGGGAGGTGAAACCGTCGGTGCGGGCGTGCAGTCCGTCCGCGACCAGGGCGGCCGAGCCGATCCTGCGGCCGGTGCGGATGCGGTGGCGGGCCACCCACTCGTTGCCGGCGAACCCGGTCACGGCGGCCGCGGCGACGGCCCACAGGTGGGTGACCTCGCGGGGGGCCAGGAGCCGGTCGACGGCCGCCCAGGCGGCGAGGGCCGCGGACGCGGCGATGGCCGCCACGACGAGGACGCCCGCGAGGTCCTCGGCGCGCCCGTAACCGTACGTGTACCGGCGGTTGGCGGCCCGGCGGCCGAGCAGGAAGGCGATGCCCAGGGGTACGGCGGTCAGGGCGTCGGCGGCGTTGTGGACGGTGTCGCCGAGCAGGGCCACGGAACCGGAGAGGCCCGCGATCAGGGCCTGGAGGACGGCGGTCGCGCCCAGGACGGCGAGGGAGGTCCACAGGGTGCGCATGCCCTCGCGGGAGGTCTCCATCGCGGCGTCGACCTTGTCGGCGGCCTCGTGGCGGTGGGGGGTGAGCAGGTGCGCGAGCCGGTGGCGCGCCCGGGCGGCGGGGGCACCGGGGCGGGCGTGCGGCTGGGCGTCGTGGGTGTGGCCCTCGTGGGCGTCGTGGGCGTGGCCGTGGGTGCCGTGGGTGTTCCGGTTGCCCTCCATGGGTCCACCGTGGCACACGGAACCCGTTGCGGCTACGGCCGTCGTACCCACCGTGACCAGGTGCGACGGGCTCGCAGTTGCGTGCGGGCGGCCGTCCGCGCCGCTCCCGGCCGGAGTCTGCCCTGAAGTCGGCTTGACGGCGGGCGTCCGCACCGGAAACCCCCCGGCCGCCGGCGCGCGCGGGTCACCATGGCGGTGCGGTACCCCCTGAGACGACAGGAGCGCGCCCGTGACCGGACCCGACGCATCCCCCGACGACCACCCCCTGGCCACCTCCGCTCCCCCGGTGCTGCACGAGGTGATGTTCGGACACGTCCACGCCGCGGCCCTGCGGGCGGTGGCCGTCCACCGGATCCCCGACCACCTCGCCGACGGCCCCCGCACGCCCGGGGAACTCGCCGGACTCAGCGGCACCGACGCCGCCGCGCTGCGCCGCGTGCTGCGGCTGCTCGCGGTCCGGGGACTCTTCCACGAGGACGAGCGGGGCAGGTTCCGCCTGGAGCCCGCCGGGCAGCCCCTGCGGACCGGCGTGGAGGGCTCGCAGCACGCCGGCGTGCTGATGATCACCGACCCGATGTTCACGCGGGCCGCCGCCGAGCTGCCGCAGACCCTGCGCGGCGGACGCTCCTCCTTCGAGCTGGCGTACGGGACCCCGTTCTTCGACCACCTGCACAAGTCCCCCGAGGACCGCGCCGTCTTCGACTCGGGCATGGCCGCGCTGTCCGGCCGCGAGGACGAACTCGTCGCCCGGAGCTACGCGTTCCCCGAGCGGGCACGGGTGGTCGACGTGGGCGGCGGCCGGGGCGGACTGCTGCGGGCGGTGCTGGACCGGGGACCCGGGCTGGACGGCGTGCTCTTCGACCGGCCCGCGACCGTCGCCGAGCACCTCCTGGACGGACCCGCGCGGGAGGGGCGGTGGCGCACCGAGGGCGGGGACTTCTTCGAGGCCGTTCCGCCCGGCGGGGACTTCTACCTGCTCAAGCACATCCTGCACGACTGGAGCGACGAGGACGCGCTGCGCATCCTCGGCTCGGTCCGCCGCGCGGCGGCGGCCGGAGCGCGGCTCCTGGTCGTGGACGCGGTGCTGCCCGGGGGCGGGGTGCCGCATCCGGCGGTGGAACTGGACATCGTGATGCTGATGGCCGTCGAGGGGCGCGAGCGGACCGCCGCCGAGTTCGAGGGGCTGCTGTCGCGCGCGGGGTTCCGGCTGCACCGGATCCTGCCGACGGGCGCGCTGCCGTCGGTGATCGAGGCGGTCGCGGTGTGACCGGCGCCCGGCCGACCGGGGTCACAGGACGGCGGTCACGAGCGGGAAGAGGAGCGCGGCCGCCACGCTGAGCACGGCCACGGCGGCCAGCCCGGCCAGTGCGGCGATCAGATGGGCCTCCCCCTTCCCCGCCCTGCCCCGGCGGGCCCAGAGGAGCAGCCAGGAGGCGAGGGTGAGGAAGGGGACGAGCAGGAACCCGGTGACGGCGCCGGCGTGCCCGACCGCCGGGCCGGACGGTTCGTACGCCTTCCCCCGGACGATCCGCACCGGTACGGCGCTGCCCGGCCGGTATTCGGCGGCGGCGCCCACCAGCAGGACCTCGCGGCGCGCGGCCCCGGCGCGTCGCGGGGTGTAGACGCCCTCGCACTCGGTGCCGCCCGGGTAGCCCTCCGCGTCGGAGGCCGCGTAGCACTCGGACACGGACAGCGTGCCGTCCACGGGCCGCAGGGCGAGGACGGCGACGAGCTGCGGTCCGGGCAGGAGCCAGACCAGCCACCCGGCGAGGGCGAGGACCGCCGCGGATCCGAGGAGGGCCAGGCCCCGGACCGTGTCCTTCGTTCCAGCTGTCACGTCTCCCCCTCCCGGGGATGAGCCATACCCCCGGCGGCGCCCGCTCTCACGTCAACCTTCCGGCGGGCGGGCGGAAGGGAGCGGCACCGCCCGATATCCGCCATATGCGGTAAGACGGCGTGAACTGCCCCCTGCGGCTCCTAGGATGGGGCCGCCGCGGCCCCGGGGTGAGGCAGCAGGGGCCCACATTCAGGGAGTTGAGCATGAAGCGGTTGCGTGTGCTGGTCGTCGCCGGGGTCCTGGCGCTGGGAACGGCGGGAGCGGGCACCGCCCAGGCGAGCCCGGCACCCCCGGCGGCGGCCTCGACCTGCCCGGCCGGGGAGGTCTTCGCCACCGACAACACCGCCGTCATCACCGATCCCGGCGATCCGCGGCTGAAAACACCCCTGATCCGCTTCGACCGCGAGGTACGGCGGATCATCGAGGCCAACGGCGCCTCGGCGGGGCGTTCGACCCTGCTGGACGGGGTGTTCTGGTCCGCCGACCTGAAGCAGACCACGTACGAGCGCTCGCGGGAGTTCGACGTCAACCGGGTCGGCCGGGACGGACTCCACCACATCGCGGGCGTCATCGCCAAGCAGTACCACCAGGAGTCGGTGCTGACCTTCCGCTGCCTGCCGCGCACCTCTCCGGAGACCGACTCGGTCGAGATCCGCGCCTCCGGCGTCAGCGCCGCCCGGCTGCGCGAGGCGCTGGCCGCCGACCCCCAGGCCCGCGAGGAGCTCGGCGGCGGGTCCGTCACCCTGGGGGGCCGGCTGATCCTGGTCGCCCCGGTCGCCGACCTGCCGCTCGCCCGGCGGTTCACCGCCGGCCTCGGGGTCGACTGGAACAAGGCCGAGGTCCGTTACGGCGACGGGGAGTTCGTCAGCTGACGCGCCGCCCCGGGACGGCGATGAGCCGCCCCGGGGCACCGCACGGCTAGGCCGGGCGCCGGCTGCCGGAGAGGGAGAGCGAGCGGACCCAGGGCTGCTCGGAGAGCGTCTCGACGTCCTGCCGCGAAAGGGTGCCCGTCAGTACCGTGCGCCCGCCGCCGGTGGCGTTCACCCCCGCCCGGCGCAGCTGTTCCAGCTGCGCCTGCGAGGGCGGCTCCGTGAGGCGGACGAGGACCAGCAGGTCACGGGTCCCGGGGTCGCCGTCCCCGGCGCCGACGGCCCGCCCGAGGGCGGCGTCGAGCTTGCTGTGGTCCACGTCGGTCCTCAGAGCTCGGTGGCGTCCAGGAGCCCGTGACCCCACTTGTGGTCGACGGCCCCCTCGGGAGCGCCCGGAATGGCCGCGTTGGCGTTCAGCAGGGACTTGAACGCGGCCGGGTCGCAGTGCGGATCGCGCTGGAGCACGAGCGCGGCGATCCCCGCGATGAACGGCGAGGCCATGCTGGTCCCCGCCATGACGACCTCGCGCTGACTGATGACGAGCGCCCTCGGCTGGTCGACGGCCTCCCGGGACAGCGAGGAGATGATCATGGCGCCGGGGGCGGTGATGTCCGGCTTCTGGGATCCGTCCCGCAGGGGTCCCTCGCTGCTGAAACCGGCGAGCTTCCCCAGTTCCAGCGAGGGCGCCCGCTCGGCGGCGCCGTCGATGTCCTTCCAGTCGGTGCGCGTGGTGAAGGCGGCCACGGTGATCGCCGCCGCGGCGGCCCCCGGCAAGCCGATCTTCATCGTGTCGTGCACCCCGGGACCGCTGAACTGCGGCTGGGGCCGGGCTTCGGAGTCGCCGAGGATCCACACGTCGACCCTGCCGTCGCCGTTCACCGAGTCGCCCCTCACCACCAGGCGCCACTTCCCCGGAGGGGTGTGCGGAGCATGGGGGACGGCGGTGTTCGGAGCCACCTCCACGAAGAAGTTGACGTCCCCGTTGTCCGGGCTGGGGCCCGGAGTGGTGATCTGGACCCTGCCGTCCGGCAGGTCGAACTCCACCGTCTCCTCCCCCGGCCCGAGTACGGGCTGGAAGGAGGTCGAGGCTCCCGACGGCGCGGCGATCGCGACCTCGAACCGGTCCGAGCCCGCGTACCACCCGTTGAGCCAGAACGTGTCGGGCTCACCCCGCCGGACGCCCGGGTGGCAGGGGACGGAGACGGCGGCGTCCTCGGTGACCGTGAGCTGCGCGTGGATGTCGTCCTCGCCCTCGTTGCCCGCGGCGCAGCAGACGATCCTGCCCGGTCCGGACTCCTCCGCGATCGCCTGGGACATCGGGTCGCTGCCGTCGTGCGCGTCGTGGTGCCCGCCCAGGCTGAGGTTCACCACCGCCGGCAGGCCCAGGTCCCGCGCCACGCGGAAGACGTACTGGATGCCGTCGGTGATGTGGGCGTCCTGGAAGTCGGTCTTGACCATCACCAGACGGGCCCCGGGAGCCAGGCCGTCCTTGCCGGCGGCGATGCCCGCGACGTGGGTCCCGTGCCCCTCCGTGTCCCGGGACGCGGTGGCCGCCCCGATGCCGGTGAACTCGACGCCGTAGCCGCCCTCCGGCACTCCGTCGCCGCCTTGGACCGTCTGGTCCCAGATCCGGTCGATCCGGCCGGTGAACGCCGGATGCCTCGGGTCGATACCGGTGTCGACGATGCCGACGACGACCCCCTTGCCGGTGAGTTCGGTGCGCGTGCGGAAGTCGGGCACGTGGACCTTGGCCTGCGCCCGGTCGAGGAGCGGGCGCAGCCGGGTGGCCGGCACGATACGCCGGACGCCCGGGTGGGCGGCGAGGTCCGCGAGGGAGTCCAGCGGGACGATGGCGGTACGGATCCGCTTGCCGCCCGCGTTGAGCTCGACGCCCTCCCCGAGGTCGCCGTCCAGGGGAACGTCGGGATCACAGACGAGCGAGACCACCACCCGCAGCGGTTTGGCCCGCTCCCGCAGCGAGACGAGACCCAGCATCCGGCCCGTCGCCGCCAGCGGGGAGCGTCTGCGGCCCTCCTGCTGGTACCGGGTGTAGGTGGCCGCCAGTTGGGGTGCGAGCTTGGTGTAGTCCATGGCCGCTTCTCCCTCGGAGTCGCCGGGATCCGGACGGACCGGCTTCCCCTCCACCCTGGCGCCGGACGGCCGGCGCCGATGGGCGACAGGCCTGCCGCCTCGTCACGTCACTCCATCGACGGGCGAAAAAACCATTCCCCGGACCGCCGCCCGGCCTACGCCGGGGTGGTGCTGGTACCACCTCCGATACGGGCAGTGGGGGGATCGTCCGGGCGTCCGCGTTCTCGGAGGATCGGGGTGTACCGAGAACGCTCTGACCGGGGGGAACCACCCACATGCACCTCTTCAGGAAGCCCGCGCGGTGGGCCACGGCCGCCGCCTGCGGGCTGCTCGCCCTCGCCGCCCTGCCCGCGTCCCCGGCGAGTGCCGCCGGGGTGAAGGGCGGCGCGTCCGCGGTGCCCGCGCGGTACGCGCAGCAGGCGCTCGACTGGCAGCCGTGCCAGTCCGGCGCGCTGGAGTGCGCCTCCATGACGGTGCCGCGCGACTGGTACCACCCGGGCACGGGGGCGGACCTGACCGTCGCGGTGTCCCGGCACCGGGCCGCGGACCCGGCCGCGCGGCGGGGCGTGCTGATGATGGCGGCCGGCGGTCCGGGGGCCTCGGGGCTGGGCCGGCCGGCGGGGCTGGCGGGATACTCACCGAAGCTGGCGGCCGCGTACGACATCGTCGGCTTCGACCAGCGCGGGGTCGGGGCCAGCACGCAGGTGGTCTGCTCCGACCAGGACGCGGTGGACGCCCTGTTCACCAGCGGCGACCTGCGCGACCGCTCCCCGCAGGCCGTGGACGCCACCGTGGAGCGGGCGCGGGACTTCGTACGGGACTGCGAGCGGCGGTCCGGCGACCTGCTCCCGTACATCACCACCGACCAGGCCGTGCACGACATGGACCTGTTCCGGTCCCTGCTCGGCGAGAAGAAGGTGTCCTACTACGGCCCCTCGTACGCCACCTTCCTCGGCGCCTACTACGCGACCGAGTTCCCGCGCCGGGTCGACCGGGTGGTGCTCGACAGCAACATCGGTTTCACCGGGAGCTGGCAGGACTTTCTGACGGGCCAGCCGATGAGCTTCCAGCGCCGGTTCGAGCAGGACTTCCTGCCCTGGCTCGCCGCGAACGACGCCACCTACCACCAGGGCCGGACCCCCGAGGAGGCCAAGGCCTCGTACGAGCGGCTGCGCAGCGCGCTGGGTGAGCACCCGCTGGACCTGGAGGGGACGACGGTCACCCCCAACCACCTCGACGCGGCCGCCACCTCCCTCATCTACAGCGGCGACCGCTTCCCCGACCTGGCGGTGCTGCTCGGCGTCCTGGAGCAGCCGCAGGCCGCCCCGCCGGCCGCCCGCAAGGCCCTGGCCGAGAAGCTGAGGCACCCGCTGGGGGCGCAGTTCGCGGCGGACTTCTTCTCCGTCATCTGCCAGGACACCCCGTGGAACCACGACACGGCGTACTGGGTGCGCCGGAGCGCGGCCGACGGTGCCGCGCACCCGATGGCCGGGGCCCGTGAGCTGACCTTCGCCTCGGTCTGCGCCTCCTGGCCGCGCTCCCGGGCGCCCCGGGTGGAGGTCACCGGGCGCGGACTGCCGCCGGTCATGATGCTCAACTCGCTCCACGACCCGGCCACGTACTACGAGGGCGCGCTGCGGGCCCACCGGGGGACGGCCGGGTCCCGGCTGATCACCGTCGGCGGCGGCGACCACGGCGTCTACCAGTCGCACAACCCCTGTGTGGACGCGTACGTCGAGGGCTTCCTCGTCGACGGCCGGATGCCGGCCGGGGACGCCTCGTGCGAGGGCAGGCCGCTGCCGGGCCCGGCCGCCGGCCGGTGGGCCCCTGCGCCCAGGTCAGGCGGAGGAGCCGCTGTCGACCACCAGGTCGGTGCCGACGACGGCGCCGGCCTGCGGCGACGCCAGGTAGAGCACGGCCGCCGCGACCTCCTCGGCCTCGGCGAGCCGGCCGAGGGGGTTCTCGTTCCTGATCCGCAGGGCGCGGTCGGCCTCGGTCTCGCCCGGGCGCAGCGACATGGGCGCGGCGGTGGCGCCGGGGCTGACCGCGTTGATGCGGACGCCGTCGCGGATGTGGTCGAGGGCGGCGGCGCGGGTGAGGGCGGCGGCGCGGGTGAGGGCGGCGACGGCCGCCTTCGAGGTGACGTAGGCGGCGGCGTTCGGGATGCGCGTGTGGGCGCCCAGGTTGGAGGAGACGTTGACGATGACCCCGCCGCCGTTCGCGCGCATGTGGGCGATCTCGTGCTTCATCGCCAGCCAGACGCCGGTGACGTTGGTGCGCAGCACGGCGTCCCAGTCCTCCTCGGCGATGTCGGCGGCGGGGACCGTGCCGCGCAGGATGCCGGCGTTGTTGACGGCCACGTCGAGCCCGCCGAAGCGGTCCGCGGTCTCGCGCACGAGGGCGGCGAGCCGGCCGGAGTCGGTGACGTCGGCGGGGACGGCGGCGGCGGTGCCGCCGGCGGACGTGATGAGGGCGACGGTCTCCTCCAGCGGGGCCGCGGTGCGCCCGGCGGCGACCACGCGGGCGCCCTCGGCGGCGAAGGCGAGGGCGATCGCCCGGCCGATGCCGGAGCCCGCGCCGGTGACGAGGACGGTCTTGCCGGTGAAGCGGTTCATCTTCGGTGACTCCCTTGAGGGCCCCGGAGGGCCCGTATTTGAACGATCGGTTCAGAATGAGGGCACACGGAAGAGGCCCCCGAGGGGGCGCCTTCGCGCGGGGTCCGGTCAGTCCAGCAGGGCCAGGGCCTGTTCGGCCGCATCCCGCACCCTGGCCGGGTCGTCGCAGGCCTTGCCGACGACCCGGACGCCCTGGAGCAGGACCAGCAGCATGCGGGCGAGCATGCGCGGGTCACGCCCTTCGGGCAGCTCGCCCTGGGCGCGGGCCCGGACGAGGGCGGAGTGCAGCAGGGTCTCGAAGCGGTCCCAGTCCGCCCCGACCCGGCGGGCGGCGGCGCCGTCGTGCGCGGCCAGCTCGGCGGCGGTGTTGGTGACGAAGCAGCCGGTCTGCCGCCGTCCCGGGGAGGCCGCCTCCGCGGCGAAGCGGCGGACCACCTCCCGTACGGCGGGCAGGGCCGGCCCCGGCCGGGACAGCTCGGACAGGAGCAGCGGGTTGTGGGTCTCGGCGTAGCGGTCGAGCGCCTTCAGGTAGAGCGCGTGCTTGCTGCCGAAGGTCGCGTAGAGGCTGGCGCGTCCGATGCCGAGGTGCTCGACGAGGTCCGCGACCGACGTCGCCTCGTAACCGCGCCGCCAGAACAGCTCGAGGGCCGACTGGAGGGCGGCGTCCGGATCGAATTCCTTGGTCCTGGCCACGTCGAAGATCATAGAGACATCTGGAACGAACGGTCAAGAATGATCGGGCGGTGCGTGCCTCCCGCTCGGCGCGCCGCGCGGGCCCATCCGTGCTGTGCTCGTAGGGAAAGGTGCACAAGCCGCGGAACCACTCGGAGAGCCAAGGAGGAACCATGACCAGGAACCTGCGGGCCCGGGACATCATGACCGAGGGTGTGCAGTGCGTCCGGGAGGACCAGTCCCTGCTGGACGCGTCGCGGATGATGCGCGACCTGAACGTCGGCTGCCTGCCCATCTGCGGGGACGACCAGCGCCTCCAGGGGCTGATCACCGACCGCGACATCGTCGTCAAGTGCTGTGCGGAGGGCAGGGACCCGGCCGCGATGAAGGCCGGGGAGCTCGCCGGGACGCTGCACTGGGTGGACGCCGACGGCAACGCCCAGGAAGCGGTGGACACGATGGAGATCCACCAGATCAAGCGGCTGCCGGTCATCGACGTGGCCGGCGGTCACCGCCTCATCGGGATGATCACCGAGGCCAATCTCGCGAAGAACCTCTCGGACGCGGAGATCGCGGAGTTCGCGGTCCGCGTCTACGCCGCGAACTGACCGGACCACATCCGCCGGCGGATGCCCGTGACCTCCCGCCGGCTCCCTCGTTGAACGAACCGGTCAGCGAAGTGGCAGTGGGGGGGGGGGGGGGCCCCAGCCCCCCCCCCCCCCCGGGGGGGGAGGGGGGCGGGGCGGCACCCCCCCCCCCCCCCGGGGGCC
>NZ_JBEPFL010000062.1:0-24337 GCF_040301925.1 Streptomyces sp. NPDC000075
GGGGGGACCCTGTGGGAGAGTAGGACGCCGCCGAACAATCATTGTGGGAAAGCCCCGCACCAGTCATGGTGCGGGGCTTTTCTGCGTTTACGGCCGTTTACGGGCAGATGGCCGTCATTAATGCGTTGACCTGCGGCGACCGGCACGTTTGGATGCGTGTGCATGGAGCAGCAGAAGCAGCAACAGCACGTGATCCGGGCCGTACGGGCCGACGAATGGCAGAAGGTCAGGGACCTGCGGCTGGACGCCTTGCGCGACCCCGTGGCCTCGCTGGCCTTCCTGGAGACCGTCGAGGAAGCCGCCGCCAAGCCCGACGAGTTCTGGCAGGACCGGGCGGCCGGCGCGGCCGAGGGCGTCCACGTCCGGCAGATCATCGCCGAGGCGCCCGACGGGCAGTGGAACGGGTCCGTGACCGTGTTCATCGAGAGCCAGGGGTCCACCGACTTCCTTGAGCGGGTCGTCGAGGCCCACCAGGGGCACGTCGTCGGCGTGTTCGTGCGGCCCGGGCAGCGCGGGAGCGGGCTCACCGACGCGCTGTTCGACGCGGCGCTGGAATGGGTGTGGCAGCGGGAGGAGCCGGCGCTGGACCGCGTACGCCTCTTCGTGCACGAAGACAACGAGCGGGCCGGCGGGTTCTACCGGAAGTTCGGGTTCCAGCCGAGCGGGCTCGTCATCCCCAAGCCGGACGACCCGACCGCCAAGGAGCACGAGTACGTGTTCACGCGCCCGCAGGCCGGCTAGCCGGCGGCGACGGGCCACTCCGGCCAGCGGCCGCGGGCCTGTTCGCGGCTGCGGCACAGGGCCAGCAGCGGCAGCCTCTCGTCGTCGAGGAGCTCGGGCAGCCGGGGGACGGGGGCGACGGCCGCCACGTCCTCCAGGACCAGCGTCATTGGTGGGTCGAGCCGACCGCGGGATGACCGTGCGGCCATGCGACGGCCGTGCTCGACCACGTGCGAGGCGAGTGCGGTGAGCAGGGGCATGGCACCCGGCCGGGTGCGGGGATCCTCCACGGACTCACCCACTACGTAGAGGGTGCCCCCTTCGGCGGCGAACGATGCGAGCGCGAGCGCGTCCGTTCGGTTGGGGTTGCAGGCCTCGCGGATGTGGATCGAGGTCAGGCAGGAGAGGGCCCGGGCCGTCAGGTACTGGGCCTGCTCGCGACGTTCGGAGTGGGCGATGAGGGCGCTCTCGAGTTCGCCGGCGGCGCCCGGTGCGGCCTGGGGGTGCGTGCGCAGGATCCGTACCGGTTCCTGGGAGCCGTTGCCCTGGGCCCAGCGGGCCAGTTGCTTGAAGGGGAGGCCGTCGAGGGCGGCCGCCTGGAGCCAGCTGCGCAGCAGGGTCTCCGCGGTGTCGGCGACTGCGGCGTCGAGGCGGGCCTGGGGGCGTACGGGGGCCAGCAGGGCGATCGCGCGGGCGGCGGCGGTGTCGCGGTCGGCGCACCCGTCGGCGGGGTTCCAGTGCATGCGGGCCGGGGTGTCGCACAGGTGCGAGGGGTCGTAGAGGAGGACCGGGCCGAGTTTGGCGCGGGCGTCCTTGGTGTCCTGCCAGAGGGCGGGGGAGGACGTGACCACCAGGACGGGGCCTTCGGCGCCGGAGATGGCCTGGGCGGCGAGGTGGTGGCGCTCGGCCGGGGGCGCGTAGGCGAGCCGGTGGGCCGGGGGCGGTGCGGTGGTGCGGGCCGGCGGGGCGTAGCCGAATCCGTAGCGGTAGGCCTCCTGGGCCGGGGGGCGGGTGTCGCGGGCCCTGGTGCGTGCGGGGGCCGGTGCGGAGACCGGGGCGTGCGCGGGCGGCTCCGTCTGGTGGGGGGCCGGGGCAGGCGCGGGGTGTGGCCCGGGCAGGTGCGGGCCGGCCGGGGTCAGTGTGTCCCGGGGCGGTGTGGTGTTCCCGGCCGGGATCCGGTCCGCGTCGGAGGGGGAGGCGGTGTGTGCGTCCGAAGACGTGGACGGGGACTGGTGCGGGTGGGCCGTGCCGGTGGCGAGGGCCGGGGCCGGCTTCGCGTACGGGGCCGGGTCCTGGCCCGGAATCGGCTGCCGGTCCCGGGTCTGCGGGGAGGCGTCCTCGTGCCCCTGTCCCCGGGAGGGGCCCGGGTCGCGGGGCCGGCCGGGCTGGGCGGGGACTGGTGCGGAGTCCGGGTCGGGGCCCGGGGCGTGCTTCTGCTGCCGGGCGCGGGTGCGGCGGGCTTTCGTGCGGGCGACCACGCCCATGGTGAAGATCGTCAGCACCAGGAGGACCAGGAGCTGGCTGATGAACAGGCCCCAGAACAGCCCCCAGCCCGAGAGGGCCGTGGGGTCGGTGTCGGGCCAGGCGCCGGGGATGTCGTGCGGTTGCGCTATCAGGGCGCGGACGGCCCCCGGGGTGCGGGTGAAGGTGACCGTGGCCGGCCAGGCGCCCTTCGCGAAGAGGGCCGCGAGGCCGGTGGCCGACCAGACCAGGACGGCCAGGCCGAGGAGGAAGGCCAGGAGGCCGACCAGTGCTCCGTCGGGGATGCCGCCGCCGCGTGCGCGGGGCTCCGTACCTCTGGCGTCGTGCATGCCGGTCAGGCCACCGTGGTCGCGGATCCGGGGCCGGTGCCCCGCTGGCGTTCGATGTACAGGGCGCGTTCCTCGGCTTCGAGTTCGGCGGCCAGCAGGTCCTCGGGGAGCTGCTGGGGGGTGGAGGACTCCGTCATCGCGCGGTCCGTGTAGACGAGGGGGCGTTCGGTCTCGGTGATCAGGTGTTTGACCACCTGGACGTTGCCGTTGACGTCCCAGACGGCGATGCCGGGGGTGAGGGTCGGGATGATCTCGACGGCCCAGCGCGGGAGGCCGAGGACGCGGCCCGTGGCGCGGGCCTCGTCGGCCTTCTGGGCGTAGATGGTGCGGGTCGAGGCCATTTTGAGGATGGCCGCGGCCTCGCGGGCGGCGGCTCCGTCGACGACGTCGGAGAGGTGGTGGACGACGGCGACGAAGGACAGGCCGAGGCGGCGGCCGAACTTCAGGAGGCGCTGGAACAGCTGGGCCACGAAGGGGCTGTTGATGATGTGCCAGGCCTCTTCGACCAGGAAGATCCGTTTTTTCCGGTCGGGGCGGATCCAGGTGTGTTCCAGCCACACGCCGACGATCGCCATGAGGATGGGCATGGCGATGGAGTTGCGGTCGATGTGGGAGAGGTCGAAGACGATGAGGGGGGCGTCGAGGTCGATGCCGACCGTCGTCGGGCCGTCGAACATGCCGCGCAGGTCGCCGTCGACGAGGCGGTCGATGACGAGTGCGACGTCGAGGCCCCAGGCCCGGACATCGTCTATGTCGACGTTCATCGCGAGGGCGGACTCGGGTTCGGGGTGGCGCAGCTGTTCGACGATGTCGGTGAGGACGGGCTGGCGGTCCTGGATGGTGTCGACGACGTAGGCGTGCGCGACCTTGAGGGCGAAGCCGGAGCGTTCGTCGAGGCCGTGGCCCATCGCCACTTCGATGATGGTGCGGAGCAGCGCGAGCTGGCCGGTGGTGGTGATCGCCGGGTCGAGGGGGTTGAGGCGGATCCCGTCGTCGTTGGCGGCGATGGGATCCAGGCGGATGGGGGTTATCCCCAGCTGCTGGGCGATGAGGTTCCATTCGCCGACGCCGTCCTCGCCCTGGGCGTCGAGGACGACGACCTGGCGGTCGCGGAAGCGGAGCTGGCGCAGGACGTACGTCTTCTCCAGTGCCGACTTGCCGTTGCCGGATTCGCCGAGGACGAGCCAGTGGGGGGCCGGGAGCTGCTGGCCGTAGAGCTGGAAGGGGTCGTAGATGTAGCCCTTGCCGCTGTAGACCTCGCGTCCGATGATCACGCCGGAGTCGCCGAGGCCGGGGGCGGCGGTGGGCAGGTAGACGGCCTGGGCCTGGCCGGTGGAGGTGCGGACGGGCAGGCGGGTGGTCTCGACCTTGCCGAAGAGGAAGCTGGTGAAGGCGTCCGTCAGCGCGGACATGGGATCTCGCATGGCGGCTCTTCCTTCCGGCTAGCGTCGGATGCCGGTGGCGAACGGCAGGGTGTTGACGAAGGCGCGGTGGTGCTCGCGGTCGCACCACTCGAGTTTCAGGTAGGACTTGCCGGCGGAGGCGCGGATGGTGCGCTTGTCGCGGGCGAGGGCTTCGGGGGAACGTGAGGACACCGTGATGTACCCGACGAGGTTGACCCCGGCAGCGCCGCTGGCGAGATCTTCACCCCTCTGGTCGAGCCGGCCGTGTGCGGCGATGTCGCGGGGGTCGACGGTGCGGTTCATCTTGGCGGCGCGGGAGGCGTCGGCCTCGTCGTTCGTCTTCTCGGTGAGCATGCGCTCGATGGCGATCTCGGTGGGTTCGAGGTCCATGGTGACGGCGACGGTGCGGATGACGTCCGGGGTGTGGACGAGGAGGGGCGCCAGGAAGTTCACGCCGACGGGGGTCATCGGCCATTCCTTGATCCAGGCGGTGGCGTGGCACCAGGGGGCGCGGGTGGAGGATTCGCGGGTCTTGGCCTGGAGGTAGGTGGGCTCCACGGCGTCGAGCTCGGCGGGCCAGGCGTTGCGCTTGGTCATGGCCTGGATGTGGTCGATCGGGTGGTCCGGATCGTACATGGAGTGCACGAGGGAGGACAGACGTCCCTGGCCGAGGGGCTGGCGGACGCGGATGTCGGCCTCGGCGAGGCGGGCGCAGATGTCGGTGAGCTCGCGGGCCATGACGATGGCGAGACCGGCGTCGCGGTCGAGCTTGCGGCCCTTGGTGCTGCCGGCGCGGGCGATGGTGGTGGCCTCGGCGGCGAGCTCGCGGGTGTAGTGCATGCAGGCGACGAGGTAGGCGCGGTGCTGCTCCGAGGAGGTGGAGACCATCGACTGGAGCTGGTCGTAGGAGTCGCGCAGCCAGGTGGGGGCCGTGGTGTCTCCGCGCTGGGCGACGTCCTTGGCGTGGGCGTCGGGGTCGGCGGGGAGGGTGCGGGCGAGCATCTGGAGGCGGGTGACGAAGCCGTCGCCGTTGGCGACGTGCTTGAGGAGGGTGCCGAAGCGGTCGACGAGGGCTTCCTGGTCCTCGCTGTCGCGCAGGCCGACGCCGGGGCCCTCGATCTCGATGGCGGCGGTGACGGTGCGGCGGTCGGCGTGGAGGAGGACGGCGATCTCGTCGGGGCCGAAGGGGGCGGCGAGCCAGTTGATGCGGCCGATGCCGGGGGGCGGGCCGACCTCGACCTCGCGGCCGTCGGCGGCGCGGGTGCCGGCCTCCATGGCGGAGGAGCGGTAGGTGGTGCCGCGGCGGAGGGTGCGCTTGTAGCTGCGGCTGATCTCGAACCACCGGTAGAAGGTGCGGCCCTTGTAGGGGACGTACACGGCGGCGAGGGCGAGCAGGGGGAAGCCGGCGAGGGTGACGATGCGCAGGGTGAGGTCGGGGACGAGCAGTCCGCTCATCATGCCGAGGAACGCGCCGACGATGATCAGGGCGATCTCGCCGGTTTCGCGGTTCTTGCCGACGATCGCGTTCGGCCGGGCCCGGCCGATGAGATACGTGCGGCGGGGCGCGATGGGGTGGATCTGGTGGGACTGGGTCGTCAACGCCCGTCACCTCCTGTGTTCCTCGTGCTCGTGCTCTGGCCGGTGCGGGGCGGGGGTGCGGCGGGCGGGAGGTTTCCGCCGGCGGCCCCGCTGCCGGAGCCGCGGCTGCTGTGGGCGGCCATGCCTCCGGAGATCTGGTTGGCGTCGCCGCCGGTGGGGCCGCCGCCTCCGGCGCGGTGGGCGCCGCCGCGGCTGCTGTGGGTCTTGATGCCCTGGGAGACGAGGGAGGCCGGGGAGCTGATGACGGCGGCGGCCTGGGCGCCGTCGGTGGCCTGCTTGCGGTTGCTGCGGGCGGAGGCGATTTCGTCGCCGAAGCCGGGCACGAACCGGTAGATCATGGCGGAGGCGAAGATCGCCAGGAGGATGATGGCGAGGCCGGAGACGACGGCGGAGAAGGCGTTGGGGCCCTTCTCTCCGGCGAGGGCTCCGGCGAGGCCGAGGACGATGACGATGACCGGCTTCACGAGGATGACGGCGATCATGATGCCGGCCCAGCGGCGGACGTGGCCCCACATGTTGCGGTCGACGAGTCCGGCGTAGACGACGGTGCCGAGGAGGGCGCCGACGTAGAGCAGGGCGGCGCGGATGACGAGCTCCAGCCAGAGGACGCCTGCGGCGAGGACGGTGACGAGGGCGACGACGATCAGCATGATCGGGCCGCCGCCGATGTCCTCGCCCTTCTTGAGGGCGTCGGTGAAGGAGCCGAAGAAGACGTCGCTCTGGCTGCCGGTGGCGGAGGCGATGACGTCGGTGACGCCGTCGGTGGCGGAGACGACGGTGTAGAGGATCAGGGGGGTGAAGGCGGAGGCGAGGACGGTCAGCCAGAGGAAGCCGATGGCCTCGGAGAGGGCGGTGGAGAGGGGGACGCCGCGGATGGCGCGCTTGGCGACGGCCAGGAGCCACAGGACGAGGGTGAGGACGGTGCTGGCGGCGAAGACCACCGCGTACTGCTGGAGGAAGGCGGGGTTGGTGAAGTCGACGTTGGCGGTGCCCTTGACGGCTTCGCTGAGCTTCCCGACGATCCACGCGGCGGCGTCGGCGCAGCCGCGGGCTAGGGAGGCGAGGGGGTTGAGGGCGTCGGTGGGGCTGTCCGGCGAGAGGCCGGTGCCGGCTCCCGTTCCGGGGCTCGTGCCGCCGACCTGGCGTTCGCAGTCCTCCTTGAGGGGGCCGATGACGCCTTCGCACTTGGAGGGTGCGGGGGTGCCGGACGGGGATCCCGAAGGGGAGCCGGAGGGGCTGGGGTTCGGGCTGGGGGCCGCGTAGGCGCGGGCGGACAGCAGTACCGCCGTCGTCTGGAGGGCGGTGAGGGCCGCCGCGGTGCGGAGGGAGCCGCGGGCCGCTGCGGCGCGGAGGGCGGTGCGGGCACGTCCGGGCGTACCGGGGCGGCTACCGGGCATAGGTGAACCCTCCGAACTCCTGGACGGCCTTGCTGATGTCGTCGGACGTGGACGCGGCGACGTCGCCGGGGACCGGTGCGGGGCCGTCCTGCTGGCTGTCGGAGGCGACCTTCCAGTCGTTTCCGGCCCAGGTCAGTTCGAACGTCCAGGTCTTCCAGGTGGTACGCACCGGGGCGGTGGACTTGGCGCCGGACATGCCGACCAGGCCCGTGTACCAGACGGAGACCTTCGCCGTGGTCGGGCCGTAGCTCTCGACGCGGGTGCCGACCGGGACGGAGCGGGTGACGAAGACGCTGCCCTGTGGGGCGTTGCCGTTCGCGTCGAGGCCGAGGGTGGCGAGGAAGGCGGGGGAGTACGCGGCGTCCTGCTGGCCCTTGCGCTGGGCGGCCGCCTCCGGGGTGTAGATGCCGTCGACGAGGGTGTGGCGGACGTCCTTCTTGAGCATGCCGTCAGAACCCAGGGCCACCGTGTAGTTCGCGGCCGCGGATTGGGCGCCCTGTTCGTCGTGGGCGAAGCCCTTGGGGACGCCGGCGGATTTGGCGGTGACCGGGGCGGTGCCCGTGGGGGCGGTGGGGTTGGTGGTTGGGGGTTTGTCCGAGGTGGGGGTGGTCGGGGTGTCGTGGGACTGGTTCGCGAAGGCGATGGCGGCGATGAGCAGGACCACGACACCGACCACCGTGATCAGGCCGCGCGAGGCGCGGGGGGTGCGGCGGGGGGTGCCGTAGGGGTCGGAGGGGGAGTCCGGGAGGCGGGTGCGGGTTTGGCCCGTACCGCCCACGGCGCCCCCGCCGTACTGGTCGTCGTTGCTCATTGCCTGTCGTCCGCCCCCTCAACGTCGTACGACGGTAGCGCTTGTTTCCGCGCAGGCGCGGTGTGGTGATTCCTCATCAGGGTGCGGCCGGCCGCGGTGGTCCTGCTAGACGGCCATTCCGTAGACGATCGTGAAGAGGGTGCCGAGGGAGCCGATGATGAAGACTCCGGTGAGCCCGGCCACGATCAGGCCCTTGCCCTGTTCCGCGCTGAACGTGTCGCGCAGGGCGGTGGCGCCGATGCGCTGCTTGGCGGCGCCCCAGATGGCGATGCCGAGGCAGAGGAGGATCGCCACGGCCATGATGACCTCGATCATGACCTTCGCTTCGTTGCCGAGACTGCCGAACGGCCCCCAGTTCGGGGCGATTCCGCCGATGATGGTGGTGATGTCGCCCTTTTCGGCTGCCAGGATCATGTAACTCACCGCCCCTGTATGGGTAGTTCCGGTAGCCCGTGCCCGATGGCAGGGGCTACGCACTATCTTCGCTGATGAAACGTCGGCCGTCGTCGACTTGGCCGGTCTCTTTACCCGATGTCCCGGGTGCCGGACCGTGTGTGCGCGGGTGTGCGGTCGTACGCATGGCCTGACCTGGTCACTCTGTGTATCACGGGGGGTGACCTCGGGCAATGACTGGCGGCCCGGCGGGTGGCGCGCCGTGGTCGTGGCGCGGTCGTGGCGCTCGGGGGGCGTGTGGGTGCGTGCGGGGCGCACGGCGGTGGGGCGGGCGCCGGGTGCCCGGCGGGTGGGGTCAGGCCCAGTGGGCGGGGCGGGTGAGGGTCGGGGGGATCCGGGTCCCGGCGTTGCCCTGGGCGGCGTTCACCTGGGCCTGGGTGAGGAAGAGCGTGTCGCGGAGGTCGGCGTCGCGCAGGTTGGTGTCGCGGAAGTCCGCGCCGATCAGGTCGGCGCCGCGCAGGTCGGCGCGGCCGAGGTCGGCTGCGATGAGGTAGGCGCCGCGCAGGTTGGCGCCGCGCAGGTCGGCTCCGGCGAGGCGGGCGCCCATCAGGTCGGCGCCGTGGTGGTTCTTCTTGCGGCCCGGGGACTTGGCGCGGGCCAGTTCGCTCGCCTTGAGGAGGAGGGTGTTGATCTCCTGGCGGAGGGCGGGGACGTCGAGCGCGGCGAGGGTGTCCGCGTCCGCCCGGGTGAGGGCCTCGGTCCTGGTGAGGAGGGTGCGCAGGGCCGGGTGGAGGGGGGCGGCCGCCGGGAGGCCGAGGGCCGCGTCGACGTAGAAGAGCAGCTCGTGCAGCTGGCGCATGACGGGGAAGGCGTCGAACATCGCCTGCCGGGTCCCGGGGTGGGTGCGCCAGTCGCGGCCCTCGAAGGTGACCTGGGAGATCTGCTGGCCCGCGCCGAAGCAGTCGAAGACGGTGCAGCCCTGGAAGCCCTGGTCGCGCAGGCGGCTGTGGATGCCGCAGCGGAAGTCCTCCCGGAGGTTCTTGCAGGGGGTGCCGGCGGCCTTGTTCACCGCGAAGTCGGACGACTTGGCGAAGGGGAGGGCGACGCAGCAGAGCGCGAAGCAGTTCGCGCAGTCGGCCTGGAGGAGGGGGAGGGCGGGCAGGGCGGGGCGGGGAGAGCTGGACACCGGTCCATTGTCGCTCGAGGAGGTCTTGATCGGCGGACGGGGGGCGGTGAGCATCCGTGCATGACAGAAGTGATCGCGGTTGCCGTCATTACGCTGCTCGCCGTCGTGAGTCCGGGTGCGGACTTCGCCATGGTCGTGCGGAACAGCTATCTGTACGGGAGGTCCACCGGGCTCTTCGCGGCGGCGGGGGTCGCGGCGGGGGTGCTGGTGCACGTCTCGTACACCATGCTCGGGGTGGGGCTGCTGATCGCCTCGTCGACCGCCCTGTTCACGGCGATCAAGCTGGCGGGTGCGGGGTATTTGGTGTGGATCGGGATCCGTACCTTCCGGGCGCGGGCCGAGCTCACCGTGGACCTGGAGTCGAAGCCGGAGCTGACGCGGCTGGGGGCGCTGAGGTCCGGGTTCCTGACCAATGTGCTGAATCCGAAGACGACGTTGTTCGTGGTGTCGACGTTCACGCAGGTGGTGGATCCGCAGACGGCGGCCTGGCAGCAGGCCGGGTACGGGCTGTTCATGTCGGGGGCGCACCTGGTGTGGTTCGGGGCGGTGGCGCTGTTCTTCTCCCACTCGGCGCTGCGCGAGCGGATGCTGCGGGCGCAGAAGGCGCTGAACCGGGCGATCGGGTCGGTGCTGGTGGGGCTGGGGGTGGGGCTGGGGCTCGCCCGCTGAGGCGGGCGGCGGGGCGGTGGAGGTCTGGCGCCCCGGGTTACCTCTCGGTAGCGTGCGGCGGCATGGACGCTGACGGGTTCTACGAGCGGATCGGCGCGGGCCGCTTCCGGGCCACCGGGGCCACGCGCGGGCCGTGGGACGAGGGCGCGCAGCACGCCGGCCCGCCCGCCGCGCTGCTCGGGCGGGCGGTCGAGGAGCGGGCGGGGGCGCGCGGGGACATGAGGGTCGCGCGGATCACGTACGAGATCCTGCGGCCGGTGCCGATCGGGGAGCTGACCGTCGCCACGTCGGTGCTGCGGGCGGGGCGGGGGACCGAGGTGGTCGAGGCGGCCCTCACCCCGGCCGGCGCGGACGCGCCGGTGATGCTGGCGCGGGCGCTGCGGATCCGGGTGGCGGGTGAGCCGGTGCCGGCGGTGACCCAGGGGGCGCTGGTGGCGCCGCCGGGGGAGGTGGGGGTGACGCCGTTCTTCCCCGTGCCGTGGGAGACGGGCTACCACACGTCGATGGAGACCCGGTTCACGCAGGGGGCCTTCGTCGAGCCGGGGCCGGGGACCTGCTGGATGCGGATGCGGGTGCCGCTCGTGGCGGGGGAGGCGGTGCGGCCGCTGGACCGGGTGCTGGTCGCCGCCGACTCGGGGAACGGGATCAGCGCGGTGATGGACCTGCGGCGGTTCGTCTTCGTCAACGGTGATCTGAGTGTCCATCTGCACCGGTATCCCGTGGGGGAGTGGGTGTGCGTGGAGGCGCGGACGAGCGTGGACGCGGGCGGGATCGGACTGGCGGACGCGCGGCTGCACGATGAGAAGGGGCCGATCGGGCGGGGGGCGCAGAGCCTGTTCGTGGCGGCGCGCTGAGCGGCCGGCCGGGCGTCGGCCGCGTCGGCGAGGTGTGCGTACAGATCGTCAACCCGCCGTCGCCGCACGGCAGTCGGTGTGGCAGGCTCGCCGGATGGAGCCGCTCGGAGAGTTCGATCCCGCGTACATCGGAGCGCACGCGCTGCTGGCCCGCCTCGGGGCCGGCGGGATGGGGCAGGTGTATCTCGGACGGTCGCCCGGTGGGCGGCTGGTGGCCGTCAAGGTGGTGCGCGAGGAGATCACCGGGCATCCCGAGGCGCTGGCGCGTTTCCGGCGTGAGGCGCGGACGGTGCGGGCCGTGCGGTCCGCGTACACGGCGAACCTGATCGACGCCTCGCTGGAGTCGGCCCCGTACTGGCTGGCCACCGAGTACGTCGCGGGTCCCACGCTCGGCAACGCGGTCGGTGCGCGCGGGGCCCTGCCCCCGCAGACCTGTCGCCGCCTGGGCGCGGCGCTGGCGGAGGGCCTGGCGAGCGTGCACGCGTACGGGGTCACGCACCGGGACCTGAAGCCGCAGAACGTCATCCTCGGTGCGCAGGGTCCCCAGTTGATCGACTTCGGGATCGCGCACAACATCGGCGCGACGGCGCTGACCCAGGACGGGCAGGCGCCCGGCACGCCGGGGTACACGGCTCCGGAGGTGCTGCTGGGCGGTGAGACGGGAGCGGCTGCCGACGTGTTCGCGCTCGGCGCGACGCTGGCGTACGCGGCGACCGGGCGGCCGCCGTTCGGTACCGGGGTGGCGGCGACCGTGGGCTACCGGGCGGTGCACGAGCCGGTCGACGTGGCCGGGGTGGAGCCGGAGCTGGCCGCGCTGATCGAGGCCTGTGTGGCGAAGGATCCGGCCGCCCGCCCGGATCCGTCGGAGGTGATCCGGCGCTGCGGGGTGCGCGACGCGCTGCCGGACGACCCGGTGTACGCCGCGTTGCTGGCGTTGGGGGAGCCCGTCCCGCTGCACGAGATGCGGACGCAAGGCCCCGGGTACCCGTACGTGCCGACGTGGGGAGCCGTCCCGCCCGTGCCGGTGTGGCGCAGCGGGCGCCGGGCGGTGTGGGCCGCCGGGGGTACGGCCGTGGTCCTCGCGCTCGCCCTGGCGGCCTGGAAGCTGCTCCCTCTCGACGGGAACGGCGGCCCGGGCGGCCAGGCCCGTGGCGGGGGAGCGGCCGGCGCGGCCACGCCCTCGTCGGCCCCGGTGGCGCCGTCCGGCGGCGGTACCGCCGGTCCCGCCGCACCGGCCGCGTCCAAGGGCGGAGCCAGGCCTCCGGCCGAGTACATCGAGGACGACCGGATCTCGCACTACTTCTGGAAGCCGTCGGCCGATCCGGACATGGCGGCCCATGGCGTCGGGGAGTGCAACCAGCCCGCCGAGCAGAAGTCGCCCGGCGAGGGCATCCAGTACTCCGTCAAGGTGTCGGGGAAGTCCGTGGCCGTCGACATGCGGATCAAGTACGCGAACCTGAACCACACCAAGCCCGAGCCGTACTACGTGTCGGTGGCGGTCAGGTCCCCGCACGACCTGGATCCGCAGACGGGCACGCCCTTCAAGGTGGACAACAAGAGGGTCGGGTTCACCAGCAAGCCGGTCGACATCTACACCAAGTGGGACACGGGCGAGTTCCTGACCCTCACCTACCCGGACGACTTCGCGGAGCACGTGCAGGGCCGGACGTACGCCGGCGTGCCCGTCACCAACGACCCGGGGGACTGGACGCTGGTCTTCTACCACGTCGAAGATGACCCCACGAAGTACACGAGCATCGCGTGCTCGGGCTTCCGAGTGGGGTAGCGCGACCGGCGACACGGGCGATTCACACGTGAAAGCGACGGGGATGGGGGAGTGTTGACGGATGCGCAGATTCTGGATGGCAGGCGGAATCGGGATCGGGGTCTGTCTCGGCTTCCTCGTGCTCGTCGTGGTGGGCACCTACTCGGCGGCTGCCGGGATCGCGGGAGATGCGCGCGGTGGCCGGCCGCTCGGGCTGGTGAAGGGCGCGGTGCCCGGTAAGTACCAGGCGCTGGTGCAGAAGTGGGGCACCCTGTGCCCGGCGCTCACCCCCGCGCTGCTCGCCGCCCAGCTGTACTCCGAGAGCGGCTGGGACCCGAGGGCGGTCAGCCCGGCCGACGCCCGGGGGATCGCGCAGTTCATCCCCGGCACCTGGGCGGGCCACGGCATCGACGGGGACGGGGACGGGGACCGGGACATCTGGGACCCCAACGACGCCATCCCGTCGGCGGCCTCGTACGACTGCGAACTGGCCAAGGACGTGGCCAAGGTGCCCGGTGACGCGACGTCGAACATGTTCGCCGCCTACAACGCCGGTGCGTACGCGGTCATCAAGTACGGCGGCGTCCCCCCGTACAAGGAGACCCAGGGATACGTGAAGTCGATCACGGACCTGGCGAAGACCTTCGAACGCCCCGTCGGCCGCGTCTCGCCCTCTCAGCAGGCCGCCGGGGCCGTGTACTTCGCGCAGAAGCAGCTCGGGACGCCGTACCTGTGGGGTGGGGACGGGACAGCCGCGGACAACGGGCGGTTCGACTGTTCCGGGCTGACCAAGGCGGCCTACGAGACCGTGGGGGTCGAGCTGCCGCGTGTGGCCAACGACCAGTACAACGCCGGGTCCCATCCCGCGCGCAACGAGCTGCTCCCCGGTGATCTGGTGTTCTTCTCCGACGATCTGACGAACTCTCGGGAGATCCGGCACGTCGGGCTCTACGTGGGCGGCGGCTACATGATCAACGCCCCGTTCACCGGTGCCGTCATCCGCTTCGACAAGATCGACACTCCCGACTACTTCGGTGCCACCCGGGTGACGAAGGAGGGGGCGGAGGCCCTACCGGAGCGTTCGCCCGCCGCTCCCAAGGCCTAGCGACTCTCCGTGAAGCACAGGCCCTGAGCTGCGACGATGAGTCACTCTTGGATAACGTTGGCGTGATCATCCCGTGGAGAGTGGAACCATGCCCGTGGAACGGGCGTTCCATGGTCACGGGGGTTGATCGGCGGGGGGGTTGAAGAGGGCGCACACCGTCGTGCGCCCGCACGGGACCTAGGCAGGCAAGGGGCCGCGTCACATGGCTGGACTCACGACCGGTGGGCCGAATGTGGATGTCAGCCTGCTGTACCGGATCAACAGCGTCGCCCGGCACGCCCCCGACTGGCTCGACCGGGGCGTCGCCCTGCTCGCCTCCTACGGGCTGCCCCTCGCCATGGTCCTGCTCGTGCTGTGGTGCTGGCGCGGGGCGCGGCGGCAGGACGAGGCCGGCGCCGCCGAGTCCTTCGCCGCGCTGGTGTGGGCCCCGCTGGCCGCCGCGATCGCCCTGATGGTGAACGTGCCCCTGCGCGGGTTCGTGGCGCGGCCGCGGCCGTACATCGCGCACGAGGGGCTGGAGGTGCTCGGGGGCGTCGGCGCGGGGCCGGGCGCCGGGTTCTCCTTCGTCAGCGACCACGCCACCCTCGCGATGGCGGTGGGCATCGGGGTGTTCCTGGCCAACCGCCGGCTCGGGCTCGTCGGGATCGGGCTCGCGCTCGCCGAGGGGCTGTGCCGGGTCTATCTCGGCGTGCACTATCCGACCGACGTCATCGGGGGGTTCGCGCTCGGGACCGCCGTCGTGCTGATCCTCGCGCCGCTCGCCATGGCCGGACTGACCCCGCTGGCGCGGGCGCTCGCGCGGGCGCCGCGGCTGGGGTGGCTCGTACGGGGCCGGGAGCGGGTGGTGGCCCGGCCGGTGGAGCTGGCGCAGCGGCCGGCCGAGAGCGACCTCGCCGCCTGACCCTGACCCTGACCCTGACGCTCCGCTCGGACGGGCCCTACGGGTTCCACAGTGCGAGCAGTAGTGCCAGCAGCAGGCACAGGCCCGCCGCGCCGAAGCACAGCCGGACCGCCGTCGGACGCTGGCGGGGCGTCACGGATCGCCGCCCTCGCCGCCGCCCCGCTGCTCGGCCTCCTCACGGCGGTAGCGGGAGCGCAGCCACAGTCCGGTGGCCGTCGCCGCGGCGGTGGTGAGCCCGATGGCCAGCGCCACGTCGGCCGGCCCGTCCGCCGAGCCCACGGGGCGGGCCCAGGCGGCCGCGGCCGGGGTGAGCGCGATCAGCAGGGCCCAGAGGAGGGCCGCGACGCGGGGTGCGGTTCCTGGCATGGCTCCAGCGCAACCGGTTCCGGCCGTCCCGGCCAGCCGGGCAGGCCGAACGGGCGACCCGCCCGGTTACGCGGGCGAGGCGTGTCTCGTGGCGTCCTTGCGGGCGAGGTCGCGGGAGCGTCGGGCCGGGCCCGTCCAGCCGCAGCTGCAGACGGCCAGGCAGAAGGAGCCCCGCTCGGCGGTGCTCGTGGTGTGTCCGGTGGGCGTCCGGGCCGGTTCCGCGGGGTGACGCGGGTCGGGCACGGCGGTAAACGGAGCGATCTGGGTCGCCTTGGTGTGCGGATCCACGCCTCAACGGTACCGGGGGCGGCCCCGTGCGGGTACGGCCCCCGGCCACTTCCGGACCGTTACGGGAAACCCGGGACCTCGTTAACCGGAGCGGGTGGGGGCCTCGGGCAAACAGCGGTCATGCGTTGGGGGTTGGCAGGCGATGGTGGTGCACCAGCACAGGCGGCGACGGCGACGGCGTGCGGGCGAGGCGGTGCTCGCGGCCTGCGTGGCCGTCACCGTGGCCGCGCTGGGCGGATGCGGCGCCGCGAGCGGAACGGTGGCCGGCGGCGGGGCGGGCGACGCCCGGCCCCCCGGCGACCCGGCGGCGGCGGTCCGCGGGGCGGCCGACGCGCTGGCCGCCACCGGGAGCGCGCGGGCCCGTACGGCGATGGAGATGGCCACCGGCGGAACCCGGGTGACCATCCGGGGCGAGGGCGGGGTCGACTTCCGCAAGCGGATGGGCCAGCTGCTGGTGATGCTGCCCGCCGACGTGAAGGGGCAGCCCGAGCACCGGCCGATCACCGAGCTGCTCGTCCCCGGCGCGCTCTACATGAAGAACCGGGGCGCCGGGGTCCCCGACGACAAGTGGGTGCGCCTCGACACCGCCGCCCTCCCCGACGGGAACCTCGTCACCGGCGGCGCCACCGACCCGCTGGCCGCCGCCGAGCTGCTGCGGGGCGCGCAGGAGGTGACGTACGTGGGTGAGACGGACGTGGCCGGGACCAAGGTGCGCCACTACCGGGGGACGACGGACATCGGGCGGGCCGCGCAGAGCGCCTCAGCGGGGGTCAGGGAGGCGCTCCAGGCGGCGGCGAAAGGGTTCAGCAAGGACAGCGTGCCCTTCGACGCCTACCTGGACGAGCAGGGCCGCCTGCGGAAGATCCGGCACCGCTTCACGTACGTCAAGAATGGCGTGATCGATGTCTCGTCGACGACGCTGCTGTACGGGTTCGGCACCCCGGTGAGCGTCGTATTGCCCGCAGACGGGGACATTTACGCCGGCAAGATCGCCGAATAGCCGGCCGGAGCGGCCCGGGCGGTACGTCCGGGCCATGGCTCTCCTATCCGGAAATGGTCCATCCGTGTCATGCGCGGCACGAGCGGCGGTCCCTACGCTGGGAAGCCGGGTGCCGGACGGGCGATGGCGGCAGAGAGAGGTGGCACGCGTGACTCCCGCAGGCGGTACGACGGTGCAGGACCACGTGGCGCTCGCCGAGATCGAGCTCTGCGGGGAGCTGATCATCGCGGCCTCGGCCGCGGTCGAGGACCGGCTCAGCCAGGACCGGATCGACGAGGTGCTGATGGGGATGGGGCCGTAGCCCTGTCCGTTCCGCGGGGCGGGGACTAGCTGCGCAGGAGGCGGCCGATGGCCTTCGTGGCCTCTTCCACCTTCGCGTCGATCTCGGTACCGCCCTTGACGGCGGCGTCCGCCACGCAGTGGCGCAGGTGCTCCTCCAGGAGCTGGAGGGCGAAGGACTGGAGGGCCTTCGTGCTCGCCGAGACCTGGGTGAGTATGTCGATGCAGTAGACGTCCTCGTCGACGAGCCGCTGGAGGCCCCGGATCTGGCCCTCGATCCGGCGCAGCCGCTTGAGGTGCTCGTCCTTCTGGTGGTGGTAGCCGTGGACGGGAACGGCCCCGGAGCCCTCCGCCTCGATGGTCGTCATGAGTCCTCCCGTGGTCCGGAACGAGGGGGTATATACCCCTCTTGGGTATAGGTTACTTGGCCCGTGCCGCAGGGACTGGGATCCGTACGGCCCACTCTGCCTGATGGAGGACACCCGGGGACGCCGGTTAGCCGTGGCCGGGGGATGCGCCTAGCATCAGCCTGACCGAATCCAACACCCCGAGGACCTCACGTGCGATTTCGTCTGACCCCCAGGGAGACGAGCTTCTACGACATGTTCGCCGCATCCGCGGACAACATCGTCACGGGCTCCAAGCTCCTGATGGAACTGCTCGGAGCGGACCCCTCCGCCCGGGCCGAGATCGCGGAGCGGATGCGGGCGGCCGAGCACGCGGGGGACGACGCGACCCACGCGATCTTCCACCAGCTGAACTCGTCCTTCATCACGCCGTTCGACCGCGAGGACATCTACAGCCTGGCGTCGTCGCTCGACGACATCATGGACTTCATGGAGGAGGCCGTCGACCTCGTCGTCCTCTACAACGTCGAGGAACTCCCCAAGGGCGTCGAGCAGCAGATCGAGGTCCTGGCGCGGGCGGCCGAGCTGACCGCCGAGGCCATGCCGCACCTGCGGACCATGGACAACCTCACCGAGTACTGGATCGAGGTCAACCGGCTCGAGAACCAGGCCGACCAGATCCACCGCAAGCTGCTCGCCCAGCTCTTCAACGGCAAGTACGACGCCATCGAGGTGCTGAAGCTCAAGCAGATCGTCGACGTCCTCGAAGAGGCCGCCGACGCGTTCGAGCACGTCGCGAACACGGTGGAGACCATCGCCGTCAAGGAGTCCTGAACCCCGTGGACACCTTCGCTCTGGTCGTGACCATCGGTGTCGCCCTCGGCTTCACCTATACGAACGGCTTCCACGACTCCGCGAACGCCATCGCGACCTCCGTCTCGACGCGGGCGCTGACCCCGCGCGCGGCGCTCGCGATGGCCGCGGTGATGAACCTCGCCGGTGCCTTCCTCGGCAGCGGTGTCGCCCACACGGTCAGCAAGGGCCTGATCGAGACGCCCCACGGCAACCGGGGCATGTGGATCCTCTTCGCCGCCCTGGTCGGCGCGATCGTGTGGAACCTCGTCACCTGGTACTTCGGACTGCCCTCGTCCTCCTCCCACGCCCTGTTCGGCGGCATGGTGGGCGCGGCGCTGGCCGGCGGGATCGGCGTGCTGTGGGACGGGGTGCTCGAGAAGGTCGTCATCCCGATGTTCCTGTCGCCGGTCGTCGGCCTGGTCGTCGGCTACCTGGTGATGGTCGCCATCCTGTGGATGTTCCGCCGCGCCAACCCGCACAAGGCCAAGCGCGGCTTCCGCATCGCGCAGACGGTCTCCGCGGCCGGCATGGCCCTCGGCCACGGCCTCCAGGACGCCCAGAAGACCATGGGCATCGTGGTGATGGCCCTGGTCATCGCCGACGTGCAGGGCGCCGACGACCCGATCCCGGTCTGGGTGAAGATCGCGTGCGCCGTGATGCTGTCGCTGGGTACGTACGCGGGCGGCTGGCGCATCATGCGCACCCTCGGCCGCAAGATCATCGAGCTGGACCCGCCGCAGGGCTTCGCGGCGGAGACCACCGGCGCCTCGATCATGTTCGCCACGGCCTTCCTCTTCAAGGCGCCGATCTCCACCACCCACGTGATCACCTCGGCGATCATGGGTGTGGGTGCGACCAAGCGGGTCAACGCGGTCCGCTGGGGCGTGGCCAAGAACATCATCCTCGGCTGGTTCATCACCATGCCGGCCGCGGCCCTGGTCGCCGCGGTCTGCTTCTGGCTGGCCGACCTGGCCTTCGTCAGCTGAGTCCGGGAAGTTCTGGAAGTTCTGGAACGAGAAGCGGGCCGGCTCCCCCCACCCAGGGGGAGCCGGCCCTTTTTCCTTCCATCCTGCGGTGGCACCGCCATGCAGCACCGCAGGACGACCGCGCGAGCGGCCCCGGCGTTTTAGCCGAAGCGGCCCGAGATGTAGTCCTCGGTCGCCTGGACGGACGGGTTGGAGAAGATCCGGTCCGTGTCGTCGATCTCGATCAGCTTTCCGGGCTGGCCGACGGCGGCGAGGTTGAAGAAGGCGGTGCGGTCCGAGACGCGGGCCGCCTGCTGCATGTTGTGGGTCACGATGACGATCGTGAACCGCTCCTTGAGCTCGCCGATCAGGTCCTCGATGGCGAGGGTGGAGATCGGGTCGAGGGCGGAGCAGGGCTCGTCCATCAGCAGGACCTGCGGCTCGACCGCGATGGCGCGGGCGATGCACAGACGCTGCTGCTGGCCGCCGGAGAGGCCGGAGCCGGGCTTGTTCAGGCGGTCCTTGACCTCGTTCCAGAGGTTCGCGCCCTGGAGCGACCGCTCGACGATGTCCGTGAGCTCGGACTTCTTGTAGCTGCCGTTCAGGCGCAGGCCCGCCGCCACGTTGTCGAAGATCGACATGGTGGGGAAGGGGTTGGGGCGCTGGAAGACCATGCCGACGGTGCGGCGCACCGCGACCGGGTCCACGTTCGAGCCGTACAGGTTCTCGTCGTCCAGCAGCACCTTGCCCTCGACGCGGCCGCCGGGGGTGACCTCGTGCATGCGGTTCAGGGTGCGCAGGAAGGTGGACTTGCCGCAGCCGGAGGGGCCGATGAAGGCCGTCACGGAGCGGGGTTCCACGGTCATCGAGATGTCATCGATGGCCTTGTGGCTGCCGTAGAAGGCGGAGAGGCCGCTGACGTCGATTCGCTTGGCCATGAGGGGTCACTTCGCTTTCAGTGGTCGCGTCAGCGACCGGTCTTCGGGGCCTTCCAGCGGGCGATGCCGCGGGCCACCAGATTCAGGATCATGACGAAGGCGATCAGGACGAGCGCCGCGGCCCAGGCACGGTCGTAGGAGGCTTCACTGCCGACCTTGTACTGCTCCCAGATGTACAGGGGGAGCGAGGACTGGGCACCTTCGAAGGGGTTGCCGTTGATCAGCTGCGATCCGAAGACCAGCAGCATGATCGGCGCGGTCTCACCGGCGATGCGGGCGACGGCCAGCATGACACCGGTGGAGATGCCGCCGATGGCCGTGGGCAGGACGACCTTGAGGATCACGCGCCACTTCGGCACACCGAGGGCCAGGGCGGCCTCGCGCAGCTCGTTCGGGACGAGCTTGAGCATCTCCTCGGTGGAGCGGACGACGACCGGCATCATCAGGATCGACAGGGCCATCGCGCCGGCGAAGCCGGAGGGGCCGAAGCCGAGCATCAGGTTCCAGGTCGTCAGGATGAACAGGCCCGCGACGATGGAGGGGATGCCGGTCATGACGTCGACGAAGAAGGTGACGGCACGGGCGAGCCGGCCCTTGCCGTACTCGACCAGGTAGACGGCGGTCAACAGGCCGATGGGCGCCGCGATCAGGGTGGCGAGGCCGACCTGCTCCAGGGTGCCGAGCAGCGCGTGGTAGACGCCGCCGCCCTTCTCGAAGCTGGTCACGCCGTTCATGGAGTGGCTGAGGAAGTCCCCGTTCAGGGCCTTCATGCCGCGGCTGATCGTCGTCCACATCAGGGACAGCAGCGGGACGACCGCGAGGACGAAGCAGACCCAGACGACGGAGGTCGCGACGCGGTCCTTGGCCTGGCGGCGGTTCTCGACGACCGAGCTGGCGGTGTACGTGATCACGACGAACAGGAGGGCGGCGATCAGGCCCCACTGGACCTTGCTGTGCAGGTCGAAGACCAGGCCGATGACGCTGCCGAGGACGGCGGAGGCGACGGCGATGCCGGCGGGGGCCCAGCGGGGCAGGCCGCCGCGGGTCAGGCCGGCGGGGGAGGAGGACCGGCGGGCCGGAGCGGGCCGGTGGTCCTGGAGTGCGTGGCTCATCAGGCGTTCGCCCCCGAGAAGTCCTTGCGACGGGCGATGATTAGGCGCGCGGCGCCGTTGACCAGCAGGGTGAGCAGGAAGAGGACGAGGCCGGAGGCGATGAGCGCGTCACGGCCGAACTCGGTGGCCTCGTCGAACTTCGCGGCGATGTTCTGCGCGAAGGTGCCGCCGCCCGGGTCCAGGATGTGCCCGGAGATCAGGAAGCTCGGGGAGAGGACGGTGGCCACGGCCATGGTCTCGCCGAGCGCGCGGCCGAGGCCGAGCATGGAGGCGGAGATGACGCCGGAGCGGCCGAAGGGCAGCACCGACAGGCGGATGACCTCCCAGCGGGTCGCGCCGAGGGCCAGGGCGGCCTCCTCGTTCATGCGCGGGACCTGGAGGAAGACCTCGCGGCTGACGCTCGTCACGATCGGCAGGATCATGATCGCGAGGAGGATGCCGACGGTGAACAGCGAGCGGGCGACGCCGACCTGGGTCTTGTCGAAGACGTAGGTCCAGCCGAGGTACTGGTCGAGCCAGAGGTTCAGCCCGTTCAGCTGCGGCACGAGGAAGAGGGCGCCCCAGATGCCGTAGATGATCGACGGCACGGCGGCCAGCAGGTCGACCACGTACGCGAGGGGCGCGGCCAGCCTGCGCGGCGCGTAGTGCGAGATGAACAGGGCGATGCCGACGGCGATCGGAACCGCGATGGCCATCGCGATGATCGAGCTGACGACGGTGCCGAAGAGCAGGACGGCGATGCCGAAGACGGGGGGCCGGGCGGAGGCGTTCCAGTCGAAGGTGGTGAGGAAGTTCCCCTCGTTCTTCGACAGGGCGATGCTGGCCCGGTAGGTGAGGAAGGCGGCGATCGACGCCATGATCACCAGGAGCAGGATGCCGGAGCCCTTGGAGAGCCCCGAGAAGATCTTGTCACCGGCGCGGCCGGTGGACCTTGCGCTCTTGGAGACGGGCGGAGCCGGGTCTATTCGGGTGGGTGTGGTGGAAGCCATGGTCTTTCCGGTCTGTGTGGGGGGCGAGCCCCCTGGCGGCGGTGCACCGGATTCCCCCGGGTGGAGGGGGAGGGTCCCCGGGTCCGGCCCGCCCGGACGGGGGCGGGCCGGACCTCGGGGGTCAGGACTGAGCCTCGTGGCTCCGGAGCCCTGTGGCCTCGCGGCTTTCGGGCTTCAGGGCCTTACGCGAGGGACTTGATGACCTCGCGGACCTTGGTGTTGATCTCGGCCGGGATCGGGGCGTAGCCGTTCTCGGTGAGGGCCTTCTGGCCGGCGTCCGAGGCGGTGTACTCCAGGAAGGACTTCACGGTGCCGAGCGTCTCGGGCTTGTTGCCCTTGTCGCAGACGACCTCGTAGGTGACCAGGACGATCGGGTACGCGCCCTCGGCCTTGGTGGCGTAGTCGAGCTTGAGGGCCAGGTCCGAGCCGGTGCCGGTGACCTTGGCGGCGGAGATGGCCTTGGAGGCGTTCTCCGGGGTCGCCTTGACCGGGGCGGTGGCGCCGGTGTTCACGTCGACCGTCTTGATGCTCTGCGAGGTGGCGTAGGAGAGCTCGAAGTAGCCGATCGCGCCGTCGACGGCCTTGACCTGGGAGGCGACACCGGCGGAGCCGGACGCGGCCTGGCCACCGGGGGCCGGCCACTTCTTCGAGGCCTCGTAGGACCAGGCGTCGGGGGCGGCGGCCTTGAGGTACTTGCCGAGGTTCTCGGTGGTGCCCGAGTCCTCGGAGCGGTGGAAGGCCTGGATGGCGGTGGGGGGGAGGGTGACGCCGGGGTTCAGCTTCTTGATCGCCTCGTCGTCCCACTTCTTGATCTTGTCGTTGAAGATGTTGGCGATCGTGGCGGCGTCGAGGTTCAGCTTGTCCACGCCGGCGACGTTGAAGCCGAGGGCGATGGGGCCGCCGACCATCGGCAGGTTGATGCCCTGGCCGCCGGTGCAGATCTTCTTCGAGTCCTCGACCTGCTCGGGCTTCAGCGCCGAGTCCGAGCCGGCGAAGCCGACGGTGCCCTGGTTGAACGCGACGATGCCCTCGCCGGAGGAGGAGGACTTGTAGTTCACCTCGACGCCGGAGCAGGCGGCCATGTAGTTCTTGACCCACAGGTCGACGGCGTTCTTCTGGGCGGAGGAGCCCGAGGCGAGCAGCTTGCCCTTGGCGCCGTCGCACTTGATGTCGCCCGGGGCGGGGGCCGAGGCCTTCGGGGTGCCGTCGGCGCCGGTGTTCGTGTTGTCGTCCGAGCCGCACGCCGTGAGGACCAGGGCGCCGGACACGACGAGGGCCCCGAGGGCGGAGGCACGAAGCCGGTTCTTGCGCTGAAGCTTCACTGTTCGGGTGTTCCTTCCGGGGAGCCGCCGGCCGCTTTCTGTATCGGGGCGGCGTGCGAAGAGGACTACGTGGTGGGTGAGGTGCGGGACCGCTGTTTCCTGTTCGACTCGCACCGTGCGCTACCGAAATTAGGCAGAACAGGTGACGTCGTCGACGGGGGTTGGTGAACGGACGGTGAACCGTGGCGGGCGGGCGAGTGCGGATGGGGGGTTTTGTACCTGGGATTAAGCGGGCGTTATCCGCCCGTTATGGGGCCGTGACCTTACCCGGAGCGGGGCCGGGGATGTCACGCGGGGTGCCCCGGATGGCCGGGCGGGGGTGGCCGGATCTCGCGGGTGCGGGGTGGGGTGGGGTGGCCGCTGCTCGGCGGGGGTGGACCGCTGGGCGGGGCCGGACCGCTGGGCGGGGCCGGGGGAGGGCGGGGTCCCGGTGGGGCGGTCTCAGGGAGGGTTGGGGGTTTCCCGCCAGTCTCATCGTCCTTCCGCGTCGGGCCGCCCTGTCAAGGGCGCTCCTTCGTCGCGTCGCTTCGCGATGGCCTTCGGCCACCCTTGACAGGCCGACCCGCCGCGAAATGCCGAAGACTGCCGGGAACCCCCCAAAGGAACGGGACGGTCCGGAGATGGACATGCGGCGGGATCAGGGCCCCGTCGGGGTCGTCGGGACACGGCAGACCAGCCTTCCGGCCCCCCTCACCGTCAACCGGTGCCACCCCACGCACCAGATCGCTACGCGCTCCTCATCGCTTAGCGTCCGGCGGCCGTCTGGGGCCGCTACCCGCACGAACGGCCGATGAGATGGGCCTCCGGGGCCGCTGGGCGCCCCAGATCGCTACGCGCTTCTCTTTTCTCGGCGGCCATCGGCCGTCTTGGGCTGGTACCGGCACCACAAGCCAACCGGCAGAGCATCCCGGCCCAGGACGGCGGCAAGCCGCCGAGAAAAGAGAAGCGCGTAGCGATCTGGGGCGCCGATCCGCTCCGAATGGGCTCCTGATCGTCATTTCGTGCGGGTAGCGGCCCCAGACGGCCGGCGGACGCCGAAATGAGAGGAGCGCGTAGCGATCTGGTGCGTGGGCTGGCACCGATTGCCCCTCATGGGGGCCGGATGGCTGGTCTGCCGGCCCCCGGCCTGCCCGCCTGATCCCTGACACGGCCGCATGTCCATCTCCGGTCCGTCCCGTTCCTTTGGGGGTTTCCCGGCAGTCTTCGTTTTTCCGTGGCGGGACGGTCTGTCAAGGGTCGCCGCAGGCGATCGCGAAGCGACG
>NZ_JBEPFL010000063.1:0-24183 GCF_040301925.1 Streptomyces sp. NPDC000075
CTCTGGCCTTTTCCGGCTGCGGCCGCGCCCGGGTGGTTCCCCGCGCCGCCCCCCCCCGCCGCCGGCCTTGTCCGCCCCCCCCCCCCCCCCCCCGGCTCTCTCGCGTGCGGTGCACGACGTGTTCACCCCGGCCGGGCGCCCCATACGGGAGCACGCCCCGGGGGGCGGGCCCCCGGGGCGTGCCGAGCGTCAGCTCCGGGCGCCGACGGCTTCCTCTTCCCGGGGGACCGCCCCGGCGGGCGCCGGGGGATCGCGGTCGTCCCGGCCGACCAGCCAGGGCAGCAGGACGCCGGTCATCGCCGTCGTCAGGACCGCCATGACCACCATCTGGGCGTAGAGGCTCTGGTCGAGCATCCCGATGCGCAGACCGACGCCCAGCACGATGAGTTCGGTCAGCCCGCGGGTGTTCATCAAGGTGGCCAGGACCGTGGAGCGGCGGGTGGACATTCCCGCGGCGCGGGCCGTGACGAAGGTGCCCGCCGTCTTGCCCATGACGGCCGTCACCAGGATCAGACCGAGTTCGAGCAGCCCGTCGAAGCCCATGCTGCTGAGATCGACGTTCAGGCCCGCCACGACGAAGTACACCGGGAGCAGGAAGGTGGTGCCGGTGGTGGCGCGCTCCAGCAGGTCCGCGCGGGCCCGCTCGGTCGCCTCGCGCGGCATGACCAGACCGAAGAGGAACGCTCCGAAGACGAAGTGCAGACCGATCATCTCCGTCACGGCGGCCGAGGCGAACAGGCAGGCCAGCACGGTGGAGAAGCGCGTGGCGGCCGCCGCGCGTCCGGTTCCCCCGCGCGTGAGCAAGCGCTTCAGCAGCGGCCGGACGACGAAGGCCAGCAGGGCCGCGAAGGGGGCGACCAGGAGGACCGGCCAGTGCTGGGTGTCCTTGCCGCCGACCAGGGCCTGCACCAGTGCGAGCATCGACCACCCGGCGAGGTCGCACACCGCGGCGGCGGAGAGGGCGATCGCGCCGACCAGGCTCTTGTTCATCCTGTGGTCGACGAGGATGCGCGCCAGGACCGGAAACGCCGTGATCGACATGGCCACGCCGAAGAAGAGCACGAAGCCCGGTCGGTTGTCCGTCGGGTGGGAGCCGAGCAGATACAGCGCGAGCAGGCTGCCCAGCGCGAACGGCAGCAGGAAGGCGCTCAGGGACGTGGTTCCGGTCACCCGGCCGAAACCGCGCAGCCGTTCGTAGTCGAATTCCAGGCCCACCACGAACATGAACAGCACGAGGCCGACATTGGCCAAGGTGCTCAGGTAGGGCCGGGCCCCGGCCGGGAACAGGGCGTCCGCGACGGCTCCGTCGAAGAGGGTGGGACCCATCAGGATGCCGGCGACGATCTCGCCGAGCACGGCCGGCTGGCCCAGGGCCCTGGCGGCGCGGCCGGCGAGCCGGGCGACCAGGAGGATCACCGCGAGCTCGACGAACAACAGCGCAATGCCACCTTGGCTCATGTCTCTGTCTTTCTGTGCGCAATGAAGGTGAGGGGACGGCGTGCAACGGGCCGGCCCGCAGCGACGTGGAGCAGCGCTGCGGGCCGGGTTCCGGTGTGCTGGTACAGGTCAGAGGGAGGGCACGGCGCCACCGTCGCACCGCAGGGTGGTGCCGGTGATGTAGGACGCGCCCTCGCCGCACAGGAAGGCGGCCGCCGACGCGAACTCGGCCGGCGTGCCGTACCGGCCCGCGGGGATGGCGGCCTGGGCCCGGGCGGCGAACTCCTCGACGTCCACTCCCTCGCGGGCGGCCCGGTAGGTGTTCATCTCGATCGTGCGGGCCGTGGAGATGCGGCCCGGCAGCAGGAGGTTGACGGTGACCCCGTCGGCGGCGACCTCCGTGGCCAGGGTCTTGAGGTAGCCGGCGAGGGCCGCCCGTCCGATGTTCGACAGGGCCAGGCTGGGGATCGGCGTGACGACGCCGATCGAGGCCAGGGCCACGATGCGGCCCCAGCCCCTGGCCCGCATGCCCGGCAGGACCTGGGAGACCAGGCGCTGGTGCGGCAGCACGAGGGACTCGACGGCGGAGACCGTGTCGGTCGCGGTGATGTCGGCGGAGCCGCCCGGCGGCGGACCCGGGCTGTTCAGCACCAGGATGTCGATGGGACCGAAGGCCCGTTCGGCCTGGGTCACCAGCCGTGTCGCGGCGTCCGGTTCGGTGAGGTCGATCTCCAGCCCGATCGCCTCGGGCAGTTCTGCGGCGATGGCCCGGGCGACGTCCCCGCGACGCCCGCAGACCACCACCCGGACGCCTTCGGCGGCGAGGGCGCGCGCGGTGGCCTCACCGAGACCGGCGGTCGACGCGCAGACGAGGGCGGTGCGCCCTCGGATACCCAGGTCCATGGGACGGATACCTCCTGTGTAGTGGTGTGGTGGTGGAACGGATGTGAAAGGCTCAGGTCACGTCGATGACGACGGTCTTGGCCTCGGTGAAGAACTCGCGGGAGTGGCGCCCGCCCTCGCGGCCGATGCCGGAGCGGCCGAACCCGCCGAAGGGGGACCTGAGGTCCCGGATCCAGAAGCAGTTGACCCAGACGTTGCCGGCCCGCAGCAGACCCGCGACCCGGTGGGCGCGGGCCAGGTGGTTCGTGAAGACCATGGCGGACAGGCCGTAGGGCGTCGCGTTGGCGGCCTGCACGGCCTCCTCCTCGGTGTCGAAGGGATGCACCGTGAGGACGGGCCCGAACACCTCGTCGCGGCAGATCGCGGCGTCCGCCGTCACGTCCACGACGACGGTCGGGGCCACCCACCAGCCGTCGCGCGGCCCGCCGCCGAGGAGGGTCGCACCTTCCTCGGCGGCGCGCCGCAGGTGGCCGGTCACCTTGGCGTGGTGCTCCTCGGAGGAGAGCGGACCCACCTGCGTCGACGGATCGCGGGGATCCCCCAGACGCAGCCCCGCGGCGGTCTTGGCCAGCGCCTCCACCACCTGTTCGTAGACCGGTCGCTGCACGAAGACCCGGGATCCGGCGAGGCAGATCTGGCCCGCGTTGGAGAAGGCGGCGTCGGCGGCGACGGCGACGGCGCGGTCGATGTCCGCGTCGGCGAAGATCAGCGACGCGCCCTTGCCGCCCAGCTCGAAGCTGACGGCCCGCACGCCCGTGGCGGCGGCCCGCATGATGGCTTCGCCGGTCCGGGTCTCACCGGTGAACGTGATCAGGTCCACGTCCGGGTGCGCGACCAGGGCCGCGCCCGCACCCTCGGGGCCCACGCCGTGGACCACGTTGAGGACACCGGCCGGCATGCCGGCGCGGACGGCGAGTTCGGCCAGCCGGGTGGCCGAGGCGGGACTCTGTTCCGCGGGCTTGAGCACCACCGTGTTGCCGTGGGCGAGCGCCGGCGCGATCTTCCACGTGGCCTGCATGAGCGGAAAGTTCCACGGGGAGATCGCGGCGACCACACCGGCCGGCTCGTGCCGGGTGTAAATGTGGTGCCCGGGGTGTCCGGGGAGCGCCTCGTCGAGCGCCGAGAGGGCGTCGTCGGCGAAGAACCTCAGGTTCGCCGCACTGCGCGCGACGTCGTTGTTCCGCGTCATGGACAGCGGCCGGCCCATGTCCCGGGTGTCGAGGAGGGCGAGTTCGTCCCCGTGCTCCAGGAGCAGGTCGGCGAGGCGGTGCAGGACCGCCGACCGCTGCGCCGGGGTCATCCGGGGCCAGGGGCCGGTGTCGAAGGCGTGGCGCGCGGCCGCGACCGCGTGGTCCACGTCCCGCGCGGAGCCCCGCGACACCACGGCCCACTCCGTCCGGCTGGTGGGGTCGACGCTCGCCATCGTCGCCCCGTCGGCGGACGCGGTCGCCGCGCCGCCGATGAAGTGGGTGACGGTGTCGAGCGTCACGACTCGATCTGCACGATCATCTCGATCTCCACCGCGAAGTTGTGCGGCAGGGCGATGGCGCCGAAGGCGGAACGGGCGTGCCGTCCGGCTTCGCCGAAGACCTCGACCAGCAGGTCCGACGCCCCGTTGACGATCAGGGGGCTGCGGTCGAACCCGGCCTCGCAGTTGACGAAGCCGAGCAGCTTGACGACGCGCTTGACCCGGTCGAGGGAACCCAGTTCGTCCTTGACCAGGCCGAGGAGCCGCAGCGCGCACTCGCGGGCGGCCTCGTACGCCGTGTCGATGTCGAGGTCCACCCCGACCTTGCCCAGGTGGTCGTGGCTGCCCTGGCCGGACAGGAACAGCAGGTCGCCCACCCGTACCGCGCTGACGAAATTGCCCATCCGCTTGGGGGAGGGCGGGAAGGACAGTCCCAGCTCCTCGAAGCGGGCCTCCGCCGAGGAGGTGGTCTTCGTGATGTCAGTACCCATGGTCGACCTCTGTTCTCGTCTGTGCGTGTGATGTGTCGGGAATGCCGGTGAGCAGGGCGGCGGAGTTCCCCGAGAGGATCGCCGCCTTGGTCCCGGGGTCCAGCGAGGATGCGAGGACGACGTCCCCGGGGCTCTGCTCGCCGAACGGGAAGGGGTAGTCGGTACCGAGGACGATGTGGTCCCAGCCCAGGCGCCGTCCGGCGAGCCGGATGTTCGCCTCGTCGCCCGCGAGCGAATCCGCCCACAGCCGGCGGGCCAGTACGCCGGGGGGTTCCTGGGCGCCGCCGCGGCGCTCGGGCCAGGTCGCCCAGCCCCGGTCGATGCGCGGCAGCAGCCACGCGAGCGCGCCCGCGCCGTGGGCCAGGAGCACCCGTAGCCCCGGGACCGCGCTGAGGACGCCGCCGTGCAGCAGGGCGAGGGCCGCGTAGGCCGTCTCCGTGGGCATGCCCACGGTGTACATCGCGTGGTAGCGGGCGAGACGGCCGGCGGAGCCGACGTCCCAGGGGTGCACCAACAGGGGCACGTTCCGCTCGGCCATCGCCCGGAAAACCGGCAGGAAGGCGGGGTCGTCGAGTTCACGGCCCGCGATGTTGCTGCCGATCTCGACGCCGCGCAGACCGAGTTGGCCGACGGCGCGCTCCAGCTCCTCCAGGGCCAGGTCCGTGTCCCCCATCGGCAGCGTGGCCAGGCCGACGAACCGGTCCGGAGCGTGCCGGACCATCTCGGCGATGCCGTCGTTGACGTGGCGGGCCATTTCGGCGCAGTGCCGCGGCGGAGCCCAGTAGCCGAACAGCACGGGGGTCACGGACAGCCACTGCTGGGAGACCCCGCTCGCGTCCATCTGTTCGATCCTGGCGGCCGCGTCCCAGCTGGTGTGGGGAACGGTGCGGAAGTGCTTTCCGCCGACGAACAGGTCGGCGCTGCACCGGTCGATCCGCCGGCGGACCGGCCAGCGGTCGTCGCCGTAGCGTTCGGCCAGGTCGAGCCAGTCCCGGGGCAGGGTGTGCGTGTGGCAGTCGACCAGTGCCGCTCCGGTGCCCCCGGTCACTCGGTCTCGTCCAGGACGAACGGTCCCGGCTGCGCGAGGACCTCGCCGCATGCACCGCAGGTACGCCGCTCCTCACTGGCCTGGAAGGCGTTGAGCAGCGGCATCAGGGAGCCGATCATCTCCGAGGACTCCATGGTGACGCGCTCGATCACCGCGTCGCAGTGGTCGCAGTACCACTCGACGGCCTCGGTCTCGCCGGGCGCGCGGCGTATCTCGACCACGAGGCCCCAGGTGCCGGCGGGTCGCAGCGGGGAGTGGGGCACGCCCGCCGGAACGACGAACAGCTCGCCCTCGTGGACCAGGTTGTGCCGCAGTCCCGCACCGGGTTCCCGGGTGTCGACGCGGATGGTGCCTTCGAGCTGCACGAAGAGCTCGTCGTACGGGTTGACGTGGAAGTCGTTGCGGCTGTTCGGACCGCGTACGAGGACGACCTCGAACTGCGAGTCGGGGTAGAGGGCCTTGGCCGCCAGCGCGCCGGGGAAGGCCGCGGCTCCCGCCGCCCGGAGCTCGTCGACCGGGACGATCCCGGTGCGCGTGCCCTCTCGTGCCTCTGTCCGCTGCGTCATCTGTGCGCTCCTTCCGTGGTCACGCCCCCGGTGGCGAGGGTGTGGAACTCTTGGCTGTGGTAGACGAGGGGCCGCCCGGCCGGGCCGTCCGCGTCCCGCTGGTGGATGGCCTCGACGTCCGCGATGAGCAGGCAGTGCGTTCCGTACTCGACGCTCCGGACGACCCGGCACTCGAAGGAGGCCAGGGCGCGGCCGAGGACGGGCACGCCCAGGCGGCCGGGTGCCCAGTCGCCGGTGGTGAAGCGCTCCGCCCCGGCCTTGCCGTCCTGGCCGGCGAAGGTCCGTGCCAGGGGCACGTCGTCGGCGGCCAGGACGTTCACGGAGAAGAGGCCGTTCTGCCGCAGCAGGTGGTAGGTGCCCGTCTGCTGGTTGAGGCATACGACGAGGCTGGGCGGCTCGGCGCACAGGGAGGAGACGGCGGTGGCCGTCATGCCCCGCCGGCTCGCCGGGTCCCCTTCCGCTCCGGTGGCGATGACGCTCACCGCGCTCGCCAGCCGCTGCATCCCGGCCCGGAAGTCGGCCGGTGCCACGTCCCGTGTCGTCGCGGGGGTCATGAGGGTGATCCGGTGGGGTCGGTGGGGTGGGTGTAGGAATCCAGCAGGTCGTCGACGATGCCGTGGAAGCGTGCCCACGGGGCCTCGCGGAAGTTGTGGCCGCGCACGATGAATCCGGCGCCGGCGTAGAACTTCTCGTACTGCTGGTGGCGACCCGCGAACTCGCTTCCCACGAGGTCCCAGGCCAGCCGGTGCAGCTTCATGCGGGCGACGGCGTCGAGCTGGGGCGTGTGCCAGAACTCCTTGAAGACCGCGCTCAGTTCCTCGTCCGCGAGGACGGACCAGTCGGCCGGGAACTGGAGGGACCCGCCCCCGCACAGCTCGCGCAGGACGTCCACGATCGCGGAGTACTCCTCCACGCACCAGTTCATCGCCGCGTACATCGAGCGCCGGTTGTAGGTGACGTACGTGTCGCCCCACTCCTCCGCGCCCCAGAGCTGACCGTCTATGAGCCCCGCCAGCAGGGCCTCCTGGGAGGCCAGGCGGCCGAGCTTCTCGCGTACGGCGGGCACCTTGTCGGCCCCGGTGGACTGGGCCACCCGGCTCGCGACGCCCACCAGGAGCTGGAGCTTGGACTGGAAGCGCACGTTGGACTGGTGGTTGCCGTAGGCGTGGGCGGGGGTGCGGAAGTACAGCTCGCGGGAGAGCGGGACGTCGTTGTGGACGAAGACGCGTTCCCACGGCACGTGGACGTGGTCGAAGAGGACCATGGCGTCGGTCTCGTCGTACCGCCAGCTCAGCGGACCGTCGAACTCCGAGGCCGCGGTGGTGGCGAGCGGCTTGCGGGACCACAGCGAGACTCCGGGCGCGTTGCACGGAACCGCGGTGGTGATCGACTCGGCCTCGTTCTCCGGGGCCAGCGGCAGGATGTTGCCGATCCAGATCTCGTTCGCCAGGACGGCTCCGGTGGCGAGCATCTTCATGCCGTGCACGATGACGCCGTTGTCGTCTTCGCCGACGACCCGGAGGGTGGGGATCGGTAGGTTCGCCCGTTCGTAGAAGGCGGGGTCGCGGGCGGCCTGCGGGGCCACGATCGCGTGGGCGGCGTACAGGTCGTTGTCGCGCAGATGGCGCCAGTACGCGGTGACGTGGTCGGCCCTGTCTCCGAAGACTTCGGGGGAGACCGCCATCCCGGTGACGAAGCTCGCGACGTAGTCCGGCGAACGGCCCAGGAGGCCGTGGCTCAGGTCCGCGATCCGCCGGTGGGCCTCGGACCGCCGTGCGAGGTCGTCACGGGTCCGCGCTCGCATGAAATACGAGCTGTGCCTCTCCCCGTCCTCCAGGTAACTCATCACGCCGTGATGGGCCGGATCGGCTTTCACATCGTAGAGATGTGAAATTGTCTGCGCCGCCCGGGCGAATGCGGGGTGCGTGGTCACGTCTTCGACAAGCGTCCGACCGACGTAGACGCGGCGGCCGTCGCGCAAGCTCTCAAGATGTTCTTTGCCAGTCTTCAACACCCGACGGAGCAAATCACAAGAACCGGCTCCTGACCAGCCCGGACAAGTGATCCAAATTTGCCGAAGATTACTGCCATCACCGCCGCGACCTGCGCAAACAATAAAATTCACTCATACCCCGAGACGCGCATCACGACATTCACTCACCCGATGAATTACCCCATCCATTCATCCCACGAATTCGTCCCATGAAGGGGAGACCCAAGTTCTTGACGCACTCCGCATGCACTGGTTCTATCGGCCCGGGCCTCACCGGACAACGCCGGTTTCCGATTTGAACGGGACTTTTAGAGCGAGCTATGGACCATCCCAGTGACCTGACCATGGAGAGCGGAGACGGGAGCAACCCGTTCGTACGCTATGTGGGCAGCGAAGTACTGCTGTCCCTGCAGAACCTGCGGACGGACGCGGAGACCGAACCGTCTTTCCTGATCACCACCCAGGTGAACGAGCTCCTGTTCAAACTCGCCCACATCGAATCGGTGCGTGCGAGGGACCAGCTGGAGGACGACGACGTCGCGGGGGCCCTGCGCACGCTGCGTCGCCTGCGCAACGTCTACACGGCGCTGAACGGCTCCTGGGACGTGCTCACTTCGCTGAGTCCCACCGAGTACGCCGAGTTCCGCGACGCCCTCGGCGAGGGTTCCGGATTCCAGTCGTACATGTACCGTCACATGGAGTTCCTGCTGGGCCACAAGGTCGCGATGATGGCCGAGGGGCACCGCGGCCACCAGCCGACCTACCGCGACCTGCTCCGCTCGCTCGGCGAGATGAGCCTCTACGACGCGGCGCTGCGGCTGCTGTGGCGGCGCGGGCTGCCGGTACCGCGGGACAGCGTCGAACGGGACTGGAGCGAGGCCGTCCCCCCGGTGCGGGAGGAGATCGTCGAGGTCTGGCGGACCGTCTACACCGAGCAGGACAAGTACGCGGACGTCTACCTGCTCGCGGAAGCCCTCGTGGACGTGGCCTTCGACCTGTGCCGGTGGCGCAACACCCATCTGCTCTCCGTCGAGAGGCTCCTCGGCTCGAAGACGGGCACCGCCGGGAGCTCCGGCGCGAACTGGCTGCGACGCGTGGCCGAGCAGCGATTCTTCCCCGAACTGTGGGCGGTCAGGGCACGGCTCTGACGGTCCGGCGCACACCTTCCCCAAGCTTTCAAGGTAGGTCCTCGAAATGATCAAGAACATCGTCGTCGTCGGCGGCGGCACCGCCGGCTGGATGTCGGCCTGTTACCTCAAGGCGACCTTCGGTGAGAACGTCTCGGTCACCGTCGTGGAGTCGAAGAACATCCCGAGCATCGGGGTGGGCGAGGCCACGTTCAGCACCGTGCGGCACTTCTTCCAGTACCTCGGGCTCCAGGAGCACGAATGGATGCCCGAGTGCAGCGCCACGTACAAGCTGGCCATCCGCTTCGAGAACTGGCGCGAGCCCGGGCACCACTTCTACCACCCGTTCGAGCGCACCCGGGTCGTGGACGGCTTCCCCATCACCGACTGGTGGCTGAAGCAGCGTCCTTCGGACCGCTTCGACGACGACTGCTTCGTGATCCCCGCCCTGTGCGAGCAGCTCTCCTCCCCGCGCCACCTCGACGGGAACATCTTCGAGCAGCGCGAGGACCGGGCTGGCAGCGGCTCCGAGGCCGTGGGCCGCAGCACGCTGACCGAACAGCAGACCCAGTTCCCCTACGCCTACCACTTCGACACGGTGCTGCTGGCGAAGTTCCTCACCAAGTACGGCACCGAGCGCGGGGTCGCGCACGTCCTCGACGACGTCACCCGTGTCGCGCTCGACGAGCGGGGCTGGATCAGCCACGTCGACACCGCCGAACACGGCGAACTCCACGGTGACCTGTTCATCGACTGCACGGGCTGGCGCGGGCTGCTGATCAACCAGGCGCTGGGCGAGCCCTTCATCTCCTACCAGGACAGCCTGCCGAACGACCGGGCCGTGGCCCTGCGGGTTCCCGTCGAGGCCGCGACCCGCGGGATGCGTCCGTGCACCACGGCGACCGCGCAGGACGCGGGCTGGATCTGGACGATCCCCCTCTTCGACCGGATCGGCACGGGGTACGTCTACGCCAGCGACTACATCAGCCCGGAAGAGGCCGAGAAGACCCTGCGCGAGTTCGTCGGCCCCGAGGCCGAGGGTGTGGAGGCCAACCACATCAAGATGCGGATCGGACGCACCCGCAACGCCTGGGTGAACAACTGCGTCGGCATCGGCCTGTCGGCGGGGTTCGTGGAGCCCCTGGAGTCGACCGGGATCTTCTTCATCCAGAACGCCATCGAGCAGCTGGTCAAGCACTTCCCGGACGCCACCTGGAACGAGGGGGTGCGCGCGTCCTACAACGGGCACATGGCGCGGATGCTGGACGGGGTCCGCGAGTTCCTGGTCCTCCACTACTACGCGGCCGCCCGCCAGGACAACCGGTACTGGAAGGACACGAAGACCCGCCCGCTGCCCGACGGCCTCGCCGAGCGCATCGAGCAGTGGCGGATCAAGCTCCCGGACTCCGAGTCCATCTACCCCTGGTACCACGGCTTCGAGCCGTACTCGTACCAGGCGATGCTCCTGGGGCTCGGAGGCGTGCCGCTGCGGTCCTCCGCGGCCCTCGGATCCATGGACGGCGCCGCGGCCGGAAAGACGATGCGGGACATCCGCGACGAAGCGCGTGGGCTCGTCGCCACGCTGCCCAGTCAGTACGAGTACTTCGCGCACATGCGCAGGCCGTCGTCGGCCTGAGCGCCGACACGGAACAGAGTGAGGATCGTCCATTGACAACGAACGACTCGATGGAAAAGGCGGAGGCCGCGACCGAGCGGCCGGGCGCCAGTCCATGGCGCAACCGGGACTTCCGCCGCCTGATGGCGGGCAACACCGCCTCCCACTTCGGGTACCAGATCAGTGACGTCGCGGTGCCCCTGGTGGCCGTGACGACGGTGGGGGCGTCCGCCTTCGACGTCGGCCTGATGCGTATGGTCGGACAGCTGCCCTACCTGCTGCTGGTCCTGTTCGTCGGCGTGCTCGTCGACCGCTGGCGCCGCCGCAACGTGCTGATCGCGGCGGACTTGGGCCGCGCCCTGGCCCTGGCCCTGATCCCGCTGGCCTACGCCTTCCACGGACTGGGGATATCGACGCTGTACATCGTCGCGTTCCTGGTCGGCACCTGCACGGTGCTGTTCGACGTCGGCGCCCAGGCCTACCTGCCCCGCGTGATCGAACGCGAACAGCTGGCGAAGGGCAACAGCGAGCTGGAGACGGCCCGTTCGACGGCGCTGATCTGCGGCCCCGCGCTCGGCGGTCTGCTGGTCTCGCTGATCATGCCCCCGGCCGCCGTGGTCGCGGCGGTGGGCTTCTTCCTCCTGTCGGCCCTGGCCATCTGGCGCATCCAGAAGCCCGAACCGGCGGCGGAGCAGAACCAGCGGACCGGGAGCCCCTTCCCGCAGATCGCGGCCGGCATGCGTTTCGTGTTCGGCAACGCGGTGCTGCGCTCGGTGACGATCATCACCGCGTCCTTCAACTTCTGCTACGCGGCCTTCACGGCGATCTACGTCGTCTTCCTGCCCAAGGAACTGCACCTCTCCGGCTTCGCCATCGGCCTGGCGTTCGCCGCGATGGGCCCCGGCCTGCTGGTGGGCGCGCTCTTCTCGTCCGCCCTGCCCAAGCGGTTCGGCTACGGCCGGGTGCTGATCACCTGCGCCTTCGTGAGCAACATCTTCCTGCTCGGGATCTCGACGCTGCACGGGTCCGGCGTGGTCACCGTGATTCTGCTGGTGGCCCTCAACTTCCTGTACGGCTGCCTCAGCCAGACCTTCGCCGTGTCGCTGGTGGCCATCCGGCAGTCCATCACGCCCGACCGCTTCCTGGGCCGGGTCATGGCGACCCTGCGCTTCCTCGGCGTGGGCCTCGTCCCCTTCGGCTCGCTCTTCGGCGGCCTCCTCGCCACCCAGGTGGGCATGCGCCCCGCCCTGTTCTCCATCGCACTGGTCATGTGCCTGGTGCCGGTGCCGTACTTCCTGCTGCCCACGGCGCTCACGAAGATCGGCACGGAACTGCCCAAGGTCGACGACGAGGCCTGAGCGGCGTCCGCGCACCCCCTTCCCCACGAGCTGAGAGAAGACCTCGACATGTCCGAAACCCCCGACTTCGTGGATGCTCCGTTCATCCTCCCGGTCGAGCCCGTCACACCCGAACGCATCGGCATCATCGACCTCTACCTGCCCGAAGGAGCGACCGGCCCCAGCCCGGCGGTCGTCTTCGTCTGCGGCGGACCGCTGCCGGCCGAACTCCCGTGGAACCGCCCCCGCGACTGGCCGGTCTACCGGGGCTACGGCTCCCTCCTGGCCGCTCACGGCACGGCCGCCGCCCCCCTCCAGCTGCCGCTGAACACGTACGCGGACTTCCCCCGCGCCGCTGAGGCACTGGCCGAGGCGATCGAGACCCTCCGGGCCGACCCCCGGATCGACGCGGACCGGATCGGCATCTGGTTCTTCTGCGGCGGCGGTCCGCTCATCTCCCCCTGGCTGCGCGAGGCGCCCGCGTGGCTGCGCGCCCTGGCGGCCACCTACCCGGTGCTGGGCTCCCGCCCCGGCAAGGAACTCCTGCCGGAGTTCGAGCCCGCGCGGGCACTGGCCGAGGCCGGCGCCCTGCCGCCGATCGTGCTCACCACCGTCGGCCTGGAGGACCCGCTGATCGCCGGGACCGAGGCCCGGTTCATCGCGGTGGCCGAGGAGCACGGGGCACCGGTGGAGGTCGTCGACGTGCCCGACGGGTACCACGGCTTCGACTTCATGGAGCCCACCGAGCAGTCCCGCGAGGCCGTCCTCAAGGCACTGCATTCGGTCCTCGACGCCCTCAAGTAAGACGTCGACCGCAGTAAGGCGGCGGTCCGGATCCCGCCCGAGGGAACCGGACCGCCGCGAGCATCCGTAAGGTCCAGTAAGGGGAAGTCAGTGTCTGCCCATTTCGTCGAGCTGTCCTCGATCCAGCGGCGCGTGTGGTTCGTGGACCAGGTCCAGCCCGGCGACGTCTCGTACAACATGCCGGTGGTGCTGCGGGTGCGCGGCGCGCTGGACGAGTCCTCCCTGCAGTCCGCGCTCGACGTGGTGGTGGCTCGGCACGGGGCGTTGCGGACCCGGTTCCTGGTTCGCGACGGGGACCCGGTCCAGGAGGTCCTGCCCGACGCCCGGGTGCGGGTGGACGTGGTCGACCTGAGGGACCGGCCCGACGCCGAGGAGCTCGCCCACGCGTACGTGTCGGGCGAGACCCGCCGTCCGTTCGACCTGACGGCCGCGCCGCTGATGCGCTGCTCCCTGGTGCGCACCCACGAGGCCGAACAGCTGGTCGTGTTCACCGTGCACCACATCGTCTTCGACGGCTGGTCGGCCGGGGTGTTCTTCGAGGACCTGTCCCGCGCCCTGGAGGGCACGGCCCTGGACCCCTCGGTCGCCCAGTTCACCGAGATGGTCGCCTGGGAGCGCGCCACCGTCGACAGCGGCGAGCAGGACGAGACGGTCGCCTGGTGGAAGGAGCAGCTGGCCGGCGCTCCGACCGTGCTGGAGCTGGTCACGGACCGGGCCCGGCCGGCGGTCCAGGCGCACCGCGGTGCGACCCGGCGGTACACGGTGCCGGCCGAGGTGGTCAGCGGCTTGGAGGAGCTGGGCCGGTCGGCCGGGGCCACGATGTTCATGACCCTGCTGTCCGCGTTCGGTCTGGTGCTCTCGCGGCACGCGGGCCAGGACGAGGTCCTGGTCGGCGCACCGGTGGCGTTCCGCCCCCGGTCCGAGTTCGAGCGTTCGATCGGCTGCTTCCTCAACACCGTGCCGATGAGGGTCGACACGGGCGGTGCGCCGACGTTCGCGGAGCTGCTGGCCCGGGTGAAGGAGATGTCGCTGGCGTCGTTCGACCACCAGCAGGCCCCCTTCGAACGGCTGGTCGCCGAACTCGCCCCTGACCACGACCTCAGCCGCAACCCCCTGGTCCAGGTGCTGCTCAACTTCGACGGGGAGCCGCAGCCGCCGGTGTTCCCCGGCTGCACGGTCGAGCACCTGCCGAACGAGACGGTCTCGGCGAAGTTCGACCTGACCCTCTACGTGAAGTCCTCGCAAGGGCAGCTCCTGCTCGACCTGGTCTACGACGCCGACCTGTTCCCCGAGGCGCGGATCGGCTGGCTGCTGGAGCAGACCGGCGAGCTGCTGGCCCAGGTCAGCCGCAATCCGCACAGGCCCGTCGGGGGGTACCCGCTGCTGTCCGAGGAGAGCCGGGAGAAGCTGCCCGACCCCTACGAACCCCTGATGCCGCACTGGCCCGGCTCGCTCCTGGAGCGGCTCGCCAAGCACGTGGACACGGATCCGGACCGGATCGCCATGTCCGCCAAGGACGGCGACTGGACGTACCGGCAGCTCGACCGGGCCGCCAACCGGCTGGCCCGCAGGCTCCTCGCGGCCGGCGTGCGGCGCGGAGACCTGGTCGGCATCCTCATCAGCCGTGATCCGTCCACGCAGGTGGCGATGCTCGCGGCGATGAAGTGCGCCGCCCCGTTCGTGATCATGGACTCGACCATGCCCGCCGCCCGTCTGGCGCAGTGCGTGGAGGTGAGCACCCCGAAGGCCCTGGTGATCACCCGCGGTTGCGCGGACCTCGCGGACGAGGTGTCCGAGGTCGCCGCGGTGTCCACCGAGGTGATCCGGATGGACGCGGGGGCCGACTGGACCTCCCTGCCCGACGGTGACCTCGGCATCGAGGTCACCGCCGCCGACACGATCTACGCGGTGTTCACCTCCGGATCCACCGGGACCCCCAAGTGCGTGCTGACCCGGCACGACGCGGTCATGCACTTCCTCGACTGGTACGAGACCTCCCAGCGGCTGTGCTCCGACGACCGCTTCGCCGTACTGGCCGGCCTCGGCTACGAGGTCCTGATGCGCGACCTGCTGACCCCCATGTGGGTGGGGGCGACGTCCGTCTTCCCGGAGCACGACCGGCTGGACTTCCACGCGACCAGCCGGTGGCTCGGCGAGTCCGAGTCGACCGTCGTCCACCTCACCCCGCCCTACGCCAACGAACTGGCCGCGGCCATGCCCCCGGGCGGGAAGCTGCCGCACATGCGGCTGGTCGGCATCAACGGCGACGTGCTGCGCCGCAGTACGGCGGTCGCCTGGGCCGCGTTGGCCCCCGGGTCCACCCTGATCAACATTTACGGGGCGACCGAAACCCCGCAGATCATCTCCGCGCTGTCGCTGCGCGCCCCGGACGCCCCCGACGGCATCGTGCCCTTCTCCTCCAAGTCGCCGATCGGACCCGGCATCACCGGAATCCAGATCCTGTGCGTCAACCCCGCCGGAGAGCTCTGCGCCGAGGGCGAGATCGGCGAGCTCGTGGTCCGGACCCCCTACCTCGCGAGCTACCTCCGGGGCGAGGCCGGCGGGTTCACCACGAGTCCGTGGACCGGTGACCCGGAGGACCGGATCTACCGCACCGGTGACCGCGTCCGCTACCTGGGAGAGGGCTGCGCCGAGTTCGTCGGCCGAGTGGACCACCAGATCAAACTGCGCGGTCACCGGATCGAGCCGGGTGACATCGAAGCGGTGCTGGTCACCCACGAGGGCGTCGGCCAGGCACTGGTCCTGGTCCGGGAGGACCGCCCCGGCGACCGGCGCCTCGTCGCGTACGTCACGGCCGTCCCCGGGGCCGAGGCGCCGAGCCCGGCCGAGCTGCGGACCAGGGCGAGCGCCGCGCTGCCCAAGCACATGGTGCCCTCCGCGTTCGTCGTGCTGCCGGGCTTCCCGCTGAACCACAACGCCAAGGTGGACCGGGCGGCACTGCCCGCGCCGAGCGGCGAGACCGAGGTCGACGAGACCTCCCGGCCGCCGGCCACCGACGCGGAGCGGGAGATGGCCCGGCTGTGGGAGGACGTGCTCGCGGTCAGCGGGATCGGAGTGGAGGACGACTTCTTCGCCCTCGGCGGCCACTCGCTGCTCCTCACCCGGCTGCTGTCCCGTGTCGCGGAGACGTTCGGCGTGCGCCTCACCATGCGCGAGGTCTTCGAGACCCCGACCGTCTCGGGCTTCCTGCGGCAGGTCGCGGACGGGGTACGAGAACCCGTGGCGGAGCTGACGACGATCCCTTCGACGGCCGACGGCGACGGGGCCCACGCACTGTCGCTCGTACAGCGGCGCCTGTGGTTCGTGGACCAGGTCCAGCCCGGCGACGTCTCGTACAACATGTCGGCGATGCTGCGGGTGCGCGGCGCGCTGGACGAGTCCTCCCTGCAGTCCGCGCTCGACGTGGTGGTGGCTCGGCACGGGGCGTTGCGGACCCGGTTCCTGGTCCGCGACGGGGACCCGGTCCAGGAGGTCCTGCCCGACGCCCGGATCCCGGTCAAGACGGTCGACCTGCGGGAGCGGGCCGATGCCGAGCGGCTCGGGCGGGCCTACGCGGCCGCCGAGACGCGCCGGCCCTTCGACCTGGCGGCCGCGCCGCTGATGCGCTGCGTCCTCGTGCGCACCGGTGAGAGCGAGCAGATCGTGGTCTTCACCGTGCACCACATCATCTTCGACGGCTGGTCGGCCGGAGTGTTCTTCGAGGACCTGTCCCGCGCCCTGGAGGGCGCGGCCCCGGAGCCCTCGGTCGCCCAGTTCACGGATCTGGTCGCCTGGGAACGCGCCGCCCTCGACAGCGGCGAGCAGGACCAGCTGGTCGCCTGGTGGAAGGAGCGGCTGGACGGTGCCCCCACCGTGCTGGACCTTCCGACGGACCGGATCCGTCCCGCGGTCCAGACGCACCGCGGGGCGCGGACACAGTTCACGGTGCCGGCCGAGGTGGTCAGCGGCTTGGAGGAGGCGGGCCGGTCCGCCGGGGCCACGATGTTCATGACCCTGCTGTCCGCGTTCGGCCTGGTGCTCTCACGGCACGCGGGCCAGGACGAGGTCCTCGTGGGCACGCCGGTGGCGTTCCGCCCCCGGTCCGAGTTCGAGCGTTCGATCGGCTGCTTCCTCAACACCGTGCTGATGAAGGTGGACACGGGCGGTGCGCCGACGTTCGCGGAGCTGCTGGCCCGGGTGAAGGAGATGTCGCTGGCGTCGTTCGACCACCAGCAGGCCCCCTTCGAACGGCTGGTCGCCGAACTCGCCCCCGAGCCCGACCTCAGCCGCAACCCCCTCTATCAGGTCTTGTTCGCCCTCCAGAACGTGCCGACGGTGCCCCTGCGCATCCCCGGCCAGGAGGTCGAAGCGCTGGTGAGCACCGAGGCCCGCGCCCAGTGCGACATCAGCCTCCGCTTCACCCAGGGCGATGAAGGGCTGGTCGGCGTCCTCGACTACGACCTCGACCTCTTCGAAGAGGCGACCATGGCCCGATTGATCGGCCACCTGGATCACGTCCTGGCGCAGGTGGCCGCCGACCCGGGCACGCCGCTGCACCGGCTGACGCTGACCGGCCCCGCCGAACGCGAACTGCTGCTCGAACGCTGGAACGACACGGCGGTCCCGTACCCGCTCGACCGCACCCTGACCGACTTCATCGTCGAACGGGCCCACCGGACGCCCCTGGCGCCGGCCGTCCGCTTCGAGGACGAGGAACTGACCTACGGAGAGCTGGACCGCCGCGCCAACGCGCTGGCCTGGCGGCTGCGCGAGCTCGGAGTCGGGCCGGACGTCGTCGTCGGCGTCCACCTGGACCGTTCCCTGGAACTGGTCGTCGGCCTCCTGGCCGTCCTCAAGGCCGGCGGCGCCTACCTTCCGCTGGAGCCCGGTCATCCCCTGGAGCGGCTGCGCACGATGGTGCGGTCCAGCGCGGTCCCGGTCGTCCTCACCGGCCACGGGTCCACGGGCCGCTTCGCCGAGGCCGGCTGCGTCGAGATCGTCGTGGGGACGGAGACGGCCGAGACGGGACCAGTGCCGTCGGCCCGCTCCGGGAACCTGGCCTACGTCATCTACACCTCGGGCTCGACGGGCGCCCCCAAGGGGGTGCAGGTGCCGCACCGCGGCATCGTCAACCGGTTGTCGTGGATGCAGGACGCGTACGGCCTGACGCCCGAGGACCGCGTGCTGCACAAGACGCCGATCAGCTTCGACGTCTCCGTGTGGGAGCTCTTCTGGCCCCTGATGAACGGGTCGTGCCTCGTCCTGGCCGCCCCGGGGCGCCACCGCGAGCCGCAGTACCTGGCCGAACTGATGGCCTCGGCCGGGGTCACCGTCTGCCACTTCGTCCCGGTGATGCTGCGGGCCTTCCTCGACGTACCGCAGGTGGCCCGGCTGGACGCGCTCCGGCTGATCGTGTGCAGCGGCGAGGAACTGCCGGCGGAGGTCGCGCGGTCGTGCCGTCGCACGCTCGACGCCCGGCTGGAGAACCTCTACGGCCCGACGGAGGCGTCCGTGGACGTCACCTCCTGGACCTGCGAACCGGACGACCGGGCGCCACGCGTGCCCATCGGCGCCCCGATCGCCAACACCCGGACCTACGTGCTGGACGAGGGCCTCGCCCCGGTTCCCGTCGGCGTGGCGGGCGAGTTGTACCTCGGCGGCGAGGGCCTCGCCCGCGGCTACCACGGCCGGCCCGCGCTGACCGCCGAGCGGTTCGTCGCCGACCCCTACGGCCCGCCCGGCACCCGGTTGTACCGGACGGGCGACCGCGCGCGCTGGCTGCCCGACGGCCGGCTGGAGTTCCTGGGCCGCCTGGACCACCAGGTCAAGGTCCGCGGGTTCCGCATCGAACTCGGTGAGATCGAGCAGGTGCTCGCCCGGCACGAGGCCGTCGAGCAGGCACTGCTGCTCGTACGCGAGGACCGCCCCGGCGACCGCCGTCTGGTGGCCTACGTGGTGGTGCCGCCCGCGGCACCGGCACCGCGGACCGATGAACTGCTGGCGCACGCGGCCGCACTGCTGCCGAAGTACATGGTGCCCTCGTCCGTCGTGGTGCTCGACCGGTTCCCCGTGACCACGAGCGGAAAGGTGGACCGCAAGGCCCTCCCCGCACCGGCCGCGGAGTCGCGGGCGCCCTCGCGCGCCCCCGCGACGGAGGCCGAGGAGGTCCTGGCGGCCATCTGGCAGGACGTGCTCGGCACCGGCGGCGTCGGAGCCGACGTCGACTTCTTCGAACTCGGCGGTGACTCCATGCACGCCATCGCGGTCGTCGGCCGCGCCGGGCAGAACGGCTTCTCGTTCACGGTCGAGGACATGTTCCGTACCCCCACCGTGGCGGCGCTGGCCGTGCACCACGGCCCCGATGCCCCTGCCCCAGCGAGTACCACCCCAATGTCCGATGCCCTCGGCGAGTTCTTCCTCATGTCTGACGAGGACCGAGCCCGCCTGTACGAAGCCTGACCGGCGGGAGCTGACACCATGGCGATCAACGACGCTTATCCGCTCACGCGGCTGCAGTCCGGGATGCTGTACCACAGCCACCTCGACAGCACCGGAACCACCTATCACGACCTGTCCAGCCTGAAGATCTCCGGCCCGTTCGACGCTTCCCGCCTGCGGAGCGTGCTCGCCGCGCTCCTGGCGGGCCACGACATCCTGCGCAGCGGCGTGGAACTGACCCGGTTCAGCGAGCCCATGCAGCTCGTGCACGACCACGTGGAACCCCCGCTCACCGTAGAGGACCTGACCGGCCTGAGCCCGGTCGACCAGGACGCGCACATCATGGTGTGGCGCGCCGGCGAGAAGGCCCGGCCGTTCGACCTGGCCGTGCCGCCGCTGCTCCGCGTCCACGCGCAGCTGGTGAGCGACACCTCGTTCTGGCTGAACCTGAGCTTTCACCACGCGATCCTCGACGGCTGGAGCCTGTCACTGCTGACCTCGTGGCTCCTGACGGAGTACGACCGCTCGCTCGCGGGTCACGCTCCCCGGCCGCCCCGGCTCGCCTCCCGCTTCCGCGACCACGTCCGGCTGGAGCGCGAGGCACTGGCCGACGCGGGGTCGCGCGACTACTGGCGCGACCTGCTGGCGGACACCGACGTGCTGGAGCTGCCCCGCTGGGGCGACACCGCACGCACGCCGGTCACCGGGGAGGGCGCGCAGCGGTCGGCGCGGGTGTACCGCGTGCCGTTCCGCCCGGACCTCACCACGCGCCTCAAGGGTTTTGCCGCCGGCACACGCGTGGCCACGAAGGCCGCCCTGTACGCCGCGCACGCCGCCGTGCTCTCCCAGCTGTCGGGGCGGGCACGCGTGATCACCGGGCGGGTGGCCAACTGCCGCCCGGAGTCCCCGGACGCCGACCGGATGCTCGGCCTGTTCCTCAACAGCGTTCCGCTGGTGCTGGACACCGGCCGGACCAGCTGGCGCGACCTGGCCCGCCAGGTCCACCACGCGGAGGTCGAGGCGCTCGCCCACCGGCGCTACCCCCTCGGCCAGATGCAGCGCGACCTGAACCGGAACTCGCTGTTCGAAACCCTGGTCGACTACCGCGCGATGCGCAGCTACGGCGCCCTCACCCTGACCCATCTGACCATCGAGGACACGAACTTCTTCGAGCAGACCAACTTCCCGTTCACCGCGAACTTCGGCGCGGACCCGAACACCGGTGAGATCGGTCTCGGCATCAACTACGACGAGACCGAGTTCCCGGCGGAGCAGATCGAGGCGATCGGCGGCTACTACGCGGCGGCGCTGGAGGCCATGGTCGACGACCCGGCCGCCCCGGTGTCGGGCACGCCACTGCTGAGCAGCGCGGAGACCACCCGGCAGCTGAAGGAGTGGAACGACACGGCCGCCGCGTTCCCCCTGGATCGCCCGCTGCCGTCCCTCCTCGCCGAAGCCGCCGAGCGCTTCCCCGACAAGACCGCCCTCAGCTGCGGGGACCAGCAGCTGACCTATGCCGAGCTGTACCAGCGGGTGAACCGGCTGGCCTGGCGGCTGCGCGAGCGCGGCGTCGGCCCGGACGTGGTCGTGGGCGTGTCCATGCGGCGATCGGCGGACCTGATCACCGCCGTGCTCGCGGTGCTCTGGGCCGGTGGGGCGTACCTGCCGCTGGACCCGGACTACCCGGCGGAACGGCTGGCGTACATGCTGGCCGATTCGAAGGCCGCGCTGGTGCTGGCCGACCCGGAGTCGCACCTTCCCGCCTCCCCGGCCGAGGTGCTGACGATCACCCCCGACCGTGCGGTCGAGGGCCGCAACGTCGTGTTCTCCTCCGGCCTGCGGGCCGAGAACCTCGCCTACGTGATCTACACCTCCGGTTCGACGGGCCGGCCCAAGGGCGTACAGATCCCGCACCGCGCCTTGGTGAACCTGCTCCGCTCCATGATCGACGAGACGGGTCTCACGGACGCGGACCGCTGGCTGGCCGTCACCTCCCTGTCCTTCGACATCGCGGGACTGGAGGTCTTCGCCCCGCTGCTGGTGGGCGCTGAACTCCGCGTGCTCGCGGACGCCGCCTCCCACGCCTCCGCGCTCGTCGCCGAGGTCGAGCGGGCCACCATCGCCCAGGCCACCCCGTCCGCCTGGCGGATGCTCATCGAGGCGGGTCTCGGCGAGGAGCCGGGCATCCGGGCCGTGTGCGGGGGTGAGGCCCTGCCGGCCGATCTGGCGGAGCAGCTCGCGGCCCGCATGGGGTCGGTGTGGAACGCCTACGGACCGACCGAGACCACCATCTGGTCCTGTCTGCAGGCCGTGCGCCGGGGCGAGGCCGTCACGATCGGCACGCCGTTGGCCAACACCCAGGTGTACGTCCTGGACGAGAGCCTGCGCCCGGTCCCCGTCGGTGTACCGGGCGAGCTCCACATCGGCGGTGACGGTGTGGCCCGCGGCTACCGTGACCGCGGCGGCCTGACCGCGACGCGTTTCGTGGCCGATCCCTTCGGGCGGCCGGGCAGCCGGCTCTTCCGCACCGGCGACACGGTGCGCTGGCGTCCGGACGGGCGGCTCGACTTCATCGGCAGGTCCGACCACCAGGTCAAGATCCGCGGGTTCCGCATCGAACTCGGCGAGATCGAGTCGGTGCTCGCCACCCACCCGTCGGTCGGCCAGGTCGTGGTCGTCCCCCGGCCCGACGGCGCGGGCGGGCACCAGCTCGTCGCCTACCTCGTGGCCACGGCCGGGACGCCGCTCTCCACCCCGCAGGAACTCCGCGCCCACGTGGCCGCCCACGTCCCGGACTACATGGTGCCGTCGGCGTACATGTGGCTCGACGCCTACCCGCTGACCCCGAACGGAAAGACCGACCGGGCGGCCCTGCCCGACCCGGACCGCCACGGTACCGCCGCCGGCGAGATCGTCGCCCTCTCCACGGACACGCAGCGCCTGGTCGCGGGGGTGTGGAGCGAGGAACTGGGCCTGGACCGGGTCGGCGCCGACGACACCTTCCGCGACCTGGGCGGCTACTCCATCGCGGCGCTCCGGGTCGTCCTGCGCATCAAGGAGGCCACCGGCCACGAGGTGCCCCTGGCGAGCCTGCTCACCGGCGCCACCGTCGCCTCCATCGCGGCGGCCATCGACAGCGGGACCGAGGAACAGGGCTCGATCCTGGTCCCGTTGAAGGAGGCCCCCGCCTCGGGGGAGCGGCCCCTGTTCCTCATCCACCCGCTGGGCGGCACGGTGTTCTGCTACGGCGCGCTGAGCGATTCCCTGCCCGCGGACCTGCCGGCCTTCGGGATCCAGGCCTACGACCACCTCGGTCCGGACGGCCCCCGCCCGGCGACCATCGAGGACATCGCCGAGCACTACATGCGCGTGGTGCGCACCGTGCAGCCCGAAGGGCCGTACCGCTTCGGCGGCTGGTGCATGGGTGGCGCGGTCGCCTACGCGATGGCCCGTCAGGTGGAGCGCGAGGGCGGTGAGGTGGAGACACTGGCGCTCATCGACTCCAGCATCGCCGACCCGGTTCCCCCCGCATGGGTGGACGACGACGCCGCGGCGATCCTCGGCGCCTTCGCCGACAAGCTGCCGATCACCTTGGCCGAACTCCAGCGGATCGCGCCCGAACGACGCCTCCAGCACGCGCTGTCGCTGGCCGAGGGCCACCTGGCCCGCCCCGACGTCGGCAGCGTCGAGGACCTGCGACGCCTGGTGCAGCTCTTCCGGCGCCATGCCAAGGCCCTGCTGGACTACCGCGACCAGGACCACGTCCCGTACGGCGGCAGCGCCGTGGTCATCCGGGGCGAGGAGGCCCCGCACACCCTGCCCGACCTGGGCTGGGGCGCCAAGGTCTCAGGTCCGCTGGTGGTGCTCGAAACGCCGGGCGACCACCGGAGCCTGCTCACCAAGGAGAACACGGACGACCTGGCCGACCGCCTCGTGGTCGCCCTGCGCGAGGGCGTGCACGCGCTCAACCGCTTCACCGGTGCGAAAGCCACACGCTGATGCCGAGTCGATCGCATACGGTCGGCCGGACCCACTGCTCCCGGAGGTCCCCATGACGTTCCCCTTTCCCCCTTCCGACCAGCCGGCCGGCCCGCCCGGGCAGGAGCACGACACCATCCCCGACTGGGCCTACGGCGTCCGCCGCCTCGTGGTGTTCAGCGGCGCGGGCCTGTCCACCGACTCCGGCATCCAGGACTTCCGCGGCCCCTCCGGCGTCTGGACCCTGAGCCCGGGACAGCAGACCAGACACACCTACCAGGCGTTCATGACGGATCCCGACCTCCGCGTGAGCTACTGGAAGACGCGTTACGAGCACCCCGTCTGGGAAGCCGAACCCAACGCCGGCCACCGCGCGGTGGCCGCGCTGGCGGACTCGGCCATCGACACCACGGTCGTCACCCAGAACACCGACGGCCTGCACCAGCTCGCCGGCACCCCGGCCGACCGGGTGGTCGAACTGCACGGCACCATGCGCACCACCCTGTGCGTCGCCTGCGGCCACCGCGGGCCCACCACGGACGTCCTGACCAGGATCGCCGCCGGGGAGGCCACACCGGGCTGCCCGCAGTGCGGCGGGATCCAGAAGACCGCCAGCACCATGTTCGGCCAGACCATGGCACCCGAGGTGTTCACGAGGGCGCAGGAGGCGGTCACCTCCTGCGACCTGATCCTCGCCACCGGCACGACACTGACCGTCGAACCGGCGGGCTCCCTCTGCGCGGCCGCGGTGCACGCCGGGGCGACCCTGGTCATCGTCAACTGGGACCCGACCCCGTACGACGCCATCGCCACCGAGCTCATCCGGGACCCGCTGGGCGAGGCACTGCCCCGCATCGTGGCACAGCTGCGCGCGGCCGCCGCCTCCCCGGCGGGGGCGCCCCGCAAGGGCTCCGCCCCGGACCGGTCCGGGGCGGACGGACCCGTCGCCCGAGAACTGAACAGCACACGTCTGAACAC
>NZ_JBEPFL010000064.1:0-20992 GCF_040301925.1 Streptomyces sp. NPDC000075
TTATCCATCTGGCCACTGCCCGCGCCCCCCGCGCCGCCCCGGCCGCCGGCGCGCACCACCACCCGCCCCCCCCCCGCCTCTCTCGCGTGCGGTGCCTACCCCGCCGTGCGGCGGACGATGGGCGGGGCCGCGGGCCGGGCGGCGGCGACCGCCCGGGCGAGCCCGGCGACCGTCACGGCCTCGAACACCGCCCGCATCCGCAGCTCGACCGCCATCTCACCGCGTACGCGGGACGCGATCTGGGTGGCGTGCAGGGAATGGCAGCCCAGGTCGAAGAAGTCGTCGTCCAGGCCGACCCGGTCCACGCCGAGCACCGACGCGACGATGCCGCACAGGGCTTCCTCCTGGGGCGACCCGGGTGCCCGGTAGGGCGTCCCGGCCGCGAACGGCGGGGTGGGCAGGGCCCTTCGGTCCAGCTTCCCGTTGGCCGTCAGCGGGAGTGCGTCCAGCGCCATCACCGCCGACGGCACCAGGTGGTCCGGCAGCCGGTCCCCGAGCCAGGCCCGTACGGCGGTCCCGTCGACCGCGTCCGCACCCGGTCGCGGCACCACGTAGCCGACCAGGCGCTTGTCCCCGGAATCCGTCACGTGCACGGTCACCGCGCACTGTTCCACCACGGGGTGGGCCGCCAGCGCGGCTTCGACCTCGCCGAGTTCCACGCGGAAGCCCCGGACCTTCACCTGGCCGTCCGAGCGCCCCAGGAACTCCAGTACGCCCTCGGCCGTCCACCGCACCATGTCGCCGGTGCGGTACATCCGGGCGCCGTTCCCGCCGAAGGGGTCGGCCACGAACCGCTCCGCGGTCAGCCCGGGACGCTGGAAGTAACCCCGGGCCAGGCCCGATCCCGCGACGTACAGCTCGCCCGCCACACCGGGCGGGACCATGCGCAAACCGGAGTCCAGCACGTAGAGCCGGGTGTCGGAGACCGGCTTCCCGACCGGCACCGCGGTCGCACCGGCCACATCGCCGGCGCCGATGACGTGCGTGGTCGTGAAGGTGGTGTTCTCGGTCGGCCCGTAGCCGTTGACGAGCCGGATGCCCGGCAGCGACTCCAGCACGGCCGCGCACCGAGGGACGGACAGCACGTCCCCGCCCGCCAGCAGCTGCCGCACCCCGCTCAGGGCGGTCACGTCCGTGTCCACCACCTGATGGAACAGGCCGGAGGTCAGCCACATGACGCTCACCCCGTGGCGGGCCGTGAAATCCCGCAGTTCCGCGGTGGACAGCACACCGGGCGCGGGGAGCGCGAGCCGCGCCCCGCTGAGCAGTGCCCCCCACACCTCGAAGATGGCGACGTCGAAGGAGACCGAGCTCAGCTGGCTGACGACGTCACCCGGACCGAGGTCGATGTAGTTGGTCCCGCACACCAGCCGGGCGATGGACGCGTGGGCGATGAGCACGCCCTTGGGCCGGCCGGTGGAACCGGAGGTGTAGAGGACGTAGGCCGGATGGGCCGGCAGCAGCGCGGGGCGCTCCGCCGGGCCGAGATCCGTGTCCCCCGCCGCCGCCAGCTCGGCCGTGGTCCGCACACCGTCCAGGAGGACGGCGGGCACGGCGCCCCCGGTTCGCGTCAGGAGCGCTTCGGTGGTGATCAGACAGGCCGGCCGGGTGTCCTCGAGGAGGTACCCGATGCGTTCGGTGGGGTAGGACGGGTCGATGGGCAGGCAGGCACCGCCCGCCTTCATGACGGCGAGCAGGGCCACCACGGTGTCCGCCGAACGCTCGACCATGACCGCGACGAGCCGCTCCGGGCCCACGCCCCGGGCGGCCAGGAGCCGCGCGAGCCGGTTGGCGCGCGCGTTCAGTTCGCCGTACGAGAGGCGGACGTGGTCATCGGCGACGGCCACGGCGTTCGGGGTCCTGGCGACCTGGGCCTCGAAGAGCTCCGGGATCGTGGCAGGCGGTACGTCGCGGGCCGTGTCGTTCCATTCCAGGAGCAGCTTGCGGCGCTCGGTGGCGTCCACCGTCTCGACCTCGCTCAGCGGGGTCGAAGGACGGTCGACGAGTTGCTCCAGGACGTCGACGAAGCGGCGGGCCATCGCCTCGGCGGTGGCCCGCTCGAAGCGGTCGCGGGCATAGGTGAGCGCACCCACGAGCCCCGCCGGCGCGGCGTCGTCCCCCGGCTGTTGCACCAGCTCCCAGCTCAGGTCTCGGGGGGCGCCCGATGAGGAGGGCGCCGGCTCGTCGAGGGTGAGCACCACCTGCGGGAACGCGGGAGCGGAGGGCTCCCCAGCTGGAGCGAGTTCCGCCATGACCCGGTCGAAGGCGGAGTCCTGGTGGTCGAGGGCCCCCCGCATGGCCGAAGCCATGCGGGGCAGCAGCTCGGTGAAGGTGGGACCGCCCGACAGGTCGGCCCGCACGACGAGGAGGCCGCCCGCCGTGGCCGTGCCGAGCGGAAGGTCGCTCCCGGCTCCCAGCCGGTACAGCAGCGTGGCCAGGGCCGCCTGGAGGACCGTGAGCCGGCTCACGCCCTCGGCCCGCGCGACGCGGGCCACGCCGGCATGCAGTTCGGCCCCGACCCGCAGTTCGACGCGCCCCGTCCGGGGGCCGGCCGCGAGCGGCCGGCCGTGATCGTAGGGCAGGGAGAGCTCCCGGGGCACCCCGTCCAGGGTCCGGCGCCAGAAGGCGAGCTGCGTACTCACTCAGCCGGCCTTGTCCGCGTCCATGGCCAGGACCAGGCTGCGCGGCCGCATGTCCGTCCAGGTCGCCTCGATGTGGTCCAGGCACGGCTGGCGGCGGTCAGGGCCGAACACCGTGGTCCAGCCGGCCGGGACGTCGGCGAAGTCGGGCCAGAGCGAGAGCTGGTCCTCGTCGTTGCGCAGGACGAGGAAGGTCCCGTCCTCGTTGTCGAAGGGGTTGGTCATGCTGTTCCTCCCGGAAGGTGTCGAGTGATGTGTTCGGCGAGCGCGGCGGGGGTCGGCGTCAGGAAGAGCTTCCCGAGGGCGATTTCCGCGCCGAGTCGCGCATGGATGAGGTTGAGGAGCCGCAGGGCGAGCAGGGAGTGCCCGCCCAGGTCGAAGAAACCGTCGTCGGGACCCACGGATTCGAGCCCCAGCGCTTCGGCGAAGAGCGCGCACAGCGCTTCCTCCGCGGGCCCTGAGGGGCCGCGGCCGCCTGCGCGGGGAGCCGTCGCCGGCGCGGGCAGAGCCCGGGTGTCCACCTTGCCGTTCGGCGAGAGGGGCAGCCGGTCCAGGACGATGAAACCCGACGGCACCATGTACTCCGGCAGCCGTGCCCGCCCGTAGGCGCGCAGTTCGTCCTCCAGCCGGGCCGCGCGTGCGGGGCGCAGCGGATCGCTCGCCAGGGTCTCGGCGTACGGCAGCGGCGGGTGGGGATCCCCCGCTGCGGGGTCCGGCGGACCGGCGACGGTGATGACCACGTCGAGACGGCCGTCGCGGCGGACGAGCTCTGTGCCCGCACACCGCGGCAGACGGTTCGTCAGATCGGTGAAGTACCGTGCCTTGATGGTGAGTTCGCCCGGTTCGTGGTCCAGCGAGTGCTCCGGGAGCTCTGGAACCTCGGTGATGATCAGTACGCCGCCGTCGGTGACGGCCCGCAGGGCCTGACCGATGATCCGGTCCGCGTAGGACAGCGAGGGGCAGTGCTGGATCACGGAGTCGATGACCACGGCCCCGAACGAGCCGTCCCTGAAGCCGCGGAAGTCCGTGGCCTCGCGGTTGAGCAGGGTGATCCCCGCCCGGCCCGCCAGGTCCGGCGCGCCGCGCAGCATGTCCACGGCCGAAGCGGAGAAGTCCGTGGCGACGTACTGGCCGCAGACCGGCGCCAGTGCGCGCAGCAGTGAGCCGCCGCCGCAGCCGATCTCCAGGACCCGGTCCGGACGCAGGGCTCCCACGCGCTCGCGCGCCGTCGGGTTGGCGGGAGCGCCGTCCGGGCCACGGCGGTGGGCCTCGTCGAAGGAGCGCTGGCGCCCCCGGACGTGCTCCTGGTGGAGGAGGTCCTCGCCGTTCGCGGCGCCGTCCTGTGATGACCCGGCCGCCACGACGTAGGCGTACATGCGGGGGTCGCCGTCCTGTTCCTCGCGGACCGTGACCGCGGCCTGCGCCACCCGGGGATGTTCGGCGAAGGCCGCTTCGATCTCTCCGAGTTCGACCCGGAAGCCGCGCAGCTTGACCTGATCGTCCATGCGGCCCAGGAACTCGACGTTCCCGTCCGCCAGGAGACGCGCGAGGTCGCCCGTGCGGTACAGCCGCGAACCGGCCCCGCCGAACGGGTCGGCCACGAACCGGGTCGCGCTGAGTCCCGCACGGCCCAGGTAACCGCGGGCCACGCCGGCACCGCCGATGTACACCTCTCCCGGTACGCCGACCGGCACGGGGCGCAGCCACGCGTCGAGAACGTACAGACGGGTGTTGTCCACCGGCCTGCCGATCGGCGGCGTGGCGCGGACCTCCCCGGCGCAGCGGAAGAAGGACGCGTTGACCGTGGCCTCGGTGGGACCGAAGACGTTGATGAGCTGCCGTCCGCGGGACCAGCGGTTGACCACCGCGGGCGCACCGGGCTCACCGCCGATGAGGATGGTCTCCAGGTGCGGCAGTGCGGTGTCCGGAAGGGTCGCGAGGACCGAGGGCACCAGGGCCACCTGGGTGATCTCGCGCTCGGCGAGCAGAGTGGCGAGCTCGCCGCCCAGCAGGTGCGGGGGCGCGATCACCAGTTCGCCGCCGGTGGTCCAGGTGATCCAGATTTCCGAGACCGAGGCGTCGAAGCACATCGACGCCACCTGGAGCACGCGGGAGTGCGCTCCCAGGCCGAACTCACGGCTCTGGAAGGTGATCATGCTCGTGAGTCCGCGGTGAGCGACCTCCACGCCCTTGGGCCGGCCTGTGGAACCGGAGGTGTAGATGACGTACGCGAGACCGTCGGGCGTGACGTCGGCGCCCAGATCGTGCGCGGGCCAGGTGAGGTCCGCTTCGGCGTCGAGGCGGATGACCTCGGCCCTCCCGGTGGCCGGCGCGTCGAGTCCGTCCTGGACGATGACGAACGGACAGCGGGCGTCGCCCAGCATGTACGCGATCCGCTCGGCCGGGTAGGCCGGGTCGAGGGGGAGGTAGGCGCCTCCCGCCTTGAGCACGGCCAGCATGGCGACCATGGCGTCGAGACCGCGCCCGGCGTACAGGCCGACGACCACCTCGCGCCCCACTCCGAGCGAGCGCAGGCGTCGGGCGAAACGATTCGCCCGACGGTTCAGCTCCCGGTAGGTGAGCGCGCCGCCCTCGTAGGAGACGGCCACCGCGTCGGGGGTGCGGGCCGCCTGTGCTTCGAAGAGCCCGACCACGGTGGCGGTCGGGAACTCCCGGTCCGTCGCGTTCCACTCGACCAGCTGACGGCGCTCCTCCTCACCCGTGAGCAGCGGCAGCCGCGACAGCCGGGTGTCCCGGTCGACCCGGCCCAGGAGGTGGACGAAGTGCCGGGCCAGTCGCTCCATGGTCGCCGCGTCGAACAGGTCGGCCGCGTACACCAGACGGCCCGAAAGCCCCTGGGCGGTCTCGTAGCAGCACAGCTCGACGTCCAGGTGGATGGTGTCGCCGTGCCCTTCGAACGGGGTCACCGCGAGGCCCGGCAGATCGAGCGTCCGGCCGGTGTGCTCCTCCTTCAGGAGCTGGAAACCGACCTGGGTGAGCGGGTTGCGGCCCGGGTCGCGCGTCGGGTGCAGGTCCTCCACCAGCCGCTCGAAAGGGAGGTCCTGGTGGTCGAAGGCGTCGAGGGCGGTGTCGCGCACGCGGTCCACCAGTTCCCCGAAGGCCGGATCGCCGGAGCAGTCCACCCGCATGACCAGGTTGTTGACGAAGAAGCCGATCAGTCCTTCGAGCTCGGCACGGTCCCGGCCCGCGACCGGGACCCCGACCACGATGTCGTCACCGCCGGTGTAACCGGCCAGCAGCACGTCGAAGGCGGCCAGCAGCACCATGAACAGCGTGGAGTGGCGGTCGGTCCCGATGGCCCGCAGCCGCCGCACCACGTCACCGGGCACCTCGAAGGGCACGACGCCCGCCGTGTAGCTCGGCAGCGGGGGACGGGGGCGGTCCGCCGGCAGCTCCAGTGCCGTCGGCATGCCGCGCAGCCGCTCGCGCCAGTGGCCGAGCCGCTCGGCCACCACCTCGTCCGAGAGGCAGGACCGCTGCCACGCGGCGAAGTCCGCGTACTGGATCTCCAGTGGTGGCAGCGGGGTCGTCCCGCCCGTCGAGAAGGCGCGGTAGAGGGCGCCCAGTTCGTCCTGGAACACGCCCATGGACCAGCCGTCGCCCGCGATGTGGTGGAGGGTCACGAGCAGTACGTGGTCCGTCTCGCCGAGCCGCACCAGGCGGGCGCGGAGCAGCGGACCCTTCGACAGGTCGAACGGGACCGCCGCCTCCGCGCCCGCCAGCCGGTGGGCTTCGACGAGCGGATCCGGCGCCTGCGAGACGTCCGTCACCGGCAGGTCCACCGGCCGCGGTTCCACGATGACCTGCCGCGGTTCACCACCGTCGGTGGTGAACCGCGTCCGCAGGGCCTCGTGCCGTGCCGTGATCTCGGTGAGCGCGGACCGCAGGGCGGACCGGTCGAGCCGCCCCGACAGCCGGTGCGCGAACGCCAGGTTGTAGAACGGGTTGCCGGGCATCATCTGATCGAAGAACCACAGCCGCCGCTGTGCGAACGACAGTTCCGTCCCGCAGGAAAGGTCACTCATCGGCCGGTCACTCCGCCGAGGTGTCCGGAGAGTACTGCGGCAGCGGGAACACCGGGCGCTGGACCTGCGGCACCCCGGCCCAGCGCAGCAGCCCGTGGCGCCGCATGTCCAGCGCGAGGTCCACCAGCTCTTCGGCGTCCGCACCGAGTCCGGCCGCGATCTCGCGCACCGACCGGGTGCCGTCGGCCATCCCGAGCAGCCCCTCCCACTCCGGCAGCACCGCTACCGCGGCACGCTGCTCGCCCGTGGCGGGCAGGCCGATCGATCCGCGGGAGCCCACGGCCCCGACTGCCTCGGGCCGCAGCCCGGCCAGGTCCGGTGCGACGACCTCCAGGTCACCGATGAACAGCCGGTCCAGCCGCGAGCCGTAGAGGCAGTCCATCGCCTCGTCCGGACGCTCCACGATGGGCATGCCCCGCAGGTTGAACGAGGTGTTGAGCACCATCGGCAGGTCGGTCTGCTCCTCGAACGCCTCGATCAGGGCGCGGAAGGGTCCGGGGGTGTCCTCGGCCACGGTCTGCACCCGGCAGGTGCCGTCGATGTGCACGACCTCGCTGACGAGTTCCCGCTGCGCTTCCAGGACCGGGGTCACCATCAGCATGAAGGGGCTCTCGGGCATCGGCATGTCGAACCACTTGTCCGCGCGTTCGGCGAGGACGGCCCCGGCGAACGGGCGGAAGGCCTCGCGGAACTTCACCCGCGCGTTCAGCCGGTCCTTCATGCCCGGGATGCCCGGGTGGCACAGGATCGAGCGGGCGCCGAGCGAACGCGGCCCGAACTCACACCGGTCCTGGAACCAGCCGATGATGTCGCCCCGGGCCATCGCCCCGGCCGCCGCGGCCGCCAGCCCCTTGGTGCCCTCGTGCTTGCGGGTCTCAAGACCCCAGCGGTCGGCGATGCCCTGGAGGTCGACACCGGAGACCCGCGACGGGCCGAGGTAGACGTGCCGCATGGCGGGGCCGACCTCGGAGCGGGGGCCGAGGAGGTTGTGGTACGCGTAGAGCGCGGCGCCGGCGGCGTTCCCGTCATCGGTGGCCGCGGGGAAGATGAACAGGCGGTCGAGGTCCGTCTCCCGCGCGATGCGCGTGTTCAGGGTCGAGTTCAGGAAGGAACCGCCGCACGCCACCAGGGACCGGCTGCCGCTGAGGGCGAGCACGTGCCGCGTCACGTGGAGGACGGCCTCCTCGAATTCCGCCTGGAGCTGCGCGGCGAGGTCGAAGTGGAACTGCTCGTACGGCGCCCTCGGCGGGCGGGGGACCAGCCGCAGCTCGTCGCCTTCGCGTACCGCCACCCCGAGTTCGACGAGCGAGTCGGCGGCCCGGTCGAAGCGCAGCTCGCCGCCGGGCGCGAGCTCGTAGAAGAGGTTGTCCGAGGTGAGCCGCTTGCCGTAGGAGGCGAGGCCCATGGTCTTGCCGGCGTCGTCGTACGCGGTGCCCGACTCGCGGAATCCGAGCGCGAGGGTGACCACCCGGTAGATCTCGCCGACGCCGGACAGCGTCGCCGGGGTCCAGAGCTCGCCGCCGCGGCGGTAGCCCGCGATGCGGTCGGTGTCCCGCACGACGCGCATCAGCGGCTCGGGGGTCTCACCGGTGCGGAAGGTGAAGGCCGTCTCCCGTTCGCGCCCTCCGTTGACGCGGGACCCGTAGGAGTCCATGACGAGGGCCACGGCCTCGTCGAAGCCGGAGGAGTAGAACGCGGCGCTGGCGTGGGCGAGGTGGTGGCCCGGGTGCGGCAGCGCGAGGGAGCGCTCGGCCGGCGCCACCAGACCCAGGACGCCGAGGAGCTTGTCCTCGTCCGCCTGGTCCCTGGACTCGGTCGACGTCGCGATCCAGCCGTCGATGTCGGAGGAGGTCAACCCGGCGGAGGAGAGGGTCTCGTTCGTCAGATCGGCCATGGCGGCCGCGTAGACGTGCATCGGAACGGTGCCCCGCTTCACACGGGTGGTGCGCTCCAGGGCGAGTGCGGAGCGGATGACGCCGTCCTCGACAAGACACACACTGCTGTCGTGGCTCAAGTTGAAGCCGATAACTCGCGTAGAAATAACTACCCCCAAGGGAACCAGTGCATGAGAATCAGGAGCGTATCCCAAAGAGCCCTGCTGTCAATAAATTCCCGCAATACATAGATTCAGAGGATGATTCATCCACTGGACGAATTGAATTGTTGACACAATCCGTCCGGGCGGGCAGGATCCAGGTCGTGGATCTCGCGGCGGGTGCAACTCCCCACGCGAAACGACTCGGACCGCGGTCAGCGCGTCCGCCACGGGGGCGGCCTGAGGCCGTCAGAGACCGGTGGGACCCGGTCCCACTCAACACATACGCCTTTCTCGTATCGCTGCAGACGGCATGGACGGGTAATTCGATGACGCTCAACAAATGGCACTACCAGCTGCTCGCTCTTCCGGAGCTGCCCGCTGAAATCCTGGAGGAGTTCTCCACCCTCCCGGTCGACCAGTACAACGAGGGCAAGTTCAGGTACCGGCGTTTCTCCCAGTACAAGATCCGCTACTCGGAAGGGGACGGCTGGCAGCCGGAGCTGCTTCCGCACCGCCCCTTCTGCCAGTCCACCGAGTTCAACGGGGTGACGGGTGGCCTGCTGCGGGAGTTCGAGCCGCTCCAGATCGACCCGACGCTCGTGATCCGCGCGGGTGCGGACGAGGTTCCCCTCGACCACGGCGTCGAGTGGCAGGTGGACGTGCACCAGTGGCGGGTCATCTCCAATGACGACACCCGGGGCGTCTCCGTGCCCGAAGGCCCCCACCAGGACGGGCACACCTACAGCCTGATCGCGGTGGTGGACCGCCACAACATCGGCGGCGGCGAGACCCAGCTGATGCCGATGGACAGCGACGAGCCCTTCCTGGGCGTGAAGCTCCAGCCGGGCCAGGCCGTCGTGATCGACGACCAGAAGATGCGGCACTACGCCACGGACATCGTCGCTCCGCGCGGCGAGGAGGGCCACCGCGACCTGTTCCTGCTGGCCTACAACACCTGGCCGGAGCGCCGCTACGGCGAGGAGTACGAGCAGTCGGTGCTGGCCGGCGCGTGAGGGCTCACTGACCATGGCGCAGCACCCGAACGACGCCCTCGACTACGCGCACCTGCCGGCCTTCGACCGGAGCGATCCGATCGAGAACGCCGTCATCACCCGGCTCGCGGGCAACTGGGCCCGGCGGGCATCGGTCAAACGGGGCGAGCCGGACCTCGACGACCTGTTCGAGCTGGACCGTCCCGACTACCCCGAGCACCTGCTGCCCTTCCGGGACCACCCGGCCTACCAGGCACTGGACGACGAGAAGCGGCGCAGGCTGCTCAGCTGGGCGTGGGTGGCGTTCAACAAGAACGTGATGGACAACGAACAGCGGGTGGTCAATCCCGGGTTCGAGCTCATCTTCCGCAACACCTTCGACACGGGGATGGGGGAGTCCTCGATCACGGCCGCGGCCCAGGCGATGGTGGACGAGCAGTACCACACCCTCATGCACCTCAACGCCAGCTCCGTCACGCGACGGCGCCGGGGGTGGCGGATGCACGAGAACGACCTTCCGGTCGCGAAGAAGGCCCGGCGGCACGAGGCGCGCCGGGCGGAGGCCGAGCACCTCTGGCAGCGCGAGCTCACCACGCTCGCGTTCACCACGGTGTCCGAGATGTCCATCAACGCCTATCTCAACCTGATCGCCGACGACCCGGACGTCCAGCCGGTGAACCGGGTGACGGCCGACCTGCACAACCGCGATGAGTACTGCCACTCCTCCATTTCCAAGGAGGTGGCCAAGGCCGTCTACGAGCGGCTGGACGCCCCGCGGAAGGCGTACTTCCTGGACGCCATGTCCGACGGTCTGCGCGCGTTCGGTGCGAACGACTTCACCACGTGGCGCCGGGTGATCGAACTGGTCGGTGTCGAGGGCGGGGAAGAGATGATGCGCGATGTCGAGCACGACGCCGAGCGCAGCATGCTGGTCCAGGACTACAGCGGTCTCTACAACCTCTGCGCGGAGATGGGGGCCATCGACGAGATCCGCTTCGACTGGTCTAGCGTCACCGTGCGCTGAGGCCGGCCCGATGGGGGACCTTGCGGAGAGTCCGACTGTGACACCGTGACCGTTCACGGTCGGACGCCCCGGCGCTGTCCCGCAGGTCGTTTCCCGCCGTCCCGGGCGACCGCGGGGCGAGCCGGAGGGGCTCAGGCGGGGGGCTCAGTCGGGGGTGGCCGGAAGGTGGCCGAGTTGGACGGCCCGGACGCCGGCCTGGAAACGGCTCCGTGCGTTCAGCTCGGAGAGCAGACCGGTGACGGTCCGGCGCACCGTCCTGGAGGAGACTCCCAGCCCGTTGGCGATGGCCTCGTCGGTCCGGCCCTCCGCCATCATGCGCAGCACGGCGAGCTGCTGCTTGGACAAGGCGCCCGCCTCGGAACGCGGCGTGGTGCCCAGGGGGTCGGCCGAGCGCCAGACGTGCTCGAAGAGCGAGCACAGGAGAGTGATCATTCCCGGGCTGGTGACGAGTGCGGCGCCGGCTCCGGTGTTGCCCGTGTCCGCGGCGATCAGCGCGGCCCGCCGGTCGAACACGATGACGCGGTTCGGCAGCGTGGGCACCGTGCGGACTTGGGCGCCCAGGCTCTCCAGCCATTCGGCGTGCTCGATGGTCGGCTGGTCGCGCCGGATGCTGTCCAGGTAGATGGTGCGCATCTTGATGCCGCGTTCCAGCATGGAGCGGTTGAGGGGCCTCGACGCCCTCATGTTCTCCGGCGCCTGCGGTCCGCCGGGGGCGAAGGTCAGGAACTCCTCGCGCACCTCGCCGCTGAGCAGTTCGATCTGATCACGGATCGCGTCGATCCCCTGGAGGTAGCGGAGCCCCGCTTGGGAGTCGGGCGCGGGTGTTTCGGCGTATACCGCGATGAGCTCGGCGGCGGCCGCACGCGCGGTCTCCATCCGCTGTTGCTGCGCGGTCAGCTCGGCCTGCTGGCGTGCGAGCAGGAGCTCCATGGCCAGCCGGGGGTCGACCACCCGGGCCTGGGAACCCTCGTCGTCGCAGATCCGCACGAGCGCCATCTCGCTCAGCCGGACGAGCGCGTCGCGCACGTCCTGCCCGTCCATCGCCAGACGCGCCGCCAGCTCGGCCACACCGTCTTGTGGATGGGCCAGCATGCCGCGGTACACGGCTTCGGTGACGGCATCCAGTCCCAGTCTCGTAAACATGGACCGTTTCTCTCTCTGCACTCCGCGCCGGGGGGTGAACGGCGCATGCCGGAAAGGCTAACCGAGGCCGCCCCGAGGAGCGAAAACCGGCCACCGAAAAGGCAGTGATTCCTCTATGAAAACGGACAGAAACGCTGAATGCTGTCTTTCGCCCCGCCGACCCGTTCCTTCGCCAGTCCATTCCTTCAATAGCCAGGGTTTCCATGCGCCTCGTCCACATCCTCCTGCGATCCGATGATCGCGGGCGCACCCTCCCCGCCGATACGGAGGCGCTCCTGGCCGCCTCCGCGGTGGACGCTGACGGCTTCGAGCTGGCGGTGGTCCACCTGCGGGAGCGGGCGCACCCCGTGGTCGGCATGTACATGCGAACAGCCAGCCTGGAAGCGGCGGAGGAACGTGCCGCGGCCATATGGCGCAGCGCGGCCGCGGCCCATCCGCAGCTGCGCCCCTGGACGCTGGCGCGGGCCGAGGTCCCGCTCCTCCCGTTCGACCTCGACTGACGAACCGCAGTTCAGAGCCACGGTGTCCCTTTCTGGACATGGCCGGATTGCCCGCGCCCCACCCTCTTCAGTCCTGCCCCGGAGCTCGCGACACTGGGGGCACGACGACTTGTTGACCAGTGGGGGACACCATGAAGAACCGCATCAAGCTCACCGATTTCGTCATCGCGCTGACCGTCGCCCTGGCCGTCGGCACCGCTCTTCCGGCGGACACCTCGGCGCCGGCCCCGGCATCCCGGGTGGTCGCCGGTGACGCGGGCTGGCAGAGCCCGACCCCGCGCCTCTCCGAGGTCGTCCTCTCCGACGCGGGCTGGCAGTAGGAAGCGGCGGGGACGGACCACGGGCCGACGCTGATTCCGCTCACGTCCTGAAATTCCGGCACGACCTGCTCCGAAGGGCTGCGGAATACATCGCCCTCAGGGAAATGCGCATCACGCATTCCCTCCGGACACGGGCCTCGACAGAAACGGAATCAGGACTCCGACCGGCCGCGCCGTGCTTCGCATGCCGGCCATCCCGGCCACCCGGCCATCCCGGCCATCCCGGCGAGCCTTCCGCCCCCCTGCCGTAGCGCCATGACCGGACTCTTCCAGGCACGCGCCGAAGAGTTGCGGCACATCGCCGGTACGCCCCTCGCCGCGACCGACCGCGCCGTCACCGCCACGCGCTGACGAACCGGCGGGCGACCGGCCGCCCCGGGTACCGCACCGCCACCGCGCCGGCGCGCACGGGCCACCGAAGAACCAACGATCGAACGTACGACGGCCCCCGCGCGCGTACGCCCGGAAGGAATCCGACCCACATGTCGCTGACCATGCCCCGACGCTCCGCACTCGTCGACCAGGTGATCGCCCAGATCAGGAACCAGATCACTTCCGGTGAGTGGGCCGTCGGCTCCCGCATCCCCACGGAGCCCGAGCTCGTCGAACTGCTCGGCGTCGCCCGCAACACGGTCCGCGAAGCCGTCCGCGCCCTCGCGCACAACGGCCTGCTCAACATCCGCCAGGGCTCCGGTACGTACGTCATCGCCACCAGCGAGCTGGCCGGAGTGATGCACCGCCGTTTCGCGGACTCCGACCCGAGCCACGTCGCCGAGCTGCGCTCGACCCTGGAAGCCTCCGCGGCCCGCCTCGCCGCGGAACGCCGCACCGACCGGGACGTGGTCCAGTTGGAGGCGCTCCTGGTGCGCCGCGAACAGAGCTGGGCCGGCGGGAACGCCGGCCAGTTCGTCGCCGCCGACGTCAGGCTGCACATGGCGGTCGTCGCGGCCTCCCACAACGACGTGCTCGTCGCGCTGTACGCGGACCTCGGCAACCTGGTCGCGGACTGGGTGCGGACCGAGGTGGGCACCGGCCCGCGCCCGGCCGTCTACCTCGACCACGCCCGGCTGATCGACGCGATCCGGCGCGGTGACGCGAGCGCGGCCGCCGCCGAGGCGGCCGGCCATTCGTTCGCGTGCCTCGGAGCGCACCGCGCGGTACCGCAGCGCTGATCCCCCGGCCTTCAGCCCGCATCCCGCCTGAAAGGGAACCCTCGTGACCGTGCAGACACCGCCCCGGGACGTCCGCCGGGCCCTCCCGCTCCGGCACGGCGAGGACCGGACGTGAGCGCCGCCCGGCGCCTCGCGACCGCCACCGTCCTCGTCCTCTTGCTGGCCGCTCCTGCCCTGTCCCGGTTCGACGCCCAGAGCGTGCGGCCGCTCCTGCGCCACGTCACCACCACGATGCGGCACATCGCCGACGCCGTATCCGCCTCGTCCCCCGGGACACGTCTGCCGCGTGGGGCGCACCGGAGCCCGGCCTCGTCGAGTACCGAAGCGGAGTACCGGTAGTTCAAGCTGGCGGGATTGCGCCGGGGCCCCTTGACGGCGATCGGCTGCCCATGAACGATTGGTGATCGCCGCGCTCAGGGCACGCCTGGTAAAAGCGGCGATCCTGCTCTCTAGTGAAATGATTCGCCACGCACCGCTCCAATCGCACCACCGTTCGGCAATAGGTCCTTCGGCAGTACGAGTAAGAGGAGTACGTGACACGATGGCAACAAGCATGAAAAGGCGTATAGCGGCGGCGGCTCTGACCGCTGCGGCCGCTCTCACCGGCACGTTCACGGCGGCCGGCCCGGCCAGCGCGTCCGTGGTGGTGACCTGCCCGCCATATCCGACGTGGTCCCACGGTATCGAGCTGTGGGGGAATGACGGAAGGATGACCTGTATAGCCGGAACGCCGGACCCCACGACGTATCTTCAGATCGATCACGTCAATCACATCACGTCGGGCGTGAACCGGGCTCGAGTTGCCATCCTGTACGGGCAGGACATCTACATCAACCCGGGCCAGTCGATCGCGGTTCCGGACGTGACCGTTTTGGCGGTTCAGATCCTCGCCTGAGTACGAGTGCGGCGGACTGCACATCGCTTGCCCCTCCCGTAACGTGAGGCCCTACGGTCCCAGGTCATGAAGATCATTGTTCATGACACGGCCTCCTCCATGCTCGATCTCCTCCAGCGCCCGCTGGAGGAGCGGCCCGACGCCCTGCGGGACATGCTCAGCCCTCTGCACGAGGTGATGTCCGCGGTGGGCGTGGACGTGGTCCGGATGCACCAGATGGGCAGCGGCTTCCGGACCGACCACGAGGACCCGCGCTACCTGACGGCCCTGCGCAGGATGCGGGACGCGGGGGTGTGGCACCGGATCGAGGACTGCCTCGCCGTGGCGTGGGAGCGGCTGAGCGGCGCGGTGCCCGGAGCCGGGAGCGCCGAGACCGTGCACGTCGTGCTGGTGCTCGGCGACCCCGACGACGACCTGCTGACGGTCCGCAACGCCGGCTACCTCGGCATGGGCGGTATCCCCGGGGCGATCCAGCTGACGATGTGGCCCACCGAGACCAGCCTGGCGAAGATCGGCTACGTTGCCGCGCACGAGCTCCACCACAACGTGCGCTACGCCAACGTGGTCTGGAACCCGATGACGGTCACGGTCGGCGAACAGGTCGTGGCCGAGGGGCTGGCCGAGGCGTTCGTCCGGGAACTGGCGGGCGAGGCGGCCATGGGCCCCTGGACGACGGCGCTGTCCGGCCCGGAACTGGACCACGTCTGCGCGAAGGTCGTGGCCGGGATCGATGTGGCCGGGATGCCGAATCTGCCCGCGTACGTGTACGGCGACGCCACCGCACGGCACATGGGGCACCAGCCTGTCGGACTGCCCGACTTCGCCGGATACGCGGCCGGCCTCCGGATCGTGGACGCCCATCTGGCGGCCACCGGCCTCACCGCCGCCCAGAGCACGGTGCTGCCCGCACGCGAGATCCTCGCGAACGCGGGCGTACCGAGCGGCGCGTGACGGGCATCGCCCCTCGCCGTCGGCCGGCCAGCCGGCCAGCCGACGGCTGGCCGGCCGACGGCTGGCCGGCCGGCTCAGGACCAGTCGACGGCGAAGGCCCGCCCTGGGTTGCGCGTGAAGAGGTGATCCACCAGCTCCGCACCCAGGGTGGCCGCCAGCCGGGGTCGTACCCGGCGCAGCAGGTAGGGCATCCCGGGGCCGCCGTCGACCGACCGCGCCCCGGAGACGACGGTGTCCCCGCCGAGCAGCAGCCGATGCCCGAATCCCGCGTCGGCCAGCGCCTTCACCGCGTCGGGCATCCGCCAGTCAGTGGCGTGATGGGCGAGTGAGGGCCCGTCGAACGCCAGGTAGCAGCCCGCCTCCGCGGCCTGGCGCTGCACCACGCCGTCGGGGGAGCGGTTCAGGTGCCCGAGGATGATCCGGTGAGGGGGGACCTCCAGCTCGTCACACAGCAGGTCGAGCACGTCGAGCGCGCCCGTGCCGTGCTCCAGGTGGACGGCTACGGGCGCGCCGGTCTCGTGGTGGGCCTCGGCCGCCGCGGCCATCGTCCAGCGCGCGTGCGCGTCGAGGGCGTGGAAGCCGCCCGCGACCTTGATGAGCCCGGCGCGGACGCCCGAAGCGCCGATGCCCGTGGTCAGTTCGCGGACGAAGAGCCCGGCGAGCCCGGCGCGCAGCCCGTCGAGGAACTCCGGTTCGTAGTGGGCGGCCTGGTGGAGCCCGGTCGCGCACACCACGTGCACCCCGGCCGCGCGGGACAGGTCCGGCAGGTCCCCGGTCCGCCGTCCCATGCCGTACGGCGTCCACTGGACGACGCTCGCACCGCCCGCGGCGCGGAACGCGGCCAGTTCGGAGCGTGCGGCCGGGACGTCGTCCAGCTCCTGGCCCGGGAGCTTCGGGCTGCGGAGGAAGAGGTGGTCGTGGGCGTCGCACACGCCCAGGTCATCGGGGTGCACGTCGCCGAGGACCGTGCGGACGCGGGCTACCACTGCCGTCCGCGCGGCAGTTCGCGCCTCCCGGGCTGCGACACGTGCAGCACCTCGAAGACCTCGCCCGGGGCCTTGGGCGTGCGGTGGTCCCAGAGCGAGAAGTGGACCAGCTCCCAGCGGTGCGAGTCGACGGCGGCCGCGGCGAGCACGGCGCCGTCCTGCGCGGCCAGTCGCCCCGCTTCGCCCACCGCGTCCTCCATGAACGCGGACAGCGGCACGGCGTCCGGGACCCGCTGGCGCCGGCGCACCGCGGCGACGGCGGGGGACCCGGCCGCGCGGCCCTCCTCGTAGGCCAGGCCCGTCCACTGCCGGACGGCGGGCCGGCCGAAGTCGTTGACGGGACCCTGGAAGGCGCCTCCCCACAGGAAGGTGTTCATCCCCTCCATGGTGTTCCAGAGGTAGAACGGCGCGTACTGGTTGACCGGCGAACCGTGCACCCCGCGCTCGCGCATCAGATACGTCTTGAAGCCGAGGCCGTCCCAGTCGTCGAGGGCGTGCCCAAGGCGGGAGACGCGGTCGCGGATGATGTCCATGTCGTAGTCGGCGGGCAGGGTCATCTCGTACTGCATGGCGTGCATCGTGCGCTCCTTCTTCAGGCGGGGTAGTGGCCCACGTGCTCGTGCCATTCGACGGTCGAGCCGTCCTCGGCCGCTTCCACGACGGCGAGGTGCGTCATGAAGGTGCCGGGAGCGGCGCCGTGCCAGTGCCGTTCGCCGGGCTCGATCCACACGGTGTCGCCCGCCCGGATCGCCATGACGTGACCGCCCTCGTGCTGGACCAGTCCCTCGCCCTCCAGGACGTGCAGGACCTGGCCGTGCGGATGGTGGTGCCAGGCGGTGTGCGCGCCGGGGGCGAAGTGCACGCTGAACATCCGCAGCCGGGACGGGGGCTCGGGCGCGGCTATCTCGTCCAGCCACACCGTGCCGGTGAAGTGCTCCGCCGGGCCCTGCACGGTGTCGGGACGCTTCGTCGTGATGTGCATACGGGGAAACTCCTCAGGATGCCGGTCGGAGAAGGGAGAGCAGGCCGCGTACCCCTGAGTCGAAGGCCGCGGGCGAGCCCGACGCGCGGGCCAGGACGTAGCCCCCTTGCACGGTGGCGAGGACCGTCGCGGCGATCTCCCGCGCGTCGAGGGAACGGGCGAACTGGCCCTGTTCCTGCCCCTCTTCGACGATGCGGGCGAGCCGCTCACGCAGCCAGCCGATCGTCTCGTCCACCGGCGCCCGCAGCTCGTCGTTCGCGACCACGTCCGGGTCCATCGTCAGGCGCCCCACGGGGCAGCCGCGCAGCACGTCGCGTTCGCGCTCCAGGTAGGCCCGGATGCGCTCGTACGGCGTCCCGGGCCCGTCCAGCGCCCTCTGCGCGGAGGCGCGCAGCTCTTCGGCGGTGCGGCGGATCGCGGCCAGGGCGAGGTCTGGTTTGCCCTGGAAGTGGTGGTACATGCTGCCCTGGCCCACGCCCGCGCGCTCCAGGATCGCCTTGGGGCTGGTGCCCACGTAGCCGCGTTCCCACAGCAGTTCGCGGGTGGACTCGATCAGTCGGTCCTGAGTGCTCATACGGGCAGTGTACATACTAGTAGGTACAGAAGGCTAGTGGGGCGCCATGCGGGCCGGGACGACCTGGGCCTCCGCCCGGACCGGGCGCTCCGGCGGTTGAGCAGGGAGGCGGACGCGGTCAGGATCGCGGCGGAGCTGGAGAAGAAGCTCGGCGTCCGGTTCGCCGGCGCCTGGGTGAGCGGCCCGCTCAGCCGGCTGACCGTGGCCACCACCAGCTCCCTGGACGCCCAGACCATCGAAGCGGCCGGCGCCGAGGCGAAGGTGGTGGTGCGCGGACTCGACCTCTCACCAAGGCCCTGGCCGAGATCGACAAGGCCATTGGTCACCGTCAGGACGACCAAGGACAGGCCCCGGGCCCTGTATGACGTCAGAGGCGGGGACGCCTACTACATCGACGAGGGGGCGCGGTGCAGCGTCGGGTTCTCCGTCACCAAGGACGCGCAAGGGGGATTCGCCACGGCCGGGCACTGCGGGAAGCCGGGCGCCACGACGACGGGCTTCAACAAGGTCGCCCAGGGCACCTTCCGCTCGGGATCCACCACGGGCTGGCACTGCGGCACCGTCGAGGAGCACGGGACCAGCGTCGACTACGGAGAGGGCACCGTTTCCGGGGTAACCCGCTCCACCGTGTGCTCCGAGCCGGGTGACTCAGGCGGCTCCTTCCTCTCCGGGGACCAGGCCCAGGGGGTCGCCAGCGGGGGCTCCGGGAACTGCACGGAGGGAGGCGTCAGCTTCCACCAGCCCATCAACCCCCTCCTCAAGGCGTACGGCCTGACCCTCACCACGAGCCCGTCCAAGGGTGACGGGTGACGGGTCAGGCGGCCTCCTGCGGCCGGCACGGTTCTGCCCGGCCGAAGAGGAGGGCGTAGCCGTCGGGGAGGTGGCGCAGGATCCGGGCGAGGAGGTCGGGGCCCGCCAGGTGTGAGACGACGGAGAGGACCGCGCCGGTGTCCCAGCGGGCGACGGCGGGCGTGGTGCCGGTCCGGTCGGCCAGGTCCTTGATGAAGTCCCAGCCGGTGAGGCGTGCGGTGTCGGGGATCTGGGCGGTCAGGGCGAGGGCGGCCTCGACGGGCAGGCAGCGGGCGAGGTCGACGCGTTCGTCTCCGACGAGCTGTCGGCCGAGGGCCGCGAGGACGGTGCGGACGGCTTCCTCGGCGCGCTCGCGGGTGGGGTAGACGCCGTCGTAGCGCACGTGTTCCAGCATCTGCTCGAACGTCATGGCGGGACGGGCCCGGTCCGGTCGAGGCTGGTCGTACATGGGGCTGCGGCTTTCTCGTGAGGGCCCGGCGTCCGGGCGGACGGTCAGACGGTCAGCTGGGCCGGGGGTGGCCGAAGAGGAGGTCGAAGCCGGGCGGGAGCTGGAGCAGGATCTCGGCCAGGAGGGCGTCTCCCGCTGCGGCGGCGACCGTGGAGAGGACGGCACCGACGTCCCACAGGGCCGTCTTCTCGGTGGCGCCTTCGATCCAGGCCGCGGTCGCGCGGACGAAGCGGTCCGGGGAGAGCGGCTCTGCGGCCTGCAACGGGTTGAGGAGGATCAGCGCGTAGGCCTCCGGGAGGCGGGCGGCGAGCTGGGCCCGCACGGAGCCGACGAGGTGTGCGCCCAGCAGGGCCAGGACGACGCGGGCCGCGCGTTCGGCCTCCTCCCGGGTCCCGTATTCGCCGCCTTCCTGGACGTGGTCCAGGAAGGCTTCCTGGTGCATCGGCATCTCACGTCACCTCCGGGGGAGGGGTGAAGGGGGCGGGGCGGGGCGGAGCGGGGCAGGGCGGGGACGCGGAGGACGGGGGCCGGAGGGGGATCGGGGTTCCCCGTCCTCCGCCGCCGGTACCGGCCTGGTCAGCCGGAGATCTGCTTGCGGCCGGAGTCGCCGCCGATGGCGATCTTCCGCGGCTTGGCACGCTCGGCGATCGGGATCCGCAGGGTCAGGACCCCCGCCTCGTGGTGGGCCTCGATGTGCTCGGTGTCGAGGGTGTCGGCCAGCATGACCTGGCGGGAGAAGACGCCCAGCGGCCGCTCGGAGAGCTCCATCTGGACGCCGTCGGCCTTCTCCGCGGGCCGGCGCTCGGCCTTCACGGTCAGCATGTTCCGCTCGACGTCGATGTCGATCGCCTCGCTGCTCACCCCGGGAAGGTCGAAGGCGAGAACGTACGTGTCGCCCTGGCGGTAGGCGTCCATCGGCATCACGGACGGCTTCGACCACGTGCCCGAGGCTCCGGAGAGCTGCTGAATGATCCGGTCCATCTCGCGGAACGGGTCGGTGCGCATCAGCATCGCGAAACACCTCCAGTGGTTCAGGCAGGAACTGCCCATGCGCTTCAACGTGCTCCCGTTGTAACATGTCATCGAAACGATGACAAGCATGAAGTCATCGAGAGGGTGACATGCGCTGCGCAAGGCCCCTCGGGGCGGTGGCGGACAAGCGGCTGCAAAGCGGCGCGGTCACATCCTTTTCGGCCGGTGTGCAACCGTTCCGCGGTCCCGTATGTCCCACCCGGCAGGAGCGACTGACTCCACCGACCATCAGGGGGGACCATGCGATTCACCCGTTCCGTCGTCACCACCACCGCAGTCGCCGCCGTGGCCCTGGGGGTCACGACCGCGCTGGCGGCGCCCGCCACCGCCGCCCCCAACACCACACCGCAGAAGGTCTGCGGAAGCGCCTACAAGACCGTGAACTCGGCCGCCATCGGCTCGCTGGGCACCGTCTACCTGACGTACAACGCCTCGAACGG
>NZ_JBEPFL010000065.1:0-18550 GCF_040301925.1 Streptomyces sp. NPDC000075
GGCGGCCGGCCCGGGGTGGACCACGGCCCGCGCCCGGCCGGCCCGACGGCCCCGGGGACCCCGTGCGGCGGATCGGGCGCCGGGTCGTCCGGGACGGCCGGCGCAGCGCTCCGCACCCCGCCGCCTCCGTGTGTTTCCGGCCTTTCCCGGGCCGGACGGCGACGCGGCGCTGGCGTGGGGGTCAGGAGCCCGAGACGCTCGCCGTGCCCGTTTCGATGTGGCCCGTGTAGCGGCGGGACCAGGTGCCGTCGGAGTCGGCCAGGATCGTGAAGTCGTACCAGCCCTTGCTGTAGGCGACGGCGTTGAAGAAGTCCTCGCGCGAGGAGTTCGCCGCGACGGTGTACGTCCACGGGCCGTCCGTGCGGTAGGCGTTCGAACGGATCGTGAAGGTGACCGGGGAGGCGGAGGCGTTGGTCATCTTGAACCAGATCGCCATCTTGCCGGTGCCCGCCTCCACCGCGTAGCGGGCCGCGACCTCCAGGGACTTGCCGGGCTTGGTCGCGTCGCCGATGAAGCGGCGCAGGAACCGGTTGGGGCCGTACATCGAGATGTCGTACTTGCCCGAGCCCGCGCCCAGACCGATGGAGAACCAGTCGCTGGAGGTGGCCCCGGGGTCCACCGTGTACTGCCAGGCGGCCGTGTCCCGGTACTGGTGCGGGTGGATCGAGAAGTGCGCCGCCTGCCGGGCCTGCGGGCCCTCGTTGGTCATCGAGAACCAGGCCAGGATCTTGCCCATGGGCCCGAACTCGAAGCGGTCGAGGTTGCCGTTGACCTGGTACGGGAGGGCGCGGGCCGGGCGCGTTCCGGGCTCCTGGACCGGGAGGGCGTTGTCCTGGGGGACCGGGTTGGGCAGGGGCCCGCAGGTGGACTGGCCTATGACCTTCGCCGTCGGGGGCAGACCGGCCGGGACCCCGTACACCGGGTGGGCGAAGTCGAAGACGCCCGTCAGGTCGCCGGTCACCTTGCGGCGCCAGGCGCTGATGTTGGGGCAGAGGGCGGGCGTGCCCAGGGCCGTGGTCCACGTCTCCATGAAGCGCAGGACGGAGGTGTGGTCGAAGACCTCGGAGCTGACCCAGCCGCCCCGGGTCCACGGGGACATGACCAGCATGGGTACGCGGAACCCCAGGCCGATCGGGACGCCGTCGATGTACTCGTCCGGGGTGCCGGGCGGGGCGACCGGCGGGGCGACGTGGTCGAAGAAGCCGTCGTTCTCGTCGTAGTTGAGGAAGAGGACCGTGGAGTCGAAGACCTCGGGGTTCGCGGCGAGCGCGCGGTAGACCAGGTCCACGAAGTGGGCGCCGTCGCCGGGCGGGGCGTACGGGTGCTCCGAGAAGGCCTCGTTCGCCACCACCCAGGACACCTGGGGCAGGGTGCCGGCGACCACGTCCGCGCGGATCGCGGCGGCGATGTCGTCGGGGGTGGAGCCGGTGACCCTGGGGACGGAGGCCATGCCCCGGTCCCACAGCGGGTTGCCGGGGGCGGCGTCCGTGAACTTCTTGAAGTAGGCCAGGCCGTTGTCCCCGTAGTTGTCCTGGGCGTTCTGGTAGACCTTCCAGCTCATCCCGGCCCGCTGGAGGGCCTCCGCGTACGTCTCCCAGGTCAGCCCGGACTCGTCGCCGCCGTCCTTGCTGCCCGGGTCCACCTTGCCGCTCCACAGGAAGGTGCGGTTGGGGCCGGTGGCGCTGAGGGTGGAGCAGAAGTAGGCGTCGCAGACGGTGTAGTTGTCGGCGAGGCCGTAGTGGAAGGGGATGTCGGGCCGGTCCAGGTGGCCGAGGGTGTGGGTCTTGCCGACGCCGGCGACCCAGTTGTCCATCCGGCCGTTGTTCCAGGCGGCGTGCTGCGAGGTCCAGCTGTGCGGGAGGTCGCCGGTGCACTGGGCCAGGGTCTCGCCGTCGGCCCCGCCCGCCGCCGGGGTGGCGGACAGCTTCCACGGGTACTGGCGGCCGCCCCAGTTCGGCTGGTTGAAGGTGCCCCAGCCGCCCGGGATGTTGCCCGAGGCGCGGTCGCCGAAGCCGCGGACGCCCTTGAGCTTGCCGAAGTAGTGGTCGAAGCTGCGGTTCTCCTGCATCAGGATCACCACGTGCTTCACGTCGGTGATCGTGCCCGTCGCCGCGGCCGCGGCCGCCGTCGTCGGCAGGGCCGCGGGCAGGGCCGCCCCGGCCACGAGTCCGGCGCCGATTCCCACGAACCCTCTGCGGCTGATCGGTGTCACTGGCTGCCCGCCTCCCACTCGCGTGCCCCGCTGGCACATCGTCGGCAAGCGTGGCGGCGGCCGCCGCAAAGGTCTACATCCGTGCGGTAAGAAAACGGTGAACATCCGGGTGGCCGGGCTCAACTGGCCGTGCGCACCAGCATCTTGCCCAGGTTCTCGCCCCGCAGCATGCCCAGGAAGGCTTCCACCGTGCGGTCGAAGCCCTGGACAACGGTGGTGTCGGTGCCCACCCGGCCACTGCGCAGGTGCGGGACCAGGAAGTCCTCCAGTTCTTCTTGCAGATTGGTGTGGTTTCGAACCAATACGCCTTCCAGGCGCAGGGACTTGTGCACCACCTCGAAGAGGTTGCGGGGCGCGGCCGGCGAGCGGTCGCCGTTGTACATCGAGATCGCACCGACCCAGGCGATCCGGCCGTACTCGCGCAGGGAGTCGATCGCGCCCTCCAGGTGGTCCCCGCCCACGTTGTCCACGTAGACGTCGATCCCGTCCGGGGCGGCCAGCGCCAGCTGCTCGCCGACCGGTCCGTCGTGGTAGTCGAAGGCGGCGTCGAAGCCCAGGGTCCCGGTGAGGTGGGCGACCTTGGCCGCCGAGCCCGCGCTGCCGATGATCCGGCGGGCGCCGAGCAGCCGGGCGATGTGCCCGGTGGCGGTGCCGACGCCGCCCGCGGCGGCGGAGACGAAGAGGTCCTCGCCCTCGCGCAGCGCCGCCGTCCGGGTCAGGGCGGCGTAGGCGGTCAGGCCGGTGCCGCCCAGGATCGACAGGTAGGCCTCCAGGGGGACGCCCGCGTGGCCGCGGAGCTTGCGGGTGCCGTCCGTGCCCAGGGTGACCAGGGCGTGGGTGCGCCAGCCCGCGCGGTGGAAGACCAGGTCGCCCTCCACCAGGCCCGGGTCGCGGGAGGCGAGCACCCGGCCCACCGACCGGCCCTCCAGCGGGGTGCCCAGCTCGAAGCCGCCCTCGCCGCCGTCCATCAGCCCCCGGTGGTACGGGTCCACCGAGAGCAGCAGGTTCTCCACCAGCGCGGTGCCGGGGGCGGGTTCGGGGACGGGGGAGGAGACGTACGCGAAGTCGGAGGCGACGGGGAAACCGGCCGGGCGGGCGATCTGGTGGACGGCGTATGCGGTGTCGGTGTTCATGGCGACGACGGTAGGAAGGAATCCCCGCGCCGGGCAGGGGGTTGCCCTCATGGAAGCCGCTCATCCATGAAATCCGCTCATACACCGAGGTGGGAACCCGTGACCGAACTCGCCCCGCAGGAACTCCGGGTGCTGGTCGCCGTCGCCGAGACGGGCGGCTTCTCCGCCGCGGCCGGAGCGCTCGGCATCAGCCAGTCGGCCGTCTCGCACTCGGTGCGCGGCAGCGAGGGCAAGGTCGGCGCGGTGCTCTTCGAGCGCGGCCGCTCCGGCGCCCGCCCCACCCCGGCGGGGGAGCGGGCCGTGGCCCTGGGCCGGCGCATCCTGCGGCTGTACGAGTCCCTCGGCGCGGAGGCGCGCGCCGCCGGACGGGCCGCCTCCGGTGGCGGCGCGGCGGAGGCGGCCCTGGAGGGGACCCTGCGCATCGCCGCCTTCCGCAGCGCGGCCCTGCACCTGCTCCCGCCGGCCCTGGAGCGGCTCGCCGCGCTGTACCCGGGGATCCGGCCCGAGGTCCGGGTGGTGCGCGAACTCGGCGCCGGGACGGCCGGGGAGGTGGCCGCCGGCCGGGCGGACCTGGGCATCGCGACCCTGGGCGCGCCCGGCGACGTACCGCCCGGGCTGCTGACGGGGGTGCTCGCGCGGGAGGCGTACGCCCTGGTGCACCCGGCCGGCCACCCGGACCCGAAGGGGCTGCCGCTGCTGGACTGGGACGAGAACTGCGGCTCGTACACCCGTCGGTGGTGGGCGGCGCAGGACTGGATCCCCTCGGCCACGGTCAAGGCGGAGGACGACGCGATGGTGCTGACGATGGTCGGCCGGGGCCTCGGGATGGCGATCATGCCCGAGCTGTCGCTGCGCGAGGCCACCGATGCCGTCGACATCGCCACTCTGGGGCCGCAGGGGCCGGTGAGGCGGGTGGGATACGTCACTACGGCGGAAGCCGCCTCCACCCTCGCCGTCAGGGCTCTGATCAGGGAACTCAGGGCCGAACCGGTCTGAAAACGGAACCCCCTGGGAGGGCCTTCCGAGGGGTTTCGCATCTCAGATACTAGGAAGTCCGAGTAATTGCGGAGACATACAGCGGCGCCTGCCCTAGCTTTGTAGGAGCCGAACGTCTCGCACATCCAGCGAATGGCGGTCGTGAGCGCGCGCCCCCTGGCAGGCAACCCCTGCGGCGCACGGCTCCCCGCCTCTTCCGGCGCCTTGAAGGAACCCCTCATCCGTGGCCCCGCCACGCCGTGATCTCAAGGAGTCGATCACCATGACCCCCACCTCCGCAGCCTCCCGCCGCGTCCGCCACTCCTCCCCGGCCGACGCCGACCGCAAGAACGCCGCCGCCGCCCTCCAGCGGGCTCTGGACCGCCGTGACAACGGCGGCTCGACCGGCCACTGAGCGAGCCCCGGTCCCGGACATATCTCGTCCATATGGTGGACGGGATATGTCTGAGGGCTGGGACACGGAGTACGGTTCCGACATGTCGACCAGCATCAATCTCGCAGTGATCCCCGGTGATGGCATCGGCCAGGAAGTCGTGGCTCAGGGCCTCAAGGTCCTTACCGCGGTCCTGCCCCAGGATGTGAAGCTGGAGACCAAGGAATACGACCTCGGCGCCCAGCGCTGGCACCGCACCGGCGAGACCCTCCCGGACGCCGAGCTCGAAGCCCTCAAGCACCACGACGCGATCCTCCTCGGCGCCATCGGCGACCCGTCGGTCCCGTCCGGCGTCCTGGAGCGCGGTCTGCTGCTGAAGCTCCGCTTCGCCTTCGACCACTTCATCAACCTGCGTCCCTCGAAGCTCTTCCCGAACACGGCCACCCCGCTGGCCGGCCGTCCGGAGATCGACTTCGTCGTGGTCCGCGAGGGCACCGAGGGCCCGTACACCGGCAACGGCGGCAGCCTGCGCACCGGCACCCCGGCCGAGGTCGCCACCGAGGTCAGCGTCAACACCGCGTACGGCGTCGAGCGCGTGGTCCGCGACGCGTACGAGCGGGCGAACGCCCGCCCCCGCAAGAAGCTGACCCTCGTCCACAAGAACAACGTCCTCGTGTACGCGGGCCACATGTGGAAGAACATCTTCGACCGGGTCGGCCGGGAGTACCCCGAGGTCACCACCGACTACCTGCACGTCGACGCCGCGACGATCTTCTTCGTCACCCAGCCCGAGCGCTTCGACGTCATCGTCACGGACAACCTCTTCGGCGACATCCTCACCGACCTGGCCGCCGCCGTCACCGGCGGAATCGGCCTGGCCGCCTCCGGGAACATCAACCCGACCGGCGCCTTCCCCTCGATGTTCGAGCCCGTCCACGGCTCGGCCCCGGACATCGCGGGCACCGGCAAGGCCGACCCGACGGCGACGATCCTCTCCGTCGCCCTCCTGCTGCGCCACCTCGGCTACGAGGAGCAGGCCGTCCGCATCGAGGAGGCCGTCTCCGCCGACCTCGCCGAGCGTGACGGGACCTTCCGCTCCACCGACGCGATCGGCGACGCCCTCGCCGCGCGAGTAGCCGGCTGACCCGGCAGCTCCACCCAGGAAGCCGCCGGGTACGCACCATCACCCGGCGGCTTCTCCTGCACGGCCCCGGGTGCCACCATCTCCCGTGGGCCGCATCACCCCGTTTCACCGAAGACCCCGCGCGCGCGATAATCGAACGCGAGGCCGCGGTATACGGGGAAGCTCGGACGTCCTAGTACGCATGAGCGCGGTCCGCCATACACAACGGTGAAGGACAAGCACTCATGACGACGCCCACGATCGAGCTCAAGCCCTCCTCGAACCCGCTGTCCGACGCGGAGCGAGAGGCGATCCTGGCCAGCCCCGGCTTCGGCCGCCACTTCACCGATCACATGGTGACGATCAAGTGGACCGAGGGCCGCGGCTGGCACGACGCCGAGCTGGTCCCGTACGCGCCGCTGTCGATCGACCCGGCCAACATGACCCTGCACTACGCGCAGACGATCTTCGAGGGTCTGAAGGCGTACCGCCAGCCCGACGGCACCGTCGCCACCTTCCGGCCGCAGGCCAACGCCGAGCGCTTCCAGGCCTCGGCCCGCCGGATGGCCATGCCGGAGCTGCCGACCGAGCTGTTCATCGAGGCCTGCGACGCGCTGATCAAGCAGGACAGCGCCTGGGTCCCGAACTCCGGCGAGGCCTCCCTGTACCTGCGGCCGTTCATGTTCGCCTCCGAGGTCGGCCTGGGCGTCCGCCCGGCCAACGAGTTCCTGTTCATGGTCATCGCCTCGCCCGCGGGCGCCTACTTCCCCGGTGGCGTCAAGCCCGTCTCCGTCTGGCTCTCCGAGGAGTACGTCCGCGCCGTCAAGGGCGGCACCGGTGCGGCCAAGACCGGCGGCAACTACGCCGCCTCCCTCGTCGCCCAGGCCCAGGCGGCCTCGCACGGCTGTGACCAGGTGGTCTGGCTGGACGCCGTCGAGCACCGCTGGATCGAGGAGATGGGCGGCATGAACCTGTACTTCGTGTACGGCGACCGCATCGTCACCCCGGAGCTGACCGGCTCGCTCCTCCCGGGCATCACCCGCGACTCCCTCCTCACCATCGCCCGCGACCTCGGCTACACCGCCGAGGAGGGACGTATCTCCACCGAGGACTGGAAGCGCGACAACGAGAACGGCACCCTGACCGAGGTCTTCGCCTGCGGTACGGCCGCCGTCATCACCCCGGTCGGCTCGGTCAAGTCCGAGCGGGCCAACTGGACCCAGGGCGACGGCGAGCCCGGCGAGGTCACCATGAAGCTCCGCAAGGCGCTCCTGGACCTCCAGACCGGCCACCGCGCCGACACCCACGGCTGGATGCACCCGCTCGGCTAGAGCGCGTCCCCCGGACACACGAAGGCCCCCCGCGCGGTGAGCGCGGGGGGCCTTCGGCCGTTGCGGGGGCGAGGGGGGAGCGGGTCAGTGCTCCGGGTCCGTCTCGCCGTCCTTCTTCTTCGTGCGGCCCTGGACCGGTCCGTCCGGTCCGGTCATCGCCAGCAGGCCGTCGCCGACCATGTAGGCCAGGCCCGCGATCCCCTTGACGATCTTCGCCGCCACGTACGCGACTTCTTCCACGACGTCTCCCCGTGCCGTTCGTCGTGGCGGCCTTCCTACGCTTCGACCGCCACAGCTGCCTGTTCCGCCGGACCGGCGGCCGCGGCCGCCTGCGGCCGGAGGGTCAGCGCGATGTAGACCGCGCCGCCGACCAGCCCCGACAGGATGAAACTGCAGTCGACCCCGCCGGTGAGGGCCAGCAGCGGGCCCTCGTACACCGGGGTCGACACGGCGGTCAGTCCCACCAGCGCGCCGGCCGCCCAGGAGGCGGTGGCGCGGATGTTCCAGCCTCCGCTGTACCAGTAGACGCCGCCACGGGCCCGGCGGTTGAACACCTGGAGCGCGTCGGCGTCGTACTCGCCGCGACATCGGACGTAACCGACCAGGGTGATCACGGCCCACGGGGTGCCGATCGCGGTCAGCAGCAGGACGAACGAGGTCATCGCCGACTGGACGTTCCACTCGAAGGAGCCGAAGAAGACGAAGGCCGTCGCGACGGCCGCGGCGATCACGGTGGCCTTCGTACGGGTGGCCTTGGGCACGATGGCGTCCAGGTCCAGGCCCATGGAGTAGAGCATCAGCCCGGCGTTGCCCACCGAGCCGGCGGCGGCGGCGAAGAGCAGCGGGATCAGGTACCAGAAGGGCGCGGCGGCCACGAGCGGACCGGCGTAGTCGGCCCCGGCCCGGGCGGCCAGCGCGGTGTAGGTGCCGAAGAGCTGCGGGACCAGCAGGCCGAGGAAGAGGCCGGTACAGGTGGCCCAGTAGACCTTGCGCGAGCTGTGCCGGCGGGGGGAGATGTAGCGCGTGTAGTCGCCGAGCAGGGTGATGAAGGCGACGGGGCCGCTGAGCCCGGCGGCGACGACGGCGAGGATCCAGGTCGGCCAGAAGGAGCCCAGCAGGTACGAGGTGTCCGGCGGGGCGGCGGTGGTGAAGCCGGGGGCGTAGGCGTACACGCCGACGCCCAGCAGGAGCACCATGACGATCGAGAGCGCCTTGCTCATCCGCAGCAGCAGCCGGTAGCCGAACACGGCCCCGACCACGGTGAACGCCGCCAGTACCCCGTACATCAGGGAGTGCGTGAGGCCGTTGTCCGGCAGCCCGACGAGGCGGGTCAGCGTGCCCACCATCACGTCACCGCCGATCCACAGGGTCAGCGCGGTGTAGCCGAGCGCGAGCAGCAGGCCCACGATCGATCCCACCAGGCGCCCCCGTACGCCGAACTGCGCTCCGCTGGAGGTCGACAGGTTCGTGGCGGTGCGCAGTGACACCAGCGCGAGCGGCGCGGTGAAGGCGATGCCGACCACGGTGCCCGTCACGATGGCGGTGAGCGAGGGGACCAGCCCCAGTCCGAAGGACGGGGGCAGCCAGCCGAAGACGATCACACCGAGGCAGAGGTTGGAGCCGAGCAGGATCGACATCAGGTCACGGGGACCGCTCGTCCGCTCCTCTTCGGGGATGGTGTCGACTCCGCGCTGTTCGATGGGCATGGGGGGACTCCCTTGGCACGGCGGGGGTGGGGGGTGTGTTCATTTGAGCGACACTCAATGTGACTCAAGCCCTGCTCCCAGGTCAATGATTCCCAGAGAGAAAATGAAGAGTTAGAGTGATGCTCTAACCCATCGACTCAAGAGGTGGTGGATCGGCGTGCGGCTGACCCCTACGGAGCGCGACCGGCTGCTGCTGCGCAGCGCCGCGGAACTGGCCAGGGCCCGGCGGGCCCGGGGCCTGCGGCTCAACGTCCCCGAGGCCACGGCGCTGATCGCCGACACGGTCTGCGAGGCCGCGCGCGACGGCAAGCGCCTGGCGGAGGCCATCGAGGAGGCCCGGAGCGTCCTCGGCCCCGGCGACGTGCTGCCCGGCGTGGCCGACGTGGTCACCGAGGTGCACGTGGAAGCCGTCTTCGACGACGGATCCCGGCTCGCGGTGGTCTCCTCCCCGATCCAGGGCGCGGCCTCGCTCGGCGCGGACGCCCCGGGCGCGGTCGTACCGGGCCCCGGCGCCCCCCAGCCGGAGCCGGCCCTGCACCTGCGGGTGCGCAACACCGCCTCCGTGCCGGTGAGCGTCACCTCCCACTTCCACTTCTTCGAGGCCAATCCCCGCCTCGACTTCGACCGCGCCGCCGCCTACGGCATGCGGCTGTGCGTCCCGGCCGGCTCCTCGGTCCGCTTCGACCCGCACGGCGAGGGCGAAGTGGGCCTGGTCCCGATCGGCGGCGCGCGGATCGCGATCGGCTTCGCCGGGCTGGTCGACGGCTCCCTCGACGCCCCCGGCGCCAAGGCCGAGGCCCTGCGCCGGGCCGCCGCCTGCGGCTACCTCGGCGTCGCCGCCGACCCCACCGCAGACGCCCCGGAAGGAGACCAGGCGTGAGCCGCCAGACCCCCCACACCGACCACAGTGCCCACTGCGCCCCCGGCAGCCGCCACATCGACCCGCACGAGTACGCCTCCGTCTTCGGCCCCCGCGCCGGGGACCGGGTCCGCCTCGGCGACTCCGGGCTGACCGTCCGCGTCGAGCACGACGCCCAGAAGCCCGGTGACGAGTTCCTGGCCGGGTTCGGCAAGACGGCCCGCGACGGCCTGCACCTCAAGGGCGCCGCCGTCCGCGAGACCTGTGACGTGGTGATCAGCAACGTCCTGGTCATCGACGCCGTCCTCGGCATCCGGAAGGTGTCGATCGGCATCCGGGAGGGCCGGATCCACGCGATCGGCCGGGCCGGCAACCCGGACACCCTCGACGGGGTCGACGTCGTCGTCGGCACCGGCACGAGCATCGTCTCCGGCGAGGGCCTGATCGCCACCGCCGGAGCCGTGGACACCCACGTCCACCTGCTCTCCCCCCGGATCATGGAGGCCTCGCTCGCCGCGGGCGTCACCACCGTCATCGGCCAGGAGTTCGGCCCCGTCTGGGGCGTCGGCGTCAACTCGCCCTGGGCCCTGAAGCACGCCTTCAACGCCTTCGACGCCTGGCCGGTGAACATCGGCTTCCTCGCCCGCGGCTCCTCCTCGGACGCCGCGCCCCTGGTCGAGGCGCTGGCCGAGGGAGGTGCCTGCGGCTTCAAGGTCCACGAGGACATGGGCGCCCACACCCGCGCCCTGGACACCGCCCTGCGCGTGGCCGAGGAGCACGACGTCCAAGTGGCCCTGCACAGCGACGGCCTCAACGAGTGCCTGTCGGTGGAGGACACCCTGCGCGTCCTCGAAGGCCGCACGATCCACGCGTTCCACATCGAGGGCTGCGGGGGCGGGCACGTCCCCAACGTCCTGAAGATGGCGGGCGTGCCGAACGTCATCGGCTCCTCCACCAACCCCACCCTGCCCTTCGGCCGGGACGCCGTCGCCGAGCACTACGGCATGATCGTCTCCGTCCACGACCTCAAGCCGGACCTCCCCGGCGACGCCGCCATGGCCCGCGACCGCATCCGCGCCGGGACCATGGGAGCCGAGGACGTCCTGCACGACCTGGGCGCCATCGGCATCACCTCCTCCGACGCCCAGGGCATGGGCCGCGCCGGCGAGACCATCCGCCGCACCTTCGCCATGGCCGCCAAGATGAAGGGCGAGCTCGGCCCCCTGGACGGCGACGGCGAGGGCGACGACAACGCCCGCGTCCTGCGCTACATGGCCAAGCTGACCATCAACCCGGCCATCGCCCACGGCCTGGCCCACGAGATCGGCTCCATCGAGGTCGGCAAGCTCGCCGACATCGTGCTCTGGCGCCCCCAGTTCTTCGGCGCCAAGCCGCAGCTCGTCCTCAAGTCCGGCTTCCCCGCCTACGGCGTCACGGGCGACCCCAACGCCGCCACCGACACCTGCGAGCCGCTGGTCCTCGGACCGCAGTTCGGCTCCCACGGGGCCACGGCCGCCGACATCTCCGTGGCCTTCGTCTCGGCGGCCGCCGCGGCCCTCGGCTCCGACGAGATGCCGACCCGCCGCCGCCGCGTCGCCGTACGCGGCACCCGCGGCATCGGCCCCAAGGACATGCTCCTCAACTCCCGGGTGGGCGCGGTCGATGTGGACGCGCGCAGCGGACTCGTCTCCCTCGACGGGGAACCGCTGCGCTCCGAAGCGGCCGAATCGGTCTCCCTCAACCGCCTGTACTTCCTCTAAACGGCACAGCCTGTAAGCCCTAAGGACCTCCCATGACTGAACAGCCCGCGAGTCCCGCCAAGCCCGCTGCCCAGGGTTTCCGGATGCCCGCCGAGTGGACCCCGCACGAGCGCACCTGGATGGCCTGGCCGAGCCCCAACCCCACCTTCACCAACGAGCAGGAGCTCGCCGAGGCCCGCCAGGCCTGGGGCGCCGTCGCCCGCGCGGTGCGCGCGTACGAGCCGGTGACCCTCGTGGTCTCCCCGGGCGACGCCGACAGCGCCCGCGCCGTCGTAGGCGACGACGTCGAACTGGTCGAGCGCGACCTCGACGACGCCTGGATGCGCGACATCGGCCCGACCTTCGTCACCAACGACGCCGGAGAGCTGGCCGCCGTCGACTGGACCTTCAACGGCTGGGGCGCGCAGGAATGGGCCCGCTGGGACCACGACTCCAAGATCGCCCGGCACATCTCCGACCTCGTCGGCACCCGCACCTTCAGCACCCCGCTCGTCAACGAGGGCGGCGCCATCCACGTCGACGGCGAGGGCACCGTGCTCCTCACCGACACCGTGCAGCTGGGCAAGGGCCGCAACCCCGACTGGACCCGCGAGCAGGTCGAGCGGGAGATCCACGCCCACCTCGGCACCACCAAGGCCATCTGGCTGCCCTACGGCCTGGCCGGTGACTACGGCACCTACGGCACCCAGGGCCACGTCGACATCGTCGCCGCATTCGCCCGCCCCGGCGTGGTCATGGTCCACACCCAGCCCGACCCGGCCCACCCGGACCACGAGCGCTGCAAGACCATCGCCGCCATCCTGCGCGCGTCCACCGACGCGCGGGGCAGGCAGCTGGAGGTCGTGGAGATCCCCGCGCCGACCGTCCTGGAGGAGGACGGCGAGTGGGTGGACTACTCCTACATCAACCACTACCTCTGCAACGGCGGCGTCGTCCTGTGCTCCTTCGACGACCCCCGCGACGAGGAGGCCGCGGAGATCTTCCGCGGACTGTTCCCCGAGCGGACCGTGACCCTCGTTGACGCACGTACGATTTTCGCCGGGGGTGGCGGTATCCACTGCATCACCCAGCAGCAGCCGAAGGTCTGACCCGAGGCTGCTCCGTGACCTGACGAAGGAGTGACCATGGCGGCGGGCGGAGTACCGGTACGGGCGGCGCGCAAGAACGCGCCCCCGCGCGAGGCCGTACTCGTCGCCGCCATGGCCACGATCGCCGAGCGCGGACTCGACGGACTGACCATGGCCGGCCTCGGCCGGCAGGTCGGCATGAGCAGCGGCCACCTCCTCTACTACTTCCGCAGCAAGGACGAGCTCCTGCTCCAGACCCTGGAGTGGAGCGAGGCGGAGCTCGGCGCCCGGCGCAGGTCCCTGCTCTCGCGCCGCGAGCCGGCGGGCGAGCGGCTGCGGGCGTACGTCGACCTGTACGTGCCCGACGGCGCCCGCGACCCGCACTGGACGCTGTGGCTGGAGGTCTGGAACCGCTCCCAGAACGCGGGCCCGGGCGAACGCGACCGGCAGGCCGCCATCGAGGGAGCCTGGCACCGCGACCTCGTCGCCCTCCTCGCCGAGGGCATCTCGCGCGGGGAGTTCCGCGCGGTGGACCCCGACCGCTTCGCGGCCCGGCTGCGGGCCCTGCTCGACGGGTTCAGCATCCAGGTCGCCGTCGGCCTGCCCGGCCTGGGGCGCGAGGACATCCTGGAACACGTGAGGGAATTCCTCGCCCAGACCCTCGCGGCCTAGGGTCTGTCGTCAAAGTGATCTTGCGTTGTGGATCATGGTGTCGTGATACGTCGCCATGAACTGTCCGATGCCGAGTGGGAACTCGTGCAACCGCTGCTGCCCCGGCCCGTTTTCGGGCGGCCGCGGCTGGATGACCGGACGGTCCTGAACGGGATCGTCTGGAAGTTCCGGACCGGGGTCGCCTGGCGGGACGTGCCTGAGCGGTACGGGTCGTGGGCCAGCCTCCACACGCGTTTCCGCCGGTGGGCGGCGGACGGGACCTTCGAGCGGATGCTTCAGGCAGCCCAGGCGCGAGCGGATGCCGCGGGCGATATCGAGTGGCTCGTGTCGGTCGACTCCACTGTCGTGCGTGCCCATCAGCACGCGGCCGGGGCCCGAAAAGGGGGCTTCGCGGCCCGGCCCTCGGCCGGTCCCGAGGTGGGCTGACCAGCAAGATCCACCTTGCCTGCGACGGATCGGGCCGGCCGCTGGCCTTCGTCCTGACCGGCGGGAACACCAACGACTGCACCCAGTTCACCGCCGTGATGGACGCGATACGGGTGCCTCGGACGGGACCGGGCCGGCCGCGGATGCGGCCCGGCCATGTCATCGGCGACAAGGGCTACAGCTCGAAGGCGATCCGGACCTGGCTCCGACGCCGGGGCATCGCCCACACCATCCCGGAGCGGTCCGACCAGGTTGCCAACCGGGCCCGGCGCGGCAGCCGAGGTGGCCGCCCGCCGGCTTTCGACCGTGAGGTCTACAAGCGCCGCAACGTGGTGGAACGGTGCTTCAACCGCCTCAAGCAGTGGCGCGGCATCGCCACCAGGTATGACAAGACCGCCCAGTCCTACCAAGCAGCCGTCACCCTCGCATCGCTCCTGATGTGGGCGTGACACTTTGACGACAACTCCTAGCCGTTTCCAGGCCGCGGGCCGCCTGCCGGACGGCGGGTGCCCGCATGGTGAGACCGGCGTCCAGCGACGGTGGAGCGTGTGACACACTGCGAGCGTGTCTGCTCAGCTCATGATTATGGACAGCAGCGCGCCGGTCCTCTGTGACCGCTGAGCCGTGGAAAACCTCCGCGGCAGCGGCCACCGTGCCTCAGACCCGCGCGCAGACCTCTCGCACCCGCGAGAGGTTTTTTCGTTTCCCGGCCGAAATCATGCCGGAAACGGGCAGCGCGCGATGATGGGGGCAGTGGATCCCCGGTCTCCGGAACCACTCATCCGACAGGAGTCAGATCAGCATGACGACGACAGAGGCGACTGCGCCGGCAGGGGCACTCGACGACGGCTTCCACGTCTTCGACACCACCCTGCGCGACGGTGCCCAGCGTGAGGGCATCAACCTCACGGTCGCGGACAAGCTGGCCATCGCGCGGCACCTGGACGATTTCGGAGTCGGCTTCATCGAGGGCGGCTGGCCCGGCGCCAACCCCCGCGACACCGAGTTCTTCGCCCGCGCCCGGGCCGAGATCCAGTTCAAGAACGCCCAGCTGGTCGCCTTCGGCGCCACCCGCCGGGCCGGCGGCTCCGCCGCCGAGGACCCGCAGGTCCGCGCGCTCCTGGAATCCGGCGCGCCCGTGATCACCCTCGTCGCCAAGTCCCACGACAGGCACGTCGAGCTCGCCCTGCGCACGACCCTCGACGAGAACCTGGAGATGGTCCGCGACACCGTCTCCTACCTCGTCTCCCGGGGCCGCCGCGTCTTCGTCGACTGCGAGCACTTCTTCGACGGCTACCGCGCCGACGCCGAGTACGCCAAGTCCGTCGTCCGCACCGCCCACGAGGCCGGCGCCGACGTGGTCATCCTCTGCGACACCAACGGCGGCATGCTGCCCGCCCAGATCACCGCGGTCGTCTCCACGGTCCTCGCCGACACCGGCGCCCGCCTGGGCATCCACGCCCAGGACGACACCGGCTGCGCCGTCGCCAACACCCTCGCCGCCGTCGACGCGGGCGCCACGCACGTCCAGTGCACCGCCAACGGCTACGGCGAGCGCGTCGGCAACGCCAACCTCTTCCCCGTCGTCGCCGCGCTGGAGATCAAGTACGGCCGCAAGGTCCTCCCCGAGGGCGCGCTCGCCGAGATGACCCGCATCTCCCACGCCATCGCCGAGGTCGTCAACCTCACTCCCTCCACCCACCAGCCCTACGTCGGCGTCTCCGCCTTCGCGCACAAGGCGGGCCTGCACGCATCGGCGATCAAGGTCGACCCCGACCTGTACCAGCACATCGACCCCGAGCGGGTCGGCAACACCATGCGCATGCTGGTCTCCGACATGGCCGGCCGCGCCTCCATCGAGCTCAAGGGCAAGGAGCTCGGCGTCGACCTCGGCGGGGACCGTGCCCTGATCGCCCGGGTGGTCGAGCGGGTCAAGGAGCGCGAGCTGGCGGGCTACACGTACGAGGCCGCCGACGCCTCCTTCGAGCTGCTGCTGCGCGCCGAGTCCGAGGGCCGGGCCCGCAGGTACTTCCGCGTGGAGTCCTGGCGCGCGATCGTCGAGGACCGCCCGGACGGCACCCACGCCAACGAGGCCACGGTCAAGCTGCGGGCCAAGGGCGAGCGCATCGTCGCCACCGCCGAGGGCAACGGCCCGGTCAACGCCCTGGACCGGGCCCTGCGCGTGGCCCTGGAGCGCTTCTACCCGCAGCTGGCCAAGTTCGAGCTGATCGACTACAAGGTCCGCATCCTGGAGGGCAAGCACGGCACGGAGTCCACGACCCGCGTCCTGATCTCCACGACCGACGGCACCCGCGACTGGAACACCGTGGGCGTCGCCCCGAACGTCATCGCCGCCTCCTGGCAGGCCCTGGAGGACGCCTACACCTACGGCCTCCTGCACGCGGGCGTGGAACCGGCGGAGTAGCCCCCGGACCGGGCCGGCCCTTATGTCCGGCTCACACGGGAAAGGTCCGGTTCGGGTAGCGTCGTCACCATGAGGACCAGGCTGATATCCGTACGCGTGGGAGCGATGCTGTCCGGTCTGCTGCTGGCCCTGTCCGTGGCGGCGCTCGGCGGCGCCCCCACGGCGGCCGCGGCCGACGGCGGGACCGCGGCGGTCGCGGAGGCGCTCAAGAAGGGCCCGGTCTACGTGGACCCCGGGGCCTCCGCACAGCTGTCGCAGGCCCAGGCGGACGCCCTGGCCGCGAAGATCAAGGCGGCCGGCAAGCCGCTGTTCGTCGCCGTGCTGCCCGCCACCACGGCCTTCCCCGCCGACAGCGTGCTGCGCACGGTCCGCACCGAGACGGGTGTCACCGGCCTCTACGCCATCCGGCTCGGCGACGGCTTCAACGCCGGGGCCGACCCGGCCGTCATGCCCCGCAACGCCGTCCGCAACCTCACCGACGCGGTCAAGGCGGGCGGGACGGTGGACGCCGCGACGGAGCTGAACGCCTTCGTCGACCAGGCCCTCCCGCAGATGAAGGGCCACGCCCCCGCCTCCTGGGGCGGCGGCAGCGGCGGCGGGTCCTCCGCCGGGACGCTGATCGCCCTCGGCGCGGTGGCCGTACTCGGCGGTGGCGGCGGCTACCTGCTGGTCAAGCGCAGCCGGAAGAAGAAGGAAGAGGCCAGGCGGGAGGCGGTCGCCCGGCTGAGCGTGGTCGTCGACGAGGACATCACCGCCTTCGGCGAGGAACTCGAACGGCTCGACTTCCACCCCGGCGAGCCCGGCGCCGACGACGCCATGCGCAGGGACTACGAGCAGGGGCTCGACTCCTACGAACGGGCCAAGCGGATCATGGCCTCGGTGCGGCGCCCCGAGGAGGTCCGGGGCGTGACCCAGGCACTGGAGGACGGCCGCTACGCGCTCGCGTGCCTCGACGCCCGCCGGCGGGGAGAGCCCGTACCCGAACGGCGCGCTCCCTGTTTCTTCGACCCCCGGCACGGGCCGAGCACCGAGGACGCGCAGTGGGCCCCGCCCGGCGGGGCGGCGCGCACGGTGCCGGTCTGCACGGCGGACGCCGTCCGGCTGCGGGACGGCCTGGACCCGGCGGTGCGCACCGTGGACACCGAGTACGGCCGGCGCCCCTACTACGACGCCGGCCCGGCCTACGGCCCCTGGGCGGGCGGCTACTTCGGGGGCGGCATGCTGCCCGGCCTGCTGATGGGCACGATGCTCGGGTCGATGATGTCCACCCCGGCCTACGCCTCGGACTTCGGCGGCGGCATGGACGGGGGAGGGTTCGAGGGCGGAGACGTCTCCGGGGCCGACTTCAACCCGTCCGACTTCGGCGGCGGGGACTTCGGCGGCGGTGGCGGCTTCGACGGGGGCGGCGGCTTCGACGGCGGGGGCGGCTGGTAGCCGCCCCCGGGGGCTCCGGTCAGGCCTGCTTGATCGCCGAGATGTCGAAGGTCAGCTTCACCTTGTCGCTGACCATCACGCCGCCGGCCTCCAGCGCGGCGTTCCAGGTCAGGCCCCAGTCGGAGCGCAGGATCTCCGCCGAGCCCTCGAAGCCGACGCGCTCGTTGCCGTACACGTCGGTGGCCGAGCCGGCGAACTCCAGGTCGATGGAGAGCGGGCGCGTGACGTCCTTGATGGTCAGGTCGCCGGTGACGCGGTACGTGTCGCCGCCGACGGCCGCCGCGGAGGTCGAGCGGAAGGTCATCTTCGGGAAGGCCTCGGCGTCGAAGAAGTCACCGCTGCGCAGGTGGGCGTCGCGGTCGGCGATGCCGGTGTCGACCGAGGCGATCTCCACGTCGATGGAGGCGGTGGAGCGCGACGGGTCGGTGCCGTCCAGATGCAGGGTCCCCTCGTGCCGGGGGAAGGAGCCGCGGACGTTGGTCACCATGGCGTGCCGCACGGTGAAGCCGATGCTGCTGTGGGAGGGGTCGATGACGTAGTCACCGGTGAGCGCGGCGAGCGCGGGGTCGACGTCGAGCGTGGCGACCGGGCCCTGCTGGACGGGGGCGGTGGTGCGGCTGCGGCGGGAGAAGAGAGCCATGACGTCCTCCGGGGGAGTCTCGGGTTGGTTCAAAGTTCAACAAGAGCAACGCTAGAGCCATTCCGTTCAAATTTCAACTACATCCCCCGTTCGGGTGTGGTTTTGTGGAACCTCCACAAAGGCCGAAGGTCCCCACTGGGGGAGTCCATGCATGCATCGGTGGTTCTGTCCGGCCCGCACAGCAGGAGGCGCCGGAGACTGTGTAGAACCAACGGAGGGTTTTGCGGGTCCGGCTTCGTAAGGTCGGTACATGACCGTTGTGGACCAGACTCCGAGCGAGCCGACGGACGCCCGCGGGCGCGTGGCCGAGCTGCACTCCCTGCGCGAGGAGGCCCGGCGCGGCCCCAGCGACCGGGCGACCGAGGCGCAGCACGCGAAGGGCAAGCTGACCGC
>NZ_JBEPFL010000066.1:0-16947 GCF_040301925.1 Streptomyces sp. NPDC000075
TGGCCTCGCTGCGCTCGGCCGGGGCCCTTCGGGCCCGGCTCTCCGCTTCGCTCCGAGCATGGGCCGGCCCTTCGGGCCGGCAGTCCTGCGCTTCGCTCCGGACTGGCTCTGGTTCCGCTGCGCTCCACCAGAGTGGGGGCCTGCTCCGCAGGCTCCCGACCTCCCGTGCTTCACACGGGAGGTGACCCCGTTTCACAGAGTCCGGGCCTACGGCCCGTTAGGTGTCCGTTTCGCTCCCACCCTCAGTCCTTCCGGCTCCGCCTCCAGGACAACAGCCCGCTCCGCGGGCCGGCAGCAGGAGCCTCCAGGGTTGCCGTGTGCTGATCCAGGAGCCTGACCGCCATCTCGTGGTTGTACGAGGCTGCCAACTCCCGCGGAGTCTTACCATCAGGCGTCGCGGTCGGGTCGGCCCCATAGGCCAGCACGATCGCTGTGAGCGCGGAGTCGAGCGGCCCATCGGACTGGAGTGCACCGTCCCCCTCCACATCAATCGCGTGAAGCAGCAGTGTCAACCCGCAGCAGACCTCTTCGGGGTTCGCGCCCGCGTCGAGGAGGCGGGTCAGCTCCGCGTGGTCACCTGACTCGACCGCTTGATGCGCCGGGGTCCACGGGTTCTCAGGAAACTCACTCATTGCAGACTCTCAACCCAGTCCGTCTCAACGACAACAAAGAGGACCAACTCAGTCGGAACACCACCAGTGAACCGTTTCTCCGCCAGCGTGTCCCCAACCTCTCCCAAGATCTCCAAGGTATCGGCCACCGCGCCGAACCGTTCCTTCACCCAAAACCCCCCACACAGCACAACAACAACATGACTCTCCTCCAGATTGTGAAGGCCTCCAAAGAGAGAGTCGGAGAACGCATCCGGATGCCACCGCCCCGACAACGGAGGATCCATCTCGATCAGCTCGCTGAAGGCGCGCACGATCGACTCCCCGTCCCTGGCCCCCTTCGTGTCCACTTCCACAACCCTCGCCCCACCCGCAGACAAGCCCTCGAAGACCCGGTCAGCCTCGCCAGCAGAAAGCACCCGGAAACGCGCTGAATCCTCCATGAACACATCCTCCTCCACCCGAGGAATCCGAGCATTGGCGGCATCACCCTGGCCCCCGGGCCCGAAGGCCCCATCAGCCAGGGCTTCATCCATGACACGCCGTGCTTCATTCTCAGACACGGATTGACTTGGGAACCCCAGCCCCCACCACGATCCGGAGGCAAAAACTGACAACAGTCGAGGGTCAGCGAAACTGCGCAGTACCCAACCACCCTGCGCGAGCGTACACGGGCTAACCAACCGCAGGTCAGACACCCAGCAAGGCCCAGACTCTGCGCAAATTCAGTGAGCCAACCCATCACGCCCCAGGAGCAGTACGACGACCAGCAGCACCCGTACCTCTGGCATCACCTTGAACCGGGACACCGGCCGGGCACCCGGAACACCCCCCGCATCTGGATCGGCTTCGGCCTGCGCGAGCCACCGCCGCACCGTCCGCTCTGACACCCCCAGACACTCCCCCACAAGACGCACATGCCCCCGCGACAGCCGACCCTGAGCCCGCAACCGCAACCGCAACAACCGCTGCACAGCAGGGCCACTCAACGCCGCGAGCGCCGGACCCTGGAGCTCGGGCACCGATTTGGACACCTCCAGCGGTGCCCCCGCCTCGGATGAGCTGATCACGGAACCGCCCTCTGCCGTCGGTCTTGGCCTCCTTCTCCCGATCCCGCCCCGCCGGGCGCTACGGGTAAGGCCCCAACCGAGCACAGGCCTGCATCAGCACACGGTCCACCCGCACGTCCCGGCAGCGCTTCGACAGCGCGTAGACATGCGAAGTGATCCTCGCCCAGGTACGGAAGTTGCCGCGCGCCACCGTCGCGTCCGCCCATCCCACATCCACCGGATCGGCTCCCTCCCACACGTCATGGAACATCGCCAGCGTCTCCGCGAGCCGCTCCTGGCCCAGGCCGGGGACCTGGTGCCAGGTCAGCACCCGCGACCGCAACGCCGGCGCCCGCGCGATCACCCGCTCCGCACCCGCCCCAAACAGCAGCAGCGCCGCCGCGGTCCCCGGCTCATCCCACAGCAGACGCAGGTAGTCCAGCAACGGCGGGGACAGGCGTTGCGCGTCGTCGAGGAACAGCACCCCAGGCCGGCGCAGCGCCTCCCCCAGGGCACGGTCCGCCAACTGCGCACGATGCGACAAAGACCCCCGCGGCCAGCCCCAACGCCTCCAGCAACGACGCACGCATCTGCGGCAGCCCCGGCTTCACAGCCACCACCGCCCGCCACACCGGAACCCGATCAGGAAGCAGATGCAGTGCCTGCTGCACCGCCACCGTCTTCCCCACCCCCGGATCCCCGAACACACACCCAATCCCACGCGCCGCCACCGTATGCCCCACCGCCTCCACCACTGCAGCAACGCCGGCCGCCGACACCACCCGGGCACCCGGCACAAACAACCGCACCCCACCCCGCCACGGCGCCGCATCCTCCTCGCCGACCCTTCCAGGCACTGGCAAGGGCGCGGGTTCCGCGTCGACCACCGGCAAACCCTCAGCCGCCCGCTCCAGCTTCAGCTCGGCCAGGACCCGGTCGTAGCGACCGGCTTCGACCCGATTCCGGGACGGCCTCGCCACCTCCAGCACCCGCCCCGCCTGCAGATCACGGCGCACCACACGATGCAGCGTTCCCAGAGACGGCACACTCCCCGGGGGCGAACCATCGGCCGTCAGCCGCCGGTGCAACGCCGCGACGTTCCCGCCCACCTCCGCCAGAACCTGCCACTGCCCGTCATCCAGCGTGAAACCGTCCTGCCGCGGCACCGGCTCCAGCCGGCCCTCACGCGCCTCGGACAACCACCGCCACACCGTCCGGACCGTCACACCCGCCGCCTCGGCCATCACCCGCACATGCAGCGACGACACCGACCCAGGCCCCTGGTCGACCGCCAACAGCCGACGCACCACCACACCCCGCGCCAACCGGCCTTCGTCACCCATACCCACCAGCACACCCCGCGGCCAAAGCCACGAACACTGGAATGGGCAAACCCGTGACAGCCACACACGACCGTGCTAGCCACCTCATGGCAGCAGCCTGGTCACGCAGTGGCAGCCAAAATCACCAGCCCAAGACGACGCACGGAAACCCCGAGCCACACAAGGCCCTCAACACGGCCAACCCCCCGCACACCGGCTGACGCCCAACCGCTGCCACCACCCCACCCACTCACACCGCATGAGCCCGGTGAAGTCGTCGACCAGCCTCATGGCGGCGACGTCGTCGAGCGCCCGCCGCGCGAAGCCCAGTACCGCCGTTCCCACCTCCGTGAGCCGCACCGTGCGCCCCGAGCGGTCGAGCAGCTGCTGGCCGAGTTCGTATTCCAGGCGTCTGATCTGCGCGCTGACTCCGGGCTGGGCCACGAAGAGGCGAGCTGCCACCTTGGTGAAACTGGCCTCTTCCGATACTGCTACGAAATACTCAAGTTGCCTTAATTCCATAACAGTTGACACTAACAAGGCACCCTCTCATACGTGTGCGTGCTGAACGAGTGCGCTCGCGCTCCCGTGGAGTCGGGCGCGGACGGTACCTCAGCGGGAGTGCACGAGACCCCGGGGCCGGGATGGCCCCGGGGTGCCTATCGGGTCCTGATCAGCCGGGTTTTCCCGCTCAGCCCTGCTTCTCGAACCCCGCCAGCAGTGCGCGGGGGTCGAACGTCACCCGGATCCGGGTGATCTTCCCGCCGTCCACGTGCATCCAGTTCACCGTCGGGGTGGCCGCCGCGACCTTCGTGTGCAGGTCGAACCAGGTGATCACTTCATCGCCTTCCGCGACCCGCACCTGCACGTCGATCTTCTCCAGCACCTGGCCGAGGCCCTTCAGTCCGGCGAGAGCCTCCTCCACGCCCGACGCCGTTCCGAGCGCTCCGACGAAGTCGACGTCCTCGGCCAGCAGCCCCCTCAAGGTGTCGAAGTCGCCCGCCTCCCAGGCGGTGAAGTAGGTCTCGGCAAGCTCTCGCGCAGCCTTCGTCGTCGTCATGCCCCCAATCCTCCAGCCATCCGATCTATCTGTCCAACAGATGGATCAGATGGTCGCTATCATTACTGGATATGGAGATGCATCAGCTGCGCTACTTCGCCGCGATCATGGAGGAAGGCACCTTCACCGCTGCCGCCCATCGTCTGCACGTCAGCCAGTCCGGCATCAGCACCCAAGTGGCCAAGCTGGAGTCGGAACTGGGCCAACAGCTGATCGACCGCTCCGGCCGTCGCATCCGCCTCACCCCGGCCGGTGAAGCCGTACTCCCCCTCGCGAAGACGGCCCTCGACACCTTTGAAGCCATCAGGCACACCGCCGCCGAGTTCGCCGACGCCATCCGTGGCCGGGTCCGTCTCGGCATGATCATGGGCTGCTCGATCCCGCCCTTCCTCGACACCGTCGCCGACCTCGGCCACACCCACCCCGGCATCGAGGTCAGCCTCCACGAGGGTCACTCCGACGACCTCCAGGCCCAGGTCCTCGCCGGCTCTCTCGACCTCGCCCTGATCGGCTACGCGGGCAGCGTCACCCCCGGTCTGGAGGCGACCGTCGTCATCGACGAGCCGATCACCGCAGCCGTCCCTGCCGGGCATCGCCTCGACCGGCCGGACCTCCACCTCGGTGACCTACAGGGCGAGAAGATCCTCTGCCTCTCCCCGGGTACCGGTATCCGCGCCGCCTACGAGGACTCCTGCCACAGGATCGGCCTTCACCCACGCGTGGACATCGACGCCAGCTCTCCCGTCGCCCTGCTCCGCCTCGTCGAGCGCGGTGCCGGCATCGCCATCCTCAGCTCGTCCTCCATCGAAGGCACCGGCCTACGGACCGTCCCGCTCGTCAACGCGGCCACGCAAGCCCGGCTCGGAATCATCACCCGCCGAGGTCAGAACTCCCCGGCCGCACAGCTCCTGCGAAGCAGGCTCCTCCCCGCTCTGCAAGCCGGCTGACGAGCTCGTGCGACGGGTGGGTGCGATTTCGTGGATCTCGCGCAGGACCTCGTCCTGGGCACCGGCCGGGATCGGATCCCCCGGGACGCAGGCGGGTGCGACCTCGGTCGTGGGGAATGCGGTCATGGTGGCGAACCCACCCCGTGCCCGACCCCGCCTCGCGGCCCGGGCACGCGGGACCAAGCGCTCAGGGAAGCCTCTCGGCGGCCGGCCGGCGGAAGCTCGCGGAGCAGGTCCCACAGGGGGCGCGAGCCGCCGGCCCATTCGGCGCGGTCTCGCCCCGGCAGAACTCGGCGAGCCTGCCGGGGCGAGCCGGACCACGGCGGTTCCCGTGCGGTCGTCGGGTCGTAAGTCCTGCCCCCAACGACCGCATTACGGCACTACGGCGGAGAACGTCGCGGTCAGGCGGAGCTCAGGTCAGCGGACCCCGGTGACCCGGTGCTCCTTGCGCGCGCCACAGTTGGAGTTGTACACCTGCACGTGCACGTTGCTGATGCCCCCGCCCCAGTCGACGCAGTGGCCCGTGCCGTACACGTAGGCCGGGCCTGGGTACGACGTGTACCGGCCGTAGTCCTCGCCCCGCTCCCAGGTTTCGGGAACTTCGATCCAGAGGGCCATGTCCACGGCCGCACCCGGGTTGTTGCGGATGGTCGCGACGCAGTTCTTGCCGTTCGAGGCGTTGTACGTCAGGCGTGCCGAGATGCCCGCCCCCGGCCGACGCCATGTCCGATACGGAAGCCTGTCCGCGCCTGCGAGAGAATGCCGCCATGGCTCGAAAAGAAACGAAAGACATGCAGAAGTACAGGCAGCGGCTGCAGGTTCGCGCTGACATAGAGCAGGACGCCCACAACGTCAGCGGCGGCTTCTACACCGTCACCCTCGACGCGCCGCCCCATCCGCACAGCGTCGTCGGTGTGGCCGTCGGCGCCCCGATGCCAAGCGCGATGGAAGCCGTGGTCAGCATGCAGGAATACGCACGAGGACTCGGCGCCGACGGCGTACTGGGCATGGCGATATGCACCGATCCACAAGGGTCAAGAGGGATCGGCAACGACTTCGGCACTCCGCGGTTCATCGCGTACGGAACCGCCGTGCGCTGGGCTTCATCAGAGTGACCTGAATCGCGGTACACCCCCGACGCGACAGCCGAGCCACAGCCGGACCACCCATCGGCTCCGCAGCCCCCACCACCACGATCACCACCCCCAGCACCACCAGGGCACCGCAGGGCTCCGAAGCCCTCACCGACGCCCTCGCGGCGGCGTACCCACGGCGAGGAGATCGCGGTCGAGGGCGAGGCGGAGCCGGTGATGTGAAGCTCGGCGTGTGGGTCTCGAACACCAAGAGCCGGCGAGACAAGCTCACTGCCGACCAGCTCGCCGCCCCCGCGAAACTCAGAATCAACTGGGCAAAGTGTCGAGTCGCGCCCCTGCCGGAAGATTCGTGGGAAAGGCACCTCAGACCCAGCCGAGAATGCCCTTCCCCAGCCTCTGACGGGGCCTTCGCGCTGCTCCGGTCCCATCAGTCGCCCGCCGTAACGGCGGTCTCGGTGAAGACGCCTGCGCAACCACCTGGGGCCTTGCCATATGAGGTCTGACCTGCATGTTTGCCTCCAGGCACCTACGATGAACCTACACCGGCGGCGGCGTGGAAGCGGCTACAGCTGTGTGGTGACACCTGCTCACAAACATGCCCGGAACGGCCCAAGGGGGATGCCTCATGACCGAGACCAGCAACTCCAGTCAGTCCTCGAACGCGTACGAATACAGCGCCAGCCATATCCAGGTCCTCGAAGACCACGAGGCCATACGTAAGCGCCCCGGCATGTACATCGGCTCGGCCGGCGAACGCGGCCTGCACCAGATGGTGTACGAGGTCGTCGGGCACGCCCTCGACGAGCACCTTGCCGGCCACGCCGACAGCGTCGACGTCACCATTACCGCCGAGGGCGGCATTCGCGTCTCGGACAACGGGCGGGGGCTGCCCGTCGAGATGGACGATTCCACCGGCAAATCGGCCCTCGAACGCGAACTGACGGAGCTGTCCTTCAAGTCCGAGCCCCGCGTCGGCTACCGAGTCGCCGGTGGCCTCAGCGGCCTGGGCCTGTGCGTGGTCAACGCTCTGTCGAGCCGTCTCACGGTCGAGGTCCACCGCGATGGCCACCGCTGGACTCAGGAGTACGCGAAGGGCGTCCCGACCACCGCCTTGACGAAAAACGAGGAGACGGACCAGCACGGCACGACGATCGCGTTCCTGCCCGACGCCGACGTCTTCGAGACCACCCGGTATTCGTTCGCCACGCTGTCGGAACGCTTCCAGGAGCTGGCCTTCCTCAATGGTGGCCTGGCCGTCTCGCTCACCGACGAGCGGCCGGAGCGGCCTGTGCGCCACCACCACACGGACGGCCTTCGGGCCTTCGTCGTCCGGCTCAACCCCTACCCCGCGAGTCTCGTCCACTCCCCGGCCATCGCCTTCGAGTCGGAGAACGAGGACAAGACGATCCTCGTGCAGGTCGCCATGCAGTGGGACACCTGGTCTCCGGGGGAGCTCCACTCCTTCGCGAACAACACCCGCACCCACGAAGGCGGCACCCACGAAGAGGGGTTCCGTACCGCGCTCACAGGCCTGGTCAACGAATACGCGCGCCAGCAGGGACAGCTGTCCGCGGACGACGAGGACATCACCATCAGTGCCGTTCACGACGGTCTGACCGCAGTCGTCTCCGTAACGCTCGCCCATCCCCTCTTCGAGGGCTGCACCAGGACCAGACTCGGGAACCCCGAAGCGAACACCTACGTCCAAGAGGCCGTCCGCGAACACCTCACCCACTGGCTCGACCACCACCCGAAAGAAGCCACATCCATCATCCGCCACATCCTCGACACCCCCCACCGACACAGGTGCAGGTGACGAAAACCTCCCTGCGAAACGTCATGCCGGATACCGCCCGCCGTCGCGAGGTGGCGGCAAGGGCGGCGGACCTTGGACCCGCTGGGGCTTGGCTGCCGCGTCGAGCTCCTCCCCCAGGGAGGCAGCATCACACCGGGTTATGGCTCGCCAACCAACGCGAACGCCGCAACCGACCCGGCCAGGCGCAGCTCGCCACCCTCGCCAAAAGCGAGTGGGCGCAGTGGATGAGACCAGCGAAATTGCATGGGATACGGCTGCGATCCCTTGAGACGATCCCCCCATGCCCAGTCCCACCGCACAAGAACTCCTCGCCTCCATCCACGGCCTGTCCCCCGAGGACGCGCGGCAGATCGCCGACCACATCGATGAATGCCGAGACCTGCTCGCGGCAGGCACCGACATGGACACCCTCCAGCAGCACCTCAAAGACCAAGGCGTCACCGTCATCCGCGCCATCGTGATCACGACCAGACTCATCGGCGACCACCCCAGCAGACTGCGGGCCGCACGAGAGATCGTCGAAATGCAGCCCCGCACGCACGCCCGATACCGCGCTCAGCAGCCCACGGCAGCCCACCACGCCGTAGAGAGGACAGAACTGCATGGTCAGGGATTCCGTGCGAAGCCGATGCAATCTCACGCGAGCCTCACGAACCAGCTGCTCGCCGCCGCGCCGGCACCGAGCCAACTGCGGCGGTGAGACCAAAGAGGCACAACGGAAGCAACTTGCCCGGCTACGGGGGCGCACAGCGTCGCGCAGCTCAGGCTCGGATCCGTGCCGGGCGGCACGAGCGGCGGGAGTCCGGACCGCACCGGCCGACGCGCGCTCGCGCTCGCACCGGGGCTGCGGGCCGAGCTGAAGCACCGCGGACTGCTGCACGAGTGGCATCCCGCCCCCACCGGCGCCCCGATGGCCGGTCAAACCCTCGGGGGGACCGGTCCGCACGCCGGTCTCGGGCCCACCGCCTGGCTGGTCGTAGCCCTGCCCGAGGCGCTGTGGGCCCGCTCGTACGCGGGGTCTACAGGACCAACCAGCCCCACCTCCAGGCCCTCCAGACCTGGACCGACCGGTGGAGCCCCAGACCGTCACCGGACGCACCGGGCCGCCTGACAATTCCAAGGGGATCCCTGCGGCGGGCGCGGGGGTGGGCGGTGGGCGGTGGGCGAAGCCACAGGGGGACGGTCAGACGGCGGGCGGTCAGGCGTCAGGGTCGACTTCGGGGTGTGTAAACCGCACGGGTTTGCCCAGCGACCGGGCGTAGGCGATTTCGGCTCGGGTGCTGTCCCCGATGTAGTCGCCGACTACGAGCACCTCGTCAGCGAGCCGGATCTTCGCCCGGTGCAGATCGTCGAGTCGAACCTTCAGGGCCTCGGCCTCGACAGGATCGGACCAAAGTTCGTGCGGCGACTTCATGTCGATGCCCGGTTTGACGATGATCTTTCCGGCCTTGGTCTCCCGCAGATCGGCCTCGTTCATCTCGGCCATGAAGCGGGTGGAGCCGCAGATCACGACGATTCGGGGGAGGCTCAGCAGCCTTTTCGCGTCGGAGAGCTTCTCATCGGGGGTGCGCAGATGCCGGTATGACACTGGTTCCTCCTGGTGTGCCAAGGGGTGCGTGTGGAGACGAGAACGAGCGTGCTGAGCTGCTTACGTCTTCTGCAGCGCGTATGCCTCGTACGGCACGGTGGTTCCGTCTTCGCTGGCCCGGTCGGACGTGCCGATGTGGGTGAACCCGGCTTTGAGCAGGACGCGGCCGGACGCGGGGTTGTCGGGGTGGTGCATGGCCTCCAGCCGGGTCAGGCCGACGGTGGTGAAGGCGGCGGAGACCACGAGGTTGGCGGCGTGGGTGGCGTAGCCGTGGCCCCAGCTGTCGTCCCGGAGGATGTAGCTGAGGGTGCCCATGACCGGGGTGCGTCGCCGTAGCGAGATCAGGCCGATCAGCTCGTCCTCGGTGACGATGCCCCAGCTCCACTGTGCCTGCGGGGTTTCGGCGGCTCGGGCCAGGGCTGCGCGGATCTTCTCGTGGGCCTGGTCGAGGGTGAGGGGCTGGCCGGTGGTGTGCCGGATGGAGGCGCCGCTGTAGACGCGGGTGAGGGCGGGGGCGTCGGCCAGGTCCAGGGCGCGCAGGGTCACCATGCGGCGGTCAGCTCCTTCGCGGTAGGGCGGTCGGCGGGGTCGGGGGCCAGGCACGCGGTGATGGTGTTTTCGAACGCGGGGAACGGCCAGGGCCGGACGTCGCGCAGCGGGGTGGTGGTGCCCTTGGCGATGACGGCGAGCTTGTCCAGGCGGTCGAGGTCGTCGTCGTAGGGGACGGGGCGGTGGCCGGTCCAGCACCAGAACAGGGAGGCGCCCAGGCTCCAGATGTCGGCGGCCGGCTGCGCCTGGACGTGGCTGTCGGCGGGGGTGGACAGGATCGCGGTGGCGAGTTCGGGGGCGGTGGTGTGGGTGAGGGCGCCCCGGTACGGGACGCGGCGGCGGTTGGTGTCGGGGCCGCAGGCGAGGGCGTAGTCGATGACCGCCGCGCGGCCGTCGCCGGTGACCAGGGTGTTGGTGGGTTGAACGTCGGCGTGGGCCCACCCGGCGGCGTGCATGCGGGCGAGGTCTTCTGTCCAGGTGCGGGCGAGCCGGTGAGCCAGGGGCGGACCGAGGCGCGGTCTCCTTCCGGGCCGCGGGCGAGGGCGAGGGCCCGCCACAGGGGTGCGCCGTCGATCCAGTTGACGGCTAGCCACCGGCCGCCGTCCCAGGTGCCGGCGCCGATCCGGTAGTCGGGGCTGAGGGCGCCGGCGGCGGTGAGGTGGCGGAGGTGGTCGTCCTCCTGGACCATCTCGGCGGCCTTGTCGCGGGCGGTCTTGCCGTCGGGGTTGTTGGCCTTCAGCGCGGTGGCGCCCTGGGGGCCCTGGAGTTTCCAGACTCGGGAGCCGCGCCGGTCGCTCAGGAGCTGGATCGCGGTGGGTTCGCCAGTGTGTCTGGTGAGGAGGGCGACGGCTTCGCCGGGGGGGAGCAGGTGCCTGGCCCATGTGCGGATGTCCTTCCATTCGGTGGGGATGTGCTCGAACACGTCGCGGCCGTCGTCGTCGGCCGCGGCGAGCGCGGCGGCCAGGTCGGGGGTCGCGGTGAGGAAGCGTGGGTCGCGGCGGCGTACGGCGGCCCTCACGGGGAGGAACGAGGCGGGGGCGGCCGGGATCCGGTGGCCGGCCGCCGTGACTTCCTCTTCTCCCGCGTAGAACTTGCCGAACATCACCCCGACCGGGCCGTAGAGGTGTTTCAGCACCCAGTCACGGTGCCGAGCGCCGGGCGCCTCGCCCAACAGGACGATGTTCTCGCACCGCAGGACGCCGTGTGGCCGGTTCAACAAGGGCCGCAGCCACTCCGCGGCCTGAGCGCCCGCGTGGAACAGCTCCGCCTGGACCGCGTCGGCGCCGGCCTCGCCGTCGACGCGGTAGACCGTCCAGGTCGTCAGGCCCTGCTGGAGCGACGGGGCGAGGTAGACACCTCAGGGTCCCAACTCGTCAAGCCGCTCGCTCGCCGACGCTGTGTAGCCTGTCGATCTGTTCGAACGGAACGAGGAGGTCGCTGGTGGATGCAGAGGGAGCGCGTGCTGCGATCCAGCTTCCCGGAGGCTCCTGGTGGGACTGGGACGTCGTCTCCTGGGACCGCGGACAACTCAAGCTTGCCGCCGACCACGACCTGACCTACCACCACGGCCTGGAATTGATCTTCGGCGATCCGATGTTCGTCAGCTGCCCCTCCGGCTTTCACGATCCGGTCTTCCGGGCCCCGTCGTCCGACGAGCTCCTGAAGGTCACCCGTCAGCTCGGCGAGACGCCGCCCGTCGTGGTCGCCTTCGAGGCCGACGCCGGCGGGCCGGAGCAGGTCTCGTGCCTCATCGCCGCAGGGCGGCTCGACATCGTCCAAGAAACGGTCCTGCGGTACTGGCGCGAGGATGTAGGCCCTGATCAGCGCTTTGCTCCCTGGGTGCGGGTATCTGAGCGGTAGGTGCTCTGGTCAAGCGGCTGCTGCGCCCACCTCGTCGGGCGGGGCCGGGAAGGCAAGCGACTCGTCATATCGCTGGTCCTGCTGGAGGCGGTGATAGAGCTGGCCGATCATGCGGTTGAACAGGTTTCGCTGGGCGGCGGCGTGGTTGTCGCGTCGTCGCCGGTAGTGGGCCTTGGCGCCAGGTGAGGCGGTGATCGCGGAGAAGACCCAGAGGTAGCCGGCGTGGTTGAGGCGGTCGTTCTTCACCCAGCGGCGGGTGATGCTGGACTTCTTGCCGGACGCCCGGGTGCTGGGTGAGGCGCCTGCGTATGCCTTCAGGCCACGGGCATCGGCGAACCGCTGTCGGTCGTCGCCGATTTCGGCAAGCACCCGGGCGCCGAGCTGGGTGCCGACGGGGAAGCTGAGGATGATCTCAGCGTCCGGGTGCTGCGGGAAAGCCTCTTCGACCGCCTCGACGAGGTTGTTGGCGGCGGTGCAGGCGGCCTCCAGCTGAACCAGGAGGGCGAGCATCTGCTTGCCAAGCGCGTTCTCGACCAGTGGCGGCTGCTGTACCCACTCGGCCCGGAAGACCTCGCGGAGCAGCTCGGCGTCGGCTGTGATGCCTCGCTGACGACCGGCTCACTTGAGCGCGGCCTGTAACTGCGTGCGGGTCAGCCGAGCGGCCTTGGCGGGTGTCGGGGCCAGTTTGAGGATCTCGTGGGCCTCAGGCCGGCAGAGCCCGTTCTTCCAGGCTTCGACGGCCGCGAGGGCTGCCGGGTAGTACTCGCGCAGCAGGGATCGGAGCTGGTTGGAGATCTGCTGGCGGTTCCAGGTTGCGTCCTGCTGTGCGCGGGCGAGGACGGCTCGGGCCAGGTCGCTGTCATGGGGAAGTGGCCGGTGGGCGTGCATGTCCGTGCGCAGCACGTTGGCCAGGACCAGGGCGTCGCCGGGATCGGACTTCTTGCGGGAGACGGAGTGCCGGTCGCGACAGCGGGCGGCGGCCATCGGGTTGATCGCGAACACCTGCCGCTGGCCGGTCCTCAGCACGGTGACGAGCAGGCCGCGGGAGGTTTCGATCGCGACCGGGATCGGGCTGTCTTCGGTGTCGCCGTACTCGGCGAGCAAGTCCAGCAGGATCTTGTAGCCGACCGCGTCGTCGGTGATGTGCCGCTTGGCCAGTAGCTGGCCGCTGTCGTCGACCAGGGCGACGTCGTGTGTCTTCTCCGCCCAGTCGATGCCGCAGTAGATCAAGGTTCTTCCCTCCCTGTTTTCGGTGTTTGCGCTGGTTGCGAGCGCATGCGGGCCACGCAGCGACCTAATCCCAGGACTCGGCGTGAGGGCCGGTCCGCCACCTCAGTAGCCGTTCGTGGCACCAGCTCACTCCACGGGCCTCGGTCTATGCGGGAGCTCAGGTGGGCTCGGGCGTAACGAGAGGTCACCGTGGCGCGGGCTCGCACCACCAACACCAACGAGTGACTCAAAGGCCTGGGGCAGTGAAGGCCTTTCGCCCGGCGCCCACAGGCGCCAACACCCATCACGTCGCCATGGTTGTACTGCGAGGCACCGGGTGCCGCCGTTCTCCACTGAGGCGCCAGGCCGGGTAGGAACAAGGCGTACGCCCGGAGCCCGCACAGCACAAACATGGCGAGCACCAGGACCATCCAGCGATCTACGGGAAGGCCTCGCAGGCCTGGGTGGACGCAGATGTCACGGACCTGGTGCTGGAACAGCCCGGCCGCCTTCCGGTCGGCCAGCCTGTCCTTAAGCACGGATTAGGGGCAGTGGGCGACGGGGTCTCCTGGCCCTGCCCGACGCATGTCCATCATGAGCGTCGCCAAGCCACTGGTTCCTGCTCATGCTGAGAGTCTTCCAACACATCGCGAGCCTGAAGGCCCTGGCCGCCGGGCACGTTCAACCGCGCCTGACCCGCGAGGGCTACAAGGCCCGTGTACGCGGGAAGGCGCGGGTGCGGGGGGGGGAGCGGACGGTCAAGGACTCCAAGGGCAAGGCGGTCATCGGCCCCGACGGGAAGCCGGTCAGAGCCTGGTCCTCCTCCCTGGCCAAGGCCGGCAAGCAACACATCGCCTCCGGCGCAGGCCGGTTGCGGCCTGTGGTTGACGAGGCGGCCGCCAACGGCGGGATGATCGGCTTCACCGTCCGGGCCCGCAAGGGTGCGTTTAAGCACGACGCCGGCCGCCGCGCCGACTCCCCGGGCGTCCGGCGCAACGTCGTCCAGCGCCGCGACGGCACGGAGGAACGGGCCTACGCCGACAACCGGGGCGGCCCGGGCTCGGGCGAAGAAGGCTTCGACGGCGTCGCTTTCAGGGCTATGGTCGACGCTGCCGGCGGGGATGTCGCGGCCGCCGTGCAGAAGTGGCTCGTCGACACCGACAACATCGAGCCCGGTACGCCGATCGTCGGCCTGGAGATCCGTGCCTGGAAGCCCTAGTTAAGGTGGTCGCATGGCGAAGCGGCGGGACGGAAGCGGGCGGCTGCGCAGCAGGCCGCTGGAGGCCGAACTGGAGGTGCTGGCCGCCTCCGACCACGCCGGGCGGCGACGGTGAGACGGCGCAGGCTGGGCCAGGAGGACGCCCATCAGCCGAGCGCGGAAGAGATCCTGGAGGTAATGGATCTGCTGCCGGGCCCGGAGGGGGAGGACCGGATCCTGCTGGCGATTGACGCGAACCGGTGCGCGTTGCGGGGAGACGCACCGCGGACCTCGACGGCCGCCCTTCGGGCGATGCTGGAGAAGATGGAGAACGAGGGAACGGTCCGGCGCTTCGCGCCCGGTGCCCGCGATGCTCCGCAGTTCGCCCCCCGGTGGTGGTCCGCGGCCCGAGCGCGGCAACGGGACGAGGAGCCCCCGGCGGCGGCTGGGCAGCCCCTGGACCCCGACGCGAAGCCGCTGCGAGCGCAAGGGCGCCGCGAGGCGCAGATCTCGGAAGCTCTCCAGGAGGAGCGGGCCAGCGGAGGCAGCCCGTTGAAAAGGGCAGTTGACGCCACGCTGGAGGCGAATCGGCGTCGATACCAGGAGTATCGGCGCCGTTCAGGAGGGGAGGGCGGGGCGAACTGAGGCGTTCCGGCCCGCCACGCCGGGCGCTTTCAGTTGCCTGATGCGCCGCTCAGCAGCGACTTCGATGGGATTGCTGCTTGAGAACCAGGTCCTGTTTCAACTTCTCTGTGGACACGCCGCGGGTGCACGCCTTTTGGCATGCTCGCGCACTGCAGGGCGGCCAGAACGGTCGTCGACCACACAGGGGAGTTGCGTTGGAGTTCCAGGTGCTGGAGTGGCAAGCCACGGTCCCACAGGCACATGGTGCCTACCTGGTGAAGGACAGCTGGGACGACCACGGGTTTGTGACCGTCTTCAATCTCCTGGTGCGCCTTCAGGACGCCTCCGTGGTCAAGGTCGGCTTCCTTCGCATCGGGCACGCTGACATGACGAGCTCCGGATGGAATCGCACAGCAGATCGACTTCCGGATCGCTTCGAGTCGCTCGGTGCCGGCTACTTCAGCCTGGGGATGGAGGACGAGTACTACAAGGTCCTGCGACTCCGCCTGAGCAGATCCATGGCCAACGAGATCCTCCTCGCGTTGAAGGACGCGGCCTACGCTGGGCTACCGGATCAGGCGACGATCGACCTTGATGTGTTCTCCTCATCTCTGCTTCGCGGGCGGAGCTACGGGGCCTTGGTGCGCACCCGGCAGGTTGCCCTCGGGGTCCGCGCCCGTATCGTGCCCTTCAAGTGGTCGTATACACCAGAGCAGAAGGGGTTGCTCCCTGCTCCCAGGCTGAACTTCGAGTCGACGCCGGGAAGCCTGCCGCCGACCAACCTGCACGCGCTGATCGGCCGCAACGGGGTCGGGAAGTCAAGCCTGCTCCACGCCATGGCGTCAGCAGCAGCGAACGTACAGCTCGACGTCGAGGATGACCCAGATCCCGCGGGCGACGCCGGCCGCTTCGCCAGCTGCGTGGTCATCGGATTCAGCCCCTTCGACCACCACTCGTACGCCTTCGCAGAGGATGCGGGAATTCCGTGACACTTCATCCGCCTCCGCCACCAGCGCCACGGCCGCCTCAAGTCCGACGAAGAGCTGAAGGATGAGTTCGTCCGCAGCTTCGCCATTGCACGGGTCGGGGCCCGAGGCCTCCGCTGGCGTAAGGCCATCGAGACCCTCAGCTACGGCGCGAGCGGCTTCCTCGGGACGGGGACATAGACGTGATCGACGCCATGATCAGGGAAGGCCGCCCTTCCACACTCGAACGGGAGATGGGCAAGGTCTTTGAGAACCTGAGTTCTGGTCACAAGGTGGTGTTGTCGATGGTGACCCGGCAGATCGAAGTGGTCAGCGAGCGCGCCCCTGGTCCTGATCGACGAACCGGAAACACACCTGCACCCTCCCTTGCTCGCCGCCTTGACGAACGCGCTGTCCAACCTGCTCGCCGACCGCAACGGCATGGCGGTCGTCGCAACCCACTCCCCCGTCGTGCTGCAGGAAGTTCCAACCTCGTGCGTCCACGCGCTGGAACGCCACGGAGACGAGCTCACCGCCCGCCGTCCTGACCTTAAAACCTACGGGGAGAGCGTCGGTGAGCTGCGACGCGCTGAAAGCGGCGGCGATCTACGGATGCACCATCTGCGGGGTCGCCAAGCCGGAGCAGATCGACCACCACGCCCCGAAGAACCTCTATCCTCTCCTGGCGCTCACACCCTTGAATCTTGTGCCTGCCTGCGGACTCTGCAACCAGGGCAAGGGTAGATACTTCTACACCGAAGCCCCGACGGTGTGCCGCGGGCGGCGGGGGATGCGCGCACCGTCTCCGAGGCGCTCGCCCGCGGGGTGGGGCTGCCGGGCTTCCTGATCGACGGTGTGCCGCGGGCCCACAGCCGTGCGGTCTTCAACGCCCCGGTGGCCGATGGGGGCGGGCGGCTCCCCGTCGTGCTGTTCTCACCCGGGTCAGGCGGGGTGCGCACCCAGAACACCGCCTGGGCCGAGGAACTGGCCAGTCACGGCTACGTGGTCGCGGCCCTCGACCACCCGTACGACTCGGCCGCCGTCGTCCTCTCCGA
>NZ_JBEPFL010000067.1:0-16656 GCF_040301925.1 Streptomyces sp. NPDC000075
CCGGCCGCCGGGCCGGGGCCGACGGCCGCGCCCGGGGCGCGGGGCCCGCCGGCCTCTCCCTGTGAGGTACGGCCTGATCCTGTACCTGGCCGGCTCCGTGATGGCGCTGGCCCTGCTGATCAAGGCACCGGCCATGCGCCGGAGCTGGGACCAGCCGATCATCCGGGCCGTGTGCGCGCTGCTGGGGGTGGGCTGCCTGCTGACGTTCCTGGCGGCGCCGCCCTCGCTGGCGGCGGTCAACGAGATCACCGGCGTCGCCAACTTCGCCGCCCCGCTCGTGTACGGCGTCCTGACCGCCTTCTCGGGGGCCTCGGTGGTGCTGATCCTGCACTGGTCGGGGGGTCCGGCGGCGAGCCTGCGGCGGGCGACCCTGCTGACGGTGGGGGCCTTCGCCGCGGTGACCGCGGCGATCGCGGTGCTGTTCGCGGTCGGGGACGCGCCGGTGGAGCGGCTGCGGGACCTGGACACGTACTACGCGAACACGCCCTGGCTGCGCGAGATGATCGTCTGCTACCTGCTGGCGCACACGGTCGGCAGCACCGCGCTGAGCGTGCTGTCGCTGAAGTGGATGCTGCGCGTGGACCCGGCGCTGCGGCCGCTGCGCACGGGGCTGGCACTGATCATGCTCGGCGGGGTGCTGGACCTCGGGTACCTCGTCGCGAAGTGGGCGGCCGTCGGTGCCCGCTGGGCGGGCCGCGACTGGGACGGCCTGTCCACGTACGTGGCCCCGCCGCTGGCGTCGGCGGCGGCGCTGATGGTGGGGTGCGGGTTCGTGGTGCCGGTGGTCGGCGGGTCCCCGGTCTGGCGGGACCTGAGCCAGTACCGGCGGCTGCGGCCGCTGTGGAAGGCGCTGCGCGGGTTCGCGTCCCGCAGTGTGACGACGGTGCCGCTGACCTGGTGGTCTCCGCCGGGGATCCGGCTGGTGCACCGCGAGTCGGTGATCGCCGACGGGCTGCTGGCCCTGGCCAGCTGGTGCGATCCGGCCGTGCGCCGGGCGGCTCTGGGGGCGGCGCGGCTCCAGGGGCTGGACGCGGCCGAGGCGGCGGTGGTGGCGGACGCGGCGATGCTCGCCGCCGCCTGCCGGGGCCGGGCGGCCGCCGAGCGGGCGGGCGGGGCCGGGGTGGGTCCGGCCGATCCGGCCGCCGCGGACCCGCTGGGCAGCCGGCCGCTGGCCGCCCTCGCGCGCGCGTTCCGCACCTCCCCCGTCGTGGCGGCCGCCCGCCGGGGGACCCTCGCAGCGGACCCGGGAAGCGGCGGGCGCCCCGGGCCTTAGGCTCCGGGGCGCTCGCCGTACGGGTCCGGACGCTCGCCGTACGCGGAGGGGTCAGAGGTCCGCGAGGTCCAGGCCGGCCTGGGCGGCCGCGGCGTGGACGGTCTGCTCCAGCAGGACCGCGATGGTCATCGGGCCGACGCCGCCGGGCACCGGGGTGATCAGCGAGGCGCGGGCCGCGGCCGACTCGAAGTGGACGTCGCCGACGTTGCCCTCGTTGTAGCCGGCGTCCAGGACGACGGCGCCCTCCTTGATGTCCTCGCCCCGGATGAACTCGGCCTTCCCGACGGCGGCGACCAGCACGTCCGCCTGGCGGACGATCGAGGAGAGGTCCTTGGTGCGGGAGTGGCAGTAGGTGACGGTGGCGTTCTGCTCCAGCAGCAGCATCCCGGCGGGCTTGCCCAGGATCGCACTGCGGCCGACCACCACGGCGTGCTTGCCGGTGAGGTCCACCTCGTACGCGGCGAGCAGGCGCATGATGCCGCCGGGGGTGCAGGAGACGAAGCCGGGCAGGCCGAAGCCCATGGCGGCGAAGGAGTGCATGGTGACCCCGTCGACGTCCTTGCCGGGGGCGATGGCCTCGAAGGCGGCCCGCTCGTCGATGTGGTGCGGGACCGGGTGCTGGAGCAGGATGCCGCTGATCTCGGGGTCCTCGGAGAGGGCCGTGATCGTGGCGACGAGCTCCTCCGTGGTGGTCCCGGCCGGCAGGGCCACGTGGCGGGAGGTGATGCCGGCCTTGGCGCAACGGTTCTGCTTCATGCGCACGTACGTGACGGATGCGGGGTCCTCGCCGACCAGGACGGTGGCCAGGCAGGGCGCGGTGCCGGTGCGCTCGGTGATCTTCGCCGCGAGGGAGGCGGTCTCCTCGGAGATGCGGCGGGCGAGGGCGGTGCCGTCCATGAGCTGGGCGGTGCCGGTGGCGGTGGGGGCAGTCGTCACGGGGTCTCCTGAACGTCGCTGCGGATCACGGATCGCGGATCGCCCAGGCGCGCGGCAGACGGCGTACGGGGAGGTGCGTACGCCGGGCCGCTCCCCGGTGGTGATCCACCCGAACGCCAGTCACGGCCCTGCTCCCACTGTAGTCGACCCGTCCGGCCCGGTTATCCGGTGGATGACCGGCGCCCGGGCTGGGACGATCGAGACATGACGCGCACTTTCGACCATCTCGTCGCCGAGGCGGAATCCGTCTCGGTGGACGGCTGGGACTTCTCCTGGCTCGACGGCCGGGCCACCGAGCAGCGCCCCTCCTGGGGGTACCAGCGGCTGCTGGGCGAGCGCCTGGCCCGGGTCCGCTCCGCGCTGGACGTCCAGACCGGCGGCGGCGAGGTCCTGGCGGGGGCCGGCCCGCTGCCGCCGCTGACGGCGGCCACCGAGTCCTGGCCGCCGAACATCGAGAAGGCGACCCGGCTGCTGCACCCGCTGGGCGCCGTGGTGGTCGCCGACGCCGACGAGCCGCCGCTGCCCTTCGGCGACAACGCCTTCGAGCTGGTGGCCAGCCGGCACCCGGTGACCATCTGGTGGGAGGAGATCGCCCGGGTGCTGACCCCGGGCGGCACGTACTTCTCGCAGCAGGTCGGCCCGGCGAGCGTCTTCGAGCTCGTCGAGTACTTCCTCGGCCCGCAGCCGGAGGAGGTCCGGCGCTCCCGGCACCCCGACGACGCCGCGGCCGACGCCGGGAAGGCGGGCCTGGAGGTGGTCGACCTGCGCTCCGAGCGGCTGCGTACGGAGTTCCACGACATCGGAGCCGTGATCTACTTCTTGAGGAAGGTGATCTGGATGGTGCCGGGCTTCACGGTCGGGCGGTACCGGGACCGGCTGCGCGAGCTCCACGAACGGATCGAGCGCGACGGCCCGTTCGTCGCGCACACCGCCCGGTTCCTCATCGAGGCCCGCAAACCGGGCTGATGCGGGGGCGTGCGTACGAGGCGAATCCGGCACCGGTCCGGCGCGGACGCGACCGCGCGGGATCGGTTGCCCGGACACAGCGTGGCGCAGGTCACTCAATTCAGCGCGTAACGAATCGACTCGGGCAGGCGATGAACCGACAGGTGTCCTCGCGCGGCCCCGGAATACAGCCCCCCTGGGGACTGTTTCCCGAGTCCGCGCGATGATTCCCGCCCACCCCCTATCTGTTCGCAACGAGAGGCTCCTTGTGTCGCTCAGCCCGTCCCGTACGTTCCCTCCGGAGATCGCCGAATCGGAGGCCCTCGTCGCGCTCGTCGAGCGCGGCCGCGAGCAGGGTCACATCAACGGTGACGATGTGCGCCGGGCCTTCGAGGCCGGCCGCATCCCGGTGGACCAGTGGAAGCGGGTCCTGCGCAGCCTGAACCAGGTCCTGGACGAGGAGGGTGTCGCCCTCCACGTCAGCGCCGCCCCCGCCACGAAGGCCGCTGCCAAGAAGCCCCGCAAGGCAGCCGCCGCCCCGGCCCGCACCGTGACGAAGAAGGCGGCCGCCGCGCCGCGCCCCATCGGCGCGCGCAAGGCCTCGGCCGCCGCCGCCCCGGCCACCGCCGCGGCGATATCCGCTCCGTCGGCCGCCGCCGCGGAGGAGGTGTCGGCCGAGGCCGCCGCCGAGCCCAAGAAGCGCACGGTCAAGAAGACCGCGGCCAAGAAGGCCACGGCCACCAAGAAGACCGCCGCGAAGAAGACCACCGCCAAGGACGCCGACGACGCCGAGAACCCGGTCGTCGAGGGCGAGGACTGGGCGGTCGAGGACCTCGCCGACGAGACCGAGGAAGAGGCCCCCAAGGCCGGCGGCCAGGGCTTCGTGCTGTCCGACGAGGACGAGGACGACGCCCCGGCGCAGACCGTCATGGTGGCCGGCGCCACCGCCGACCCGGTCAAGGACTACCTCAAGCTCATCGGAAAGGTGCCGCTGCTCAACGCCGAGCAGGAGGTCGAGCTCGCCAAGCGCATCGAGGCGGGTCTCTTCTCCGAGTACAAGCTCGAAGAGGAGGAGGACCACAAGCCCGCGTTCAAGCGCGAGCTGGAGATCCTCGTCGAGGACGGCCGCCGTGCCAAGAACCACCTGCTGGAGGCCAACCTCCGCCTCGTGGTCTCCCTGGCCAAGCGCTACACCGGCCGCGGCATGCTCTTCCTGGACCTGATCCAGGAGGGCAACGTCGGCCTGATCCGCGCCGTGGAGAAGTTCGACTACACCAAGGGCTTCAAGTTCTCCACGTACGCGACCTGGTGGATCCGGCAGGCGATCACGCGTGCCATGGCCGACCAGTCGCGCACCATCCGCATCCCCGTGCACATGGTCGAGATCATCAACAAGCTCGCCCGCGTGCAGCGCCAGATGCTCCAGGACCTGGGCCGCGAGCCCACCCCGGAGGAGCTGGGCAAGGAACTCGACATGACCCCGGAGAAGGTCATCGAGGTCCAGAAGTACGGCCGCGAGCCGATCTCCCTGCACACCCCCCTGGGTGAGGAGGGCGACAGCGAGTTCGGTGACCTCATCGAGGACTCCGAGGCGGTCGTGCCCGCGGACGCGGTGTCCTTCACCTTCCTCCAGGAGCAGCTCCAGTCGATCCTGGGCACGCTCTCCGAGCGCGAGGCGGGCGTGGTCTCCATGCGCTACGGCCTCAACGACGGCCAGCCGAAGACGCTGGACGAGATCGGCCGCGTGTACGGGGTGACCCGTGAGCGCATCCGCCAGATCGAGTCCAAGACGATGTCGAAGCTGCGCCACCCGTCGCGCTCCCAGGTGCTGCGCGACTACCTGGACTGATCCCCGGGGACGCACGAAAGCGGAGGCCCGCGCCGTTCGGCGCGGGCCTCCGCGTTTTCCGCGTCGTGGGCGGTGCCGGTCAGGCGGCCGTGCGGGCGTGGCGGGCCTTGCGGGCGGACATCAGGGCGTAGACCAGGACGCCCGCGAAGAGGAACAGCACGCCCTGGTAGACGGCCGCGTACCCGGAACCGGCGACCAGCCACATCGAGAAGGCGAAGGCCACGCCGGCGAGGACGCCGTCCCGGACCAGCTGTCCGCGCCGGACCCGCTCCGGCCGGCCCGAGGCCAGGAAGTACAGCTGGGCCGCGGTGGAGAGCAGGTAGGGGACGGTCGCGGTGAAGGTGGTGATCAGCACCAGCGCCTCGAAGACGGCCGCGGAGCCCGCCGTGTAGTTGTAGACGGTCAGGGCGGAGGCCAGCGCGGCCGTGACGAGGACGCCGGCCACCGGGACCCCGCGCCGCTTCTTCTCGAAGACCTTCGGGAAGAGCCCGTCCTTGGCGGCCGCGTACGGGGTCTGCGCGCCGAGCAGCGTCCAGCCGTTGAGGGCGCCGACCATCGAGATCACGGCCGCGGCGGCGACCAGGGTGCCGCCCCAGGTCGCGCCGGCCCCTCCCCCGGCGGAAAGCATGGTGTCCACGGCGTCGGCGAAGGGCGCCTGGGAGGTGACCAGCTTGTCGTGGGCGACCAGGCCGAAGACGGAGAGGGTGCCGAGCAGGTAGACGACGGCGGCGCCGAGGGTGCCGAGGACGGTGGCCCGGCCGACGTTGCGGGCGGGGTCGCGGACCTCGCCCGCGCTGACGGCGGCGGACTCGACGCCGATGTAGCTGAAGAGCAGGATCGCGGCGGACGCGGAGACCGCCCCGACCGGGCTCTGGCCGGTGGCCTGGAACGGGCCGAGGTTGGCCGGGTCGAAGAAGAACAGCCCGCCGACGGCGACGAGCAGCAGCGGGACCAGCTTCAGGACGGTCGCGACCACCTGGACCACGCCCACGTAGCGGGTGCCGGCCAGGTTGGAGAGGGCCGGCAGCCACTGGACTGCGAGGGCGGCCAGGCACATCGACCACTTGTGCTCCCCCACCGCCGGGAAGAGCACCGCGAGGTAGCCGACGGACGCCACCGCGAGGGCGGCGTTGGAGACCCAGGCGGTCATCCAGTAGCTGTACGCCGCGAGGAAGCCCGCGAAGTCGCCGAAGGCGGCGCGTACGTAGACGTAGGGGCCGCCGGTCTGCGGGTGGCGCCGGGCGAGGCGGCCGAAGACCAGGGCGAGGGCGATCGCCCCGAGGGTCAGGACGGCGAAGGCCAGGAGGCTGATGGTGCCGAAGGGCGCGACCGAGGCCGGGAGCAGGAAGATCCCGCCGCCGATGACGTTGCCCATGACGAGGCAGATCGCGACCGGGAGGCCGAAGCGGCGGGCGTGGCGGTCGGCGGGGGCGGGCGCCTGTCCGGGCGTGACCGGCGTTTCGGTCCGGGCGGCCCCGGGGGCGGTGCTCTGCTCGGCGGGCGGGGCTGCGGTGCTGGTCATCGGTGGTGCGCCTCGGAATGTCTCACATGGTGGGCAGGTGAACACATGGTTGACCACCGGGAAGTCCGCGCCAAATCACCGGGTTTCGTCCGGCGCCGCACCCGCTGCGGACGGAAGGGTTCCGTCGGATGCGCCCTCCGGCCGCTGATCCTCCCGCCCGTGATCGTACGGCCGGTGATCGTCCGGCCGGGCCGGGAGGGGGATCTGGGGGCCGTCGGACTCGCGCAGCCAGCGGCGCAGCACCTCGTGCACGGCCTCCGCCCCCACCAGCTCCGGGTCCGGCTCCGAGAGGTCCGCCGGCCACATCAGGAACGGGTTCCCCTGCTCCCCGCCCAGGCCCCCGTGCGAGCCGATCTGCTCCTCGAAGGCGTGCACGGTCCCGGTGCGGGGGTCGTACGCGGAGTTGACCATGACGTCGGCCACGTGCGGGAAGGAGTCCGTCCGGCGGACCGCGTCCGCCGCTCCCGGCCCGAAGGCGGCCAGGAGTTCCTCCGCCGCCCCGGGCACGTCGAGCCGCGCCGAGGCGCCGCCCGGGCCCAGTACCTCCCCGTCGACCAGCAGGAAGCCCACCCCCGGATGGCCGGCCAGGGTGGCCAGCAGGCCGGGGTGGGTCCGCTCGATCCGGCGGCGGGTGGCACGGCCGGGCAGGCGGGGGAAGGAGATCAGCCCGAGGTTCCCGGAGGCCAGCACCACCGGGTCCGGGCCCGGCGGGGGATGGGCCTCCTCCCCGTCCTCCTCGACCGGCCGGTGGAGGGCGGCCAGGACCGCCGCCCGGGCCTCGGCCCCGCTGCGGGTGCGGCCGGCCCGGCGGGGCACCGGCAGCCCGCAGCCCGCCCGGACGAGGTCCTCCAGGCTGAGCCCGTAGCGGCCGAGGAAGGTCTCCCCCGGGCTCTGGCCGTGGTCCGACAACAGGACGAAGCGGTACTCGCGCGGCGCGTGCTCGGCGACCCGGGCGATCAGCGCGATGCTCCGGTCGAGCCGGGCGAGCACCCGGTCGGTGTCGCGGCCGTGCGGGCCGGAGTGGTGGGCGACCTCGTCGTAGGCCACCAGGTCCGCGTAGACCGCCGCCCGGCCCGCGAGCAGGTCCCCGATCACCGCCGACACCACCACGTCCCGCTCGACGACCGTGGCGAAGGCCCTGATCAGCGGGTACAGACCGCCGCGCGCCACCCGGGGGTGCTCGTCGCGCAGCCGCGCGCGCAGCGACTGGCCGACCTCCCGGGCCGCCTCGGCGACGAAGGACAGGGCGGTGCGGACGGCGTTGGCCGGGTCGGAGAAGTACGCGAAGTAGCCCGCGCGGGAGCGGTTGGCGCGGCCGCGCCGGGCCGCGACCGAGAGGACCAGGGCCAGCTGGTCGGCGCCCCCGCTGAACAGGTTGCCGCGGCTGGCCCCGTCGAGGGTGAGCAGCCCGCCGTCCCGGGTGCGCGTCTGGGCGCGGCGCTGGAGCTCGGCCGCGCTGGTGGGCCGGTTGCAGACCATCACCTCGCCGGTGTCCTTCTCGTACCAGCGGAAGGCCGGCACGTCGAAGGTGGAACCGTGCAGGATGCCGAGCTGGCTGGCGCCGGTCTGGCTGGACCAGTCGGTGCGCCAGGGCATGACCCGGTGGCCGTGCTCCAGCCAGCCGGCCACGGTCGGCATCAGCCCGTCGGCCACCGCCCGGCGCAGCACCCGGTGGCCGACCCCGTCGAGCTGGAGGAAGACCAGCCCGGGGCCGCCGCCCGGGGGTGGTGCGCGGCGGTGGCGGCGCCGGGCGGCGAGCCGGCGCAGCCGGCGCCGGTAGGCGTCGTCGTCGCGTACGGCGAGGGCGGTGGAGGTGGCCGAGGCGACGGCGGACATGGCGGCGGCGACGACCACCGCCGTCTCGGGCGCGGCGGCGGCGCCGCGCTCCTCGGGGATCAGGCTGAGGGCCATCAGCAGGAGGGAGCCGTTGAGGAAGAAGACGAGCAGCCCGAGCACCAGGGCGGGGACCAGCAGCAGGGCCCGTACGACGACCGGCCAGACGAGGGCGGTCAGCAGGCCGAAGGCCCCGGCGCCCCAGGCGGCGGTCAGCCCGACCCGGGTGACGCTGTCGCCGTCGGCGGACTCCAGGCGGAAGTCGGGCAGGAGCGCCGCGAGTACGAGCAGGGTCAGCGTGGACGCCGCCCACACGAGGAGCACCCGCACCAGTGCCCCGCCCGCGACCCGCCACCGCCCCACGGCCCACCGCCTCGCGTCTCCCCCGGACGTGCGTCCGCGGTCCCCCCGCCAGCGTCGCACAGGGCGGCGCGTCAGGGGGGTCCGCACGGATGGCGCACCGGGGCGGGGGCTCTCAGGTGCCGTCGTAGCCCGCCGTCGGCATGGACAGCCTGCGGTGCACCTCGGCCTTCATGGCGGAGGTGTAGCGCGGCTCCTCGAGCCCGGCGGTCTCCAGGCGGACTCCGCGCCGGGCGCACTCGGCGGTGAACTCCTCGACGGAGCACAGCGCTCGGGCCAGGACCCGGCGGCTGGGCGCGACGAACAGGTCGATCCGGCCGGCGTCCACGTCGCTCCAGAGCCCGCAGTGGTCGGCCCGCAGCCCGTAGAAGAGCAGCTGCCGGGTGACCACGTAGCCCTGGGCTGCGGCCCAGCGCGCGCACATCGCGTGCTGGCTCCGGGTGTCCACGGCGAAGGGGTCGGCGTCGAGTTCCTCCAGCGGGGCCAGGCTGGTGATCGCGGCCACGCGCAACGCATCCATGGCGCCCGACCCTACTCCGATCCGGGCCCGGGGAGGAGGGGTGCCGCGGAGTTCCGCTTCCGGGCGGCCCGGCGGGGGAAGGCCTAGGGTCGACGGGTCGGCGGGTCGAGGGAAGGGGGCGGCGGGGGTGCCGGTCGAGATCACCTGGTGGGGGCACGCCACCTGTACGGTGCGGGACTCGGGGGTGCGGGTGCTGACGGATCCGCTGTTCGTCCGGCGGTTCGCGCACCTGCGGCGCCGTCGCGGGGCGGTGCCCCCGCCGGAGGCCGCCGAGGCGGACGTGGTGCTGGTGTCGCACCTGCACTCCGACCACCTGCACCTGCCGTCCCTGGCCCGGCTGGCGCCCGGCACGCGGCTCGTGGTGCCGCGCGGGGCGCGGCGCGCGGTGCCGGGGCTGGCACGGCTGGCGGCGGCCCGGGCTCTGGTGGTGACGGAGGTGGTCCCGGGCGAGGAGGTCGGGGTGCGCGCGGGCGTGCGGGTGCGGGCGGTGAGCGCCCGGCACGACGGGCGGCGGGTGCCGTTCGGGCCGCGTCGGGTGCGGGCGCTGGGGTACGTGGTCGAGGGCGCGGCGCGGACGTACTTCGCCGGGGACACCGGGCTCTTCGACACGATGGCCGAGGAGACGGGGCCGGTGGACGTGGCCCTGCTGCCGGTGGGCGGCTGGGGGCCGTACCTGGGGCCGGGCCACCTGGATCCGGAGGGCGCGGCACGGGCCCTGGCGCGGCTGGCGCCGCCGGCGGCGGTTCCGGTGCACTACGGGACGTACTGGCCGATCGGCATGGACGCGGTGCGGCCGCACGAGTTCCACGCGCCGGGCGAGGAGTTCGCCCGGCTGGCGGGGGTGCTCGCGCCGGAGGTGACGGTACGGGTCCCGGCGCACGGGGAGCGGGTGGTGCTGCCGTGACGGGGTGGTGGCAGGGGGCCGCGGAGGTGGTCGGGCGGGTGCCGCCGGAGACGACCCAGCGGGCGGTGGGCTACCCGGCGCTGTTCGTCCTGGTCGCGCTGGGGGCGCTGGTGCCGGTGATCCCCACGGGGGCGCTGGTCAGTTCGGCGGCGGTGGTGGCCTTCCACCAGCGGTCGCTGCCCTTCGGGGTGCTGCCGGTGTTCGGGGTGGCGGCGCTGGCGGCGTTCGCGGGGGACCTCGCCCTGTACTGGCTCGGGCAGCGCGGGGTGCGCTCGCGCGGCGGCTCCCGGTGGCTGGAGTCCCTGCGCGGGCGGGCCGCGCCGGAGCGGCTGGAGCGGGCGCGGGTGGGGCTGGAGGAGCACGGGGTGCTGGTCCTGGTGCTGTCGCGGCTGGTTCCGGCGGGCCGGATCCCGGTGATGCTGGCCTGTCTGCTGGGCGGGCTGCCGCTGCGGCGGTTCGCCCGGGGGGACGCGCCCGCCTGCCTCGCCTGGGCGGCGACGTACGGGCTGATCGGGATCCTGGGCGGCTCGCTGTTCTCGGAACCGTGGAAGGGGGTGGCCGTGGCGGTGGCGCTGACGGTGCTGATCAGTGCGGGGCCGGCGGTGTGGCGGCGGGCGCGGGGGAACGACCGGTAGCCTCCTTGGATCCGGGACGGAAGGGGTCACTGATGACGGAGGAACTCCACGGCGCGGGCGCGCCGTTGGACGGCGCGGCCTGGGAGACGGTCCGCGCCCTGGCCGCCCGCTTCGACGCCGCCTCGGCCGAGCTGGGGGTGGTGCCGCCGCAGAGCCACGTCCTGCAAGTGCTGAAGATCGGCGAGGAGTTCGGCGAGGCCGCGCAGGCGGTGATCGGGGCGACCGGGACGAATCCGCGCAAGGGGCGCTCGCACGAGTGGGACGACGTGCATGACGAGGTGTGCGATGTGATCATCACGGGGATGGTGGCGCTGGCGCGGATGCGGCCGGACGCGGCGGAGTACTTCGCGAGCCAACTCGCCCTGAAGGCGGGGCGCTTCCTCCCCGGATCCGCCGCGGGCGAGGGGGCCTGACGCCCGGGGCCGCCGCGCGGGTCCGCCTCCCCGCCCCCGCCCTTCCACCGTTCCCGGGGGCTCCGCCCCCGCCCCGGTACGGGCGCCGCGCGCCCGCCGGGCGGCGTCAGGGCAGGGGCGGGACCCGGTGGGCCCACGGGCGGGCGGATTCCAGTTGGGCGGCCACGCTCAGCAGGGTCGTCTCCTCGTGCGGCCGCGCCACCAGCTGGACGGCGACCGGCAGCCCGTCCGTCCCGAACCCCGCGGGCACCGACGCGGCGGGCTGCCCCGTCACGTTCCACAGCGCGGTGTACGCGATCATCGGGCGCGACCGCAGCAGCGCCCCCGCCAGCCCCACCCCGTCCAGCGCCCCGACCCGTCGCGGCCGGTGCGCGAGCGTCGGGGTGAGCAGCAGGTCCGCCCCGGCGAAGACCCGCTCGGCCCGTACCGCCAGTCGCTCCCCCGCCCGCACGGCCCGTTCGACGGCGGCCTCCGGGGCCAGCCGGGCGAGCCGCAGGGTCTGCCGGGTGCGGCGCTCCAGGAGATCGGGCCGTTCCACGGTCGCCGCCTCCGCGCGGACGCCCCCGCAGAACTGGGGCAGGAACGCGGCCGTGGCGTCGGGGTAGCGCGGGGACACCTCCCGTACGTCGTGCCCGAGTTCGCTCAGGAGCCCCGCCGTCCGCCGCAGGGCGGCCACGTGCTCGGGGTGGGGGCGCACCCCGGGCACCGCCGGCCTGGCCGACCAGGCGATCCGGAGCCGGCCCGGCGCGGTGGACGCCGCCCGGACGAAGCCGGTGGCGGCGGGGCGGGCGGCCCAGCGGTCGCTGCCGGAGGGGCCGCTGAGGACGTCGTAGAGCAGGGCGCTGTCCAGCACGGTCCGGGTGAGCGGGCCGATGGTGCCGAGGGCGTACCAGAGGTGGGGCTGCGGGGCGGTGGGGACGCGGCCGCGCTGCGGTTTGAGGCCGAAGAGGCCGCAGCAGGCGGCGGGGATGCGGATCGAGCCGCCGCCGTCACCGCCGAGCGCGGCGCCCACGAGGCCGGCCGCGACGGCCGCGGCGCTGCCGCCGCTGGATCCGCCGGTGGTGCGGGAGGTGTCCCAGGGGTTGCGGGCGCTGCCGTGGGCGGCGGACTCGGTGAACGGCCACTGCCCGAACTCCGGCATCACGGTCTTGCCGACGACGACGGCCCCGGCCGCCCGCAGCCGCCGTACCGCCTCGCCGTCGCGGGCGGCCGGGGTGTGGTTGGCGGCGCCGCCGAAGCCCGTGACCTCCCCGGCCACGTCCAGTTCGTCCTTGACCGCGACGGGCACGCCCAGCAGCGGCAGGTCCGTCCCCGCCGCCCGGGCGGCGTCGCGGGCGTCGGCCTCGGCGAGGACCGCCTCGCGGGCGCGCACCACCCGGAACGCGCCCAGGTGCCGGTCGAGCGCCCCGATCCGGCGCAGCGAGGCCTCGGCGAGTCCGCGCGCGGTCACCTTCCCCGTCCGTACCAGCTCCGCCTGCCGGGCCGCGCCCAGGAACAGCAGTTCACCGTCGTCCACGTGCGTACGTGCCTTCCTCCGCGGGGTGTTCCGTGGGGGCACGGTATGCCAGGCCGGACGATCTACGACAGGGGCATGTCAGCCGCGAGCCGCCCGGGCGTCCCGGTTTCCCCGCCGGTGCCGGCGTCCGCACCGAGGGTGCGGGAGGCCCCGACGGGCAGGTCCCAGAGGTCCTCGCGGGGCAGCCCCGCACGGGCCCAGGCGGCCCGGACCCGGTGCAGGGGCTCCATGACCGGTTCGGCGGAGAGGACGAAGGCGCCCCAGTGCATGGGGGCCATCCGGCGGGCCCCGAGGTCGAGGCAGGCCCGTACGGCCTCCTCCGGGTCGGTGTGCACGTCGCGCAGCCACCAGCGCGGGGCGTAGGCGCCGACGGGCAGGAGCGCGAGGCCGATGCCGGGGTGGCGGTGGCCGATCTCGCGGAACCAGTGCCCGTAGCCGGTGTCCCCGGCGAAGTAGACCGTGTTCCCGCCGCCGGCCCGGTCGGTGAGCACCCAGCCGCCCCACAGGGTGCGGCAGGTGTCCAGCAGGGAGCGCCGGGACCAGTGGTGGGCGGGGACGAAGTCGAAGCGTACGCCGCCCAGTTCGGCGGACTCCCACCAGTCGAGCTCGGTCACCCGGCGGAAGCCGCGGCGGCGGCACCAGCGGGCGAGGCCGGCGGGTACGAAGAGGGCGGTGTCCCCGGGCAGGCGCTTGAGGGTGGGGGCGTCGAGGTGGTCGAAGTGGTTGTGGCTGATCACCACGGCGTCCACGGGCGGCAGTTCCTCCCAGCGCACCCCGGGCGGCGTCATCCGGGGCGGGGTGCCGAGGATCCGCCGGGACCACACGGGGTCGGTCAGCACGGTCAGCCCGCCGGTGCGCACCACCCAGGAGGCGTGCCCGGCCCAGGTCACGCAGGTCTCGCCGGGCGCCACGGGGGGCAGTGGCGCGGGCCGGTACGGCAGGTCGGGGATCCCCCGCAGCCCCTCGGGCCCGGGCCGCAGGGCCCCCTCCCGCGCCAGCCGCGCGAAGGCCCGCACCCCGGGCAGCGGCACGGTCAGCCGGTCCGCGAACGACCGCGGCCACACCCGCACCTCCCCGAGGGGCCGCGGGGCGGGGGCACGGGGCGGGGCGGCCTGCGGCGGGGGCACGTCCGCCGGAGCCCGGCCGGCCGGCGGGGCGGGGGCGGCCGGCTGCGGGGGGTGGGGCTGGTCCCTCATCTGACGGTCTCCCTTCGTACGCCGGTGTCAGTCGGCCAGCCCGGCCAGCACCGAGCCGAGCAGGCCGAGCGCGGCGCGGACGTGCGGCAGCTCCAGGGGGTCGCGGGCACCCAGCGCGGCGAGCCGCTCCCCCGGCGTGGCTCCCAGCAGGGGGCCGGTCGACAGCCGCACGCGCAGCGCGCCCAGTTCGTCCGCGAACCGCTGCCCGCCGGGCGTCGGCGAGCCCAGCCGCCCGCCGAGCCAGTCCTCCAGCTCCATCGCGTCGCCCACCCCGTGCCGGGCCAGGCCCGCGCGCAGCGGGGTGAGGTCCGCGTACAGGTGGCGCCCGGCCTGCGGGGGCCGGGCGAGCGCGCCGACGGCCAGCAGCTCCCGGTGCGCGGCCGCCGCCACCGCGCCGTGCAGGGCGGCCGCCGCGTAGGCCCGCCCGGCGACGGCGTCCGGCTCGTCCAGGGCGTGCGCGGCGGCCACCGCGACCGGGCCCGCCACCAGCGCGCCGGTGGCGGTGAGGATGTCGAGGGTGCGGGCGCGCAGCCAGGTGCCGCGCGGGGTGGCGGGGAAGCGGGCCACGGCGGCGGGCCAGCCGCCCGGCAGCTGGGCGCCGGACAGGTCCACCAGCACGGCGGCCGTGTCGGGCAGCATCTCGGCGGGGCTCAGCACCAGTGTGTCGTGCGGCCGGTGGACGGTGTCGCGCCAGCTCTCGTCGCTGACGACGAACAGCCCGGCCCCCTCGGCCGCCTCGCAGGCCTCGCGCAGCATCTCGGGCGGCGGCACGGTGGCGGTCGGGTCGTCGGCCACCGACAGCAGCAGCACGCGCGGGTCGCCGCCCTCGGCGCGGACCCTGCGCACGGTCTCCAGCAGGGCGTACGGGTCCGGGACCCCGCCGCACTCGGCCGGGGTGGGTACGTGATAGGCCCGCCGTCCCAGCAGCCGGACCTGCGGGGTCCACCAGGCGGGACAGGGCCGGGGCAGCAGCACGTCGCCGCCGTACGCGCCGAGCAGGGCGAGCAGCAGGGCCGGCGCGCCGGGCCCGGCGGCGACGTCCTCCGGCTCGGTGGCGAGCCCGCGCCGCGCCCAGTAACGGCAGGCGGCCCGGCGTACGCCCGCCCCGCCGCCCGGGGGCTCGGGGGCGGCCCGGCCGGCCGCCCCGGCGAGCACGGACTCCAGCTCCGGCAGGACCGGGAGGCCCGGTTCGGGGGCGGGGGGACCGTACCGGACCGGCCCCCGCCCCTCCGGCGCCAGGCGCCAGACTCCGGCCCCGGCGGGCCCTTCCGTCATCCCCTCGGCCATCCCCGCCACGTGCCCGCCTTCCGCTGCCCGCTGCCCACTACCCACTGCCGACCGTCCACGGCCCGGCTGCCCGCTGCGCGGCGGCCGGGTGCCGCATCCTGACGGCCACCTCCGATCGACCTGCCCTTTATACGATTATTTCCTGCGCAATGCCCGCTTTCCGCCCCACCGAACCCTCACGCGCGCCGCCCCAGCAGGGCCAGCAGCCGGGTCTGCGCGTCCGCCCCCGCCGGCACCTCCAGCGGCGCGGCGTACATCCCGCTCGCGGCGAGCCCGTCGGCGTACGGCATGACCTCCTTCAGGGCGAACTCGACCAGCCCGTCCGGCAGCCGGTCGTCCGCGCCGACGGCCCGCGAGAGGTCGCCTCACCGTCCTCGGCGATCCCCTGCCGCCCACTGTCCACGCCCCCGCACCGTCCTGCCACCGACCCGGCCAACCCCCTTGGGAAACAAGGCCGGTGTCCACATGTCAAAACGCACATCTCAGAGAACGGTCTGATCGCCTACGGTGATCACAGCACTTCGACGAGGAGGAGAACGCCATGGGCGACGCCCACGAGACGGCCGTCTACACGCACGGCCACCACGAGTCGGTCCTGCGCTCGCACCGCTGGCGCACCGCCGCCAACTCGGCCGCCTATCTGATCGGGGAGCTGCGCCCGGGCATGCGGGTGCTGGACGTGGGCTGCGGTCCGGGCACCATCACCGCGGACCTGGCGGAACTGGTCGCCCCGGGCGGGCGGGTCACCGCCGTCGACGCGGCGCGGGACGTGCTGGACAAGGCGGGCGCGTACGCGGCCGAGCGGGGGCTGGCGGGGGCCGTGGACTTCGCGGTGGCCGACGTCCACGCCCTGGAGTTCGCGGACGACACCTTCGACGTGGTCCACGCCCACCAGGTGCTCCAGCACGTGGGTGACCCGGTGCAGGCGCTGCGGGAGATGCGGCGGGTGTGCCGGCCGGGCGGGATCGTGGCCGTCCGCGACGCCGACTACGCGGCGATGACCTGGTACCCGGCGACACCGGGGCTGGAGGAGTGGCTGGACCTGTACCACCGGGTGGCCCGCGCGAACGGCGGCGAACCGGACGCCGGACGGCGGCTGCTGTCGTGGGCCCGGGCGGCGGGGTTCACGGACGTCCGGGCGTCCGCGACGTCCTGGTGCTACGCGACGCCGGAGGAGGTGGCCTGGTGGTCCGGACTGTGGGCGGACCGGACCACGGCCTCCTCGTACGCGAAGGCGGCCGTCGGCGGGGGGCACGCGGCGGAGGGCGACCTGGCCGGGATCGCCGCCGCCTGGCGGGAGTGGGGAGCCGCGCCCGACGCGTGGTTCTCGGTGCTGAACGGTGAGCTGCTGTGCCGGGCGTGAGGCGGTAACCGCCGCGCGAAGCGGGGCTCCCCCCCCCCGGGGGGCGGGGGGGGGGCCGCGTGGCGCGGGGGCGCCCCCCCCGGGCGCCCGGGGGGGCGCCCGGC
>NZ_JBEPFL010000068.1:0-16379 GCF_040301925.1 Streptomyces sp. NPDC000075
GGCCCACCGCCCTGTTCATGAACAAGCGGATCACCGGCGCCCCCACCACCATATCCTTAATGTACTACCCGTGGGACGCGGACGTCGGGGCCCGCGGAGCGGGTACCTGAGCGCTGCGCGCTCAGGAGAGACCGCCCTCGCTGCGCTCGGGCGAGGGCGCCTCCGGCGCCTGCCCCTCCGCTTCGCTCCGGGGCAATGAACCGCCTCGCTGCGCTCGGCGGGGCCCGGCTGCGCCGGGCTACAGCCGGCCCTTCGGGCCGGGAGTCCTCCGCTTCGCTTCGGACTGGTTCGGGCCTCCGCTTCGCTCCACCCGAACGGCCCGCTGCGCAGGCCTGGGTGACCCCGTTTCACGGGGTCCGGCCTTCGGCCTGGTGGGGTGTCCGCTTCGCTCCCACCCTGCCTTCCGGCTTCGCCTCCAGGTCCAAGGGCCCGCAAGCGGGCCCGGCCGGCAGCAGTGGGGGGCGACTCGGTCACCCCTCCCCGTGCAGTCTCTTGAGCGGTGCGGAGCGCTAAGCGGGACTCCCTGCCATCGGCCAGATGGTGTATCCGCGCGGAAGGTTAACGCTTCCAGCCTGCAAACTGGCGCAAGCTAAGTCCGTGGCTAACTCCGAGTCGGATACCAGTTCACCTCAAGCTGAAAAGCCGTGGTGGAAGCATCTAGGGAAATGGCTTCAGACTCTTCTCGGTGCTGTAGTGGTTGGGGTGGCCGTGGCCTGGATCACCGGAACGTTCGAAGAACGCCCGCCTCAGCCCCCGAAGCTCACCGAGGAGAGATACGTGCGTCCCTTCTCAGAGGAGGACCATCTCCGCAAGCCCTATCAGATTACTCAGACCTTTGAGACTGGTGAATGTCCAATTCACTCTCTGTACTCAACTGACCCGCAGGCACTCCGCTGCGGAGCCGAAAGCATTCACGACCCCTGCTGGCAGGGATTCAAATTGGTCGTATGCCTCCGCTCTCCCTGGGATCCCGACGTCGCAGCCATCAAGAACGCTACTGTTCCGGACGTCGGTGCCGAACCGACAGCTGAGGATGTACCGTCATGGGCTCTCCCATTCCGCGACGTATGGGCTCTAGAGATCCGCGATCCCTCGAACCCCAAGTCCACTCTGCAATGTGCCCGGGTTGGAGGGTTGACGGAAGTCATTGCAGGGATGGCCGTGCACTGGCGCTGCAACACTCCTGGTCGGCATGATCCGGAAGACCTCCCCGCAGGGAGCCTCATTGGCGAAATTACGCGTTCGCAGACAAAACCGTGGACCGTTTTCTACACCAGCGAAGACTCATCCGAAGTACTGAGGGCAGAAATCGTCACCGTCTGGCACTGATATACCGAGCAGTGGGACTGCCGCTCCAGCCACCATGAGCCATCGCATCACCAAGCGTGCCGCGCCGACACCGGCCTACGGGCCGACGACAACGGGGTACACGAGGAACGTTCCCGAGCGCCAGGTAGTCCTAGCCTTGCATCAAATTACTGAGCAGATACACATTGGAAACAACGCCCCCCACTGGCGCCCGACGCGACCTGCTGTTGTCGCGGATCAACCCAACTGCGCTCAACCGACCTGCGCAGCCATACCCAGAGCTGGAGAATCTGCAGGTCGCACGCCCGCGCGCTCCGGCCTCTGCGCAGATTCAGTGGGTCAGCACAGCTGCGACTCGCTCAGCTAACCTGCACAACCCCAGGTCAGAAGCCTGACGACTACGCAGTTCCACTGACCGCCGACACTTCCTCGTCCACCCACCCCACACAACCGGCCCCGGACCAGCCGATAGAGCAGAACTCACGAAACTGAGACAGCGTCACCCCTGGAGCGATAAAGACCCCAGATAGCGATCCCCCACCGATCTCTCACATCAAAGACAGTGACACAGCCCCCTAGACATGCCCCGACCAGCATCAACACCCAAGACACCCACTGTCTCTCAGGCCGCGATCGACAAGGACTGGAACCCGGGCGAGCGCGGGTGGACGGTGGACTGGCAGCGGCACTACGCCTACCTCACCCAGCTCCTGGACGAAGGCGCCCGCCTCACCGCCATCACGCCCGGGGTGACCCGGCACCGCGAGGACATCGGCCGGTGGCTCGCCACCCAACGACGGGACTGGAACCGGCTGAACCCCAAGCAGCAGACCCGCCTCGGCAAGCTGGGCGTCACCCCCGCGCGGGTCGTACGGGCCTGTCAGGCACCCGCGAAGAAGAAGGCGAACCTCCACGTCGGCCCGGGGCGCGGCAGCCTTCGACGCGGGCGTACAGGCCCTGGCGCAGTACCTCGCCCGGGAAGGCGGAGGTCTCCCCGGCCGACAGCACGTCGAACGATTGCCCGATGGGGCGGAGCCCAGGACTGGGGTGTGGGTGGTTAACCAACGCCAGCGCCGCGACCGACTCGACGCCACCCAACTCGCCGCCCTCGCCGCCCTCGCCGCCCTCGCCGCCCTCGCCGCCCTCGCCGCCCTCGCCGCCCTCGCCGCCCTCGCCGCCGCACTCTGCATCGACTGGGCGCAGTAGAAGAGGAAGCGGGCTACAGAGGAGACCATCCCCGACCGCTGTTCTGGGCAAATGCGGACCTGCACCCTCCATGTCAGCCTACGATCTTTCGAGAACCTGAGCTAGGCAGCTGAAAGGCTCATCTGCTGGGCGACAGGACCGAGGGGGGTACGTCGTGGCCACGCTGAACCACAAAGAACGCACCGTCGGCTTCTTCGAGGTCGTCGTTGTCAAAGAGGGCGAAGCCCGGCGCATTCCGGAGCTCATGGACTGGGACGGGACGCTCGCGGCTCTGGCTCAGGCGCCCGTCGGCGCGCGTTCACACGAGGGCGAGCACCGGATCGTGGGTACCACCATCACCCACAACATGGAGGACCACCTGCTCCTGCACCGGGTGAAGGATGCCGGTGAATGGCTGTCGGTAATCAACTTCGACACCGGTGACCTCCGCGAGCTTGAGCAGTCCGCGCATGAGGGCTACCTGGACACCTCCGTGGTCTGCTTCCTGCCGTTCGGCAACGTGGTGGGGATCATGCAGGGCGGTGTATCGGCGCCCAGTCACAAGGCTCTTGAGACCTGGCTCAACGGCATTGAGATGTTTCCCGGCACCCATCTGCAGTTGCGCCCTGTCGTTGCGCACTCCGAGATCGAGAAGCTCAAGACCGCCGTGGGGGCAAGCCGTGTCGAAGTGAAGGTCATGGGCAACAAGATGGGCGCGCTGCAGGACCGCCCCGGCGGCCTCGCCCGACTCCTGCGCGTTGCCGGCGACGCCTATGGGGAGATCAGCGTCACGATGGTCATTTCCGTGCCCAGGGGGAAGGAGCTCAGGGAACACCGGGAGCATCTGCTGGCGGATCTCGACGAGATCTCCGATGTCGTCACTGGTGCCGAACGGGCTCGGGCCCGGCTTGTGTACTCCGACCCCAGCGGCCCGGAACAGACCCGGCTCGTCGAGCTGGTCGAGCACAGCATCACGGCCAAGAAGCGAGTGCCGGCCACGGACGCGGAAGGCAACTCGATCCGGATCATGTCAGCGGTGGATGCCATCCTGGCAGCAGCGGCCGAGCACGAGGACGCGCTCCGGCTCGCGGTGGACGCGGGACAGTCATGACCTAGGCGGGGGGATCGTGTGGGCGTCCGTACAAGCATTATCGACTGGTGGGCCGAGCGTGCCTGGGCCGACTACCTGGTCTCGGCGACAGTCCTTGGTGCCCACCTCTTCGTCGTCCGGACGTCAGGATCAGGAGACTGGCTCACGTGGATCGGAGCCGCCCAGCGCACTGACATGTACGCGGCAGCGACCGGCGCCGTGTCGGCCATCGGTGGTCTCAGCGCCATCGCCATCGCCATTTACACCACGGCCAACGGCGAGCGGCTGCGCGCTGTACGGCAGCAGCAACAGCCGGGCGAGCTCAGGCGGACCTGGCGCAGTCTGTTGCAGGGAACCGCACTGGCGTGTGCTCTGATCCTGGCTGCGTTCTCACTCGATCGGGACGAAGATCCCCTCTCCGCCCGCTTCATCTTCGAGTACGCCATCCTCTTCGCTTCGCTGCGCTTCGCCCGATTCGTCTGGTTCTTCGACAAGATCATGGCCATCTCCGACGCGGACCAAGTCGAGGAAGGATCCTCCAGAGCTGTACCCGTGCGTGATCCGAACTGGTTGGAACGTCGACGGCGTCAGCACGACAGCAACGGGTAGCCCGACCAAAGGATGTGAAGCACCGGTTTTGTGACACCGTCCGACAGAGCCAAACGCCACCCCCCTGTGTCAGTACAGCGAGGCCAGGCACCACCTTCGTGTCAGCGAGCGCACCACTCCTCAAAGGCTCCGTCAGCGGGAGTCAGGGGACCTCTACCTCAGTGGGGATGCCAACGTCAGCCGTATGCCGGACATCGCCCGCCGCCGCGAGGTAGTGGCAAGGGTGGATCTGCTGAGGTTGGGGTGCGGTGTCGTCGAGGGGCTGGTGGGAGGGTGCGGGCCATAGGTGATGGGCTGGAGCGGCTCTTGTACGCGCGGCCGGTTCCCGCCACGACGGCGGATCAGCTGAAGGCCCTGTTGCGGTGGGAGCGCGGTTCCACCCGGCGGGTCGCCGTCGTCCTGGGCGTGTCCCAGCGGACCGTCCAGCGGTGGGTGGCGTGCGACCCGGGCCGTCGGGGGCGTCCGAGTCCCGGTCACGAGCAGAGGATCGCGGATCTGGTGCCGGTCCGCTGGCAGCCGCTGATCCGTGCGCGGCGGGCCGCGGCCGAGGCGGGCGGCGTGGTCGTCTACACGCGCGCCCGGTTCGGGTTCCAGGCCGGACCCGCCAGCTCCGACGACCCGCGCATGCGGCGCATCACGGGACGCCTGACCGGGGCGGTGACACAGCAGATCTTCGCCGCGCTGGACGCCGGCGCCAGCGAGAAGCAGCACGAGCTGATCCTCGGCCGTGCGCTGGGACACCTGTACTTCCGCGAGGCCGGCCACCGTGCCCACGGCCTCCACGTCACCCTTGGGGATATCGACTTCATCGAGTTCGGCCTCCAGTAAGGTGCCGAGGCCGCGGGTCTGCGGAGGTCAGCGGACGGTGGGGAGCGGGTAGTAGCCGTGGGCTTCCTGTACTTCGCGCCAGTCCCACACCACGGCGCCCTTCCGGGCCGCGCGTCCGGCGCCCGGTGGCTGGGGCGGGGGCAGCCGGGCTGTCTCGGCCAGGCGCAGGAGGGCCGGGCGCTGGCCGGGGTCGGCCAGCAGGTGGGTTGCCTGGGTCAGGTGGGCGTAGCGGGATGCGGCGTGCAGGAAGACGGTGGCCCAGGGTGGGACGGAGGACCGAGGGGCCGACGAGCATGCCCGCGAGGAGCTCGCCGACGATGGCGGGCATCCTGAAGCGTGCGGCCAACTGCCCCAGGCAGACGGCGAGGAGCAGCAGGAGCACCAGCTGGAGGAGGAGCACCAGCAGGGGGTGGTGGGTGAGGACGGGGACGGGGGCGGCGGTCGTCACCCCACGACGGTAGGACGCGCGCCTCCGGCCCGGCTCCTCCGGACCGGCAGGCCGTGACGAGTTGCGGAAGTCCGGGTACCAGGCCCCGGGTTCAGGCATGGTCGGCGGACAGATCGGTGCGGTGCTGTTCGAGGTCGGTGACCTCCTCGCGCGGGAAGACGTCGCGGTAGTCGAAGACCAGATGCTTGAGATGCTCCGTGGCGAAGTGTTCGTCGGAGCCGAGGTAGTCGCCCGTGAGCGTGGTGGGCGCGGCGGCGGTGCAATCGAGAAGCTCGTCCACGATCACGTGGTCGTACTCCTATCCGACTTTACGGAGACAGACCCGCCAGGCATCAATCTCGCCCTCCACACGGTCAACCACCCAGAGCTCACCGCACACCGGAAACGTGTCACCCACCTCAAGGGCATACCGGCGCTCCTCGCCATCGTCCACTACGAGCTGGACCGTGAGGGGACTTCCAGGAAAGGACTCCACACGGAGCACGCCGAAGAAGCAGAATGAAGTCTGCCGCGGGACTCCCGGCCTGAGGGACAACTCATCAATCACGTCGTTACTCCAAGGTGGTGTATCGCGGCCGGACGTACTTCTTGAACTGTTCGAGCGTCATGGACAGGTGGGATTTCTGCCATGGGTTATGCAGGTGGAAGCCTCCCCGGTCATCCACTCCGGTCACTTCATATGCATGGGCCCATGCTATGTCACCCGGTGGAGAAGGGGTGAGCTGCGAGTAACTCGCCAGTGGACGGCCGGTCCTTTTCTCGAACTCCTTCCTGACCTCCCTCTCGGAACGCGTACCAACCAGCACTGGTTTTCCTTCGGCGAGTTGCCGACGTATGTCGCCTATGAGCTGCTTGTCAGGACTGATACCATTCGGATCACGATGTTCTGGAAAGTCCCGCACGCTGGCGGGCCGGCCGGTGAGTTGCGTAAGCAGCTCGGCACGGTCTCTGGGGCTAGTCCCTTGGTCAAGCCGGACGTACTCGGGTATTTCAGGGGCTTCCCGAATCCTCTGAATCTCGACCCACCGGTCGCGACGCTCTTGGTCCCACATCTGATCGCTTCCTGCGATCGCCTTCTCAAGTACGGGCGCCCACGCTGTTCCCGTGCTCACGGAATCCGCGAAGGCAGGGCTATCAGGATCAGCGTCATAGACCGGCAGATCGGATGTCACGGTCAGATTGATTTCACTGCCTGTGGGCTCATACCTGTAGCGCGAGTAGTTGAACTTCGCCTCATGCAGCGTGACCTCATAATTGCCGTTCCCGGTCTCCCTGACACACTCGCGTATCGCTTCGGGGCGATGGCTGGCCACAGCGCCGAGCGTGGCGACGACGCCGCAGTCATTCAGGGTGCCCTGCTTCGCCTGCTCGCGCGAGGGCTCGCCGTCGAAAAGTGGTGTCCGGGTTCCGTCGGCACGGTCGAGAGGAGTCCCGTAACGGTCCGGGGTGTCGGCCGGAGATCGGGCCGGATTCTGGAAGGCTGGGTGATCGACTGTTCCCGTCAGGTGCTCGGATCGTCCTGTCTCCTTCCGCCCCCTCCCCGCCCGCTGTTTCAGCGCGTCCCAGACTCCGCCTTCCACAGCATCATCGCCAGCGCCCACACGGTCGTGCCGTCCGGAAGCGTCCTTGGTGGCGGGCGCGGCGTCGTTCGGTGGAGGCGCCTCCTCCGGGCCAGAGGCCTCCGAAGCCGCGACATGCTCGGAAGGCACCCCGGGAGTGCCCGAGGAGTCGTTGGGCTGGAGCGGGTCGGGCGCCGCGTCGGCGTCGTACGGTGACGCCACTGCGGTGTCACCGGCCGCGCTCGGTGGTTCGACGGCTTCGTCCGACGCCGGGACGGGGGCGGGCGCCTCGTCCGCTTCCGGCGAACCGGACCCGGCCGAGTCAACGGCTTCCGCCGGAACCGGGGCTTCATCCGAATCCGACGCCGCGTCCGACGGCGCGGGCCCGGACCTGCCGGGGGCATCGGCGGACTCAGGAGCGTCGGGCCGTTCCGGCGCGGCCGAGTCCTCCTTGGCCGCCTCGCGCGGCTGCTCCGCTCCGAGTGACGCGGTGTACGGGGCCGAGTACGGCACGGAGTCGTCGTAGGGCTTGAGTTCCAGCTCCAGCTCGGGAACCTCGTCGTCCGGCCTCTCCGGATTGCCGGAGCTCTCCGGCACGGCCGTTCTCCCGCCCTCGGCGGGCGCCTTCGAGTACTCGGGTCCGGCCGACGCGGGGGCGTCGTCCGACGCCGGCGCAGGGGTAGGCGCCTCATCCGCTTCCGGGGAAGCCGAACCGGCCGAGTCGACGGCCTCCGCAGGGCCCGGGGCCTCCGCTTGATCCGGCGCCACGTCCGGGGCCGGGCTCTCGGCCGGACGCACGGGCTCCGCCTCTTCAGCGCGCCGCGTCTGCTCGGCCGGCTCCGGGGCCTCGTCAGGGTCGCCGGCCTCGGCGGGTGTGGGAGCCTCCTCGGGATCGGAGGACGCCGCGTCGGCCGGTGCGGGAGCCTCGCCCGGATGCGGGGCGGCATCAGCCGCCGGGCCGGACGGCCAGTCGCGGGCTTCCGCACCGCCACCCCGGGGTGAAGCCGGCTCGGGGGCGTCGTCCGACGCCGGGGCGGGGGTGGGCGCATCGTCCGTATCCGCCTCCGGCCAAGCCGAACCGGGCGAGTCGACGGCCTCCGTAGGGACCGGGGCTTCATCCGGATCCGGAGTCGCCTCCGATGGCGCGGCCCCGGGCCGGCCCGGGGCCTCGGCCGAGGCCGACGCGTCGGCAGGGTCGGGGGCCGCCTCGTCGGGGTCGGGAGTCCCGGCAGAGTCGGAAGCTTCGTGGGGGACCGGTGCGTCTGCCGGGGCGGGGGCCTCTGCCCGGTCCGTCGGTGGGGACGGGTCGGGGGCGTCCGTGGGTTCCGGTGTGGGGGGTGCTTCCGGACGTGGGGGCTGTTCCGGCGGACGTTCGCTCATCGGGCACCTGCCGGCCGGACGTTGTCGCGGTACAGACGTACCCACGGCAGGGTGTTGCGCTGCCACGCCGCTCGGGCCACGTGGATGAACACGCAGGCCCGGTAATCGTCCACCGCTGCGTCCCGGTCCCCTTTCGGCACGCGCAGCGGGACCGTGTCGGCGAGGCCGGCCACCCAGTCGGCGGTGTCGCGCCACCAGTCGGCCTGCTCGCGGGACGTCTTCGGGTACGTCGCCACGCGTTCCTTCAGCTTCGTGCCGTGCTCGGGCCACACCGCCGTCGCCGCCCGGGTGCGGAAGGTGCAGCGGTGACGGCAGCCTTCACAATCGGGGAAGGGGGCCAGAGCGGCGTCGACCGCCTCGTTGCCGGCCGCCAAGGCGCGGAACCGGGTGCCGAGTTCTGCGTCCGTGGCCAGGGGTGCCCGGCTGACGCCCGCCTCCCTCGCCGCCTGCGCGCGTACGTCGGGGACGCGGAGCAGTCCCGGACGGTCGACGCGGTCGTGGTGGGCGAAGGCCTGGAAGGGCTCCAGGGAGGCGGCATACCGCTCCTGGTCGGGGGAGAACCGCATGGTTCCGCCGATGAGGTTGCGGTCCTCGGCGGACGGCAGCCGGTGCATGACCTTGAGGTTGGTGTTCTTGTACGCGTCCTCGACGAGCTTGCCGGGAACCTGCTCGACGATGACGATGCCCTCGCCGTACTTGCGGTTCTCCGCCAGCGTGTTGGCGAAGGCCTGGGCCGCCCGGGCCTGGGCGTTGCCCTCCTTCGCGTCGCCACCACGGGCTACCGGCTGCCCGAGCAGGCGGTGCGCCTCCTCGATCACGGTGACGTGGGCGAGGGAACCGCCCTCGCGGTTCGCCTTGTAGTACTCGGTCATGGTCTGCAGGAGCAGCGCCGTGATGAGCGACTGCTCCTTCTCGTTGTCGCCGACGCCGGCCAGTTCGATGATCACCGGGCGGCGGAGCAGCTCCTCCACCGGGTAGGAGCGGGCCACGTCCAGGGTGGTGCCGCACGCCCCCTCCGCGAGGGACTCCGCACGCAGGCGGGACGCGGCGACGATGTTGTCGCGTACCTCGCCCGAGTAGTCCAGCTGCTCGCACTGCTTGCGCATCTCCGTGATGAAGTCACGCAGTGTCGGCCATGTTCCGGTGTGGACCGGCTCGGCGATGTCGGTGGGGACGATGCCCTTGCGGGCGTACGTCGCCCGCAGCGCCCGGTTGTAGATGCTGGGCAGCGGGTCCCAGAGGCCGAAGGCCGCGTCGAAGCAGGCCATGAGTCCGGCGATGTGGGTGCTGACGCGAACCCCGGCCGGCACCTCGAAGGGGTTGAGGCGCAGGGGGGCGACGGATTCGTCGCCGACCGTGAGGACCACCAGGTCCTCGAATCCGGGGCGGGTGGCCAGCCAGCGGTAGTCGTCCAGGGCGGAGTTGACGGGTTCGAGGACGAGGAAGGGAACGCTGTGGTCCCGCCACAGCTGCTCGCAGAACGCCAGGGTGGTGTTGGTCTTGCCGGAGCCGGTCGTACCCACGATCAGGGCATGCCGGGTGAGGTCGCCGAGGCCGATGCCCAGGGGGCCTGCGGGCCGGTCGTTGACGAGCTGCTGCCCGAGCGTGATGGCGGGGCCGTCCATGCGGTACGCGGTCTCACCGGCGATGCCGGGGCGCCGTACGGGAAAGCCCGTCATGTGGCCGCTGACGGCCAGAGGCAGGCGGAAGGCCGCGGCAGCCTCACGGGCATCGACGAGTTCCGGAAGCAGTCGCAAGGGCGCGGAGAGCTGTTCGGGCAGCCGCCAGCAATGGTCTCCGCCCCAACGCGACTGGTCCAGGGTGGTCAGCTGCCGCCAGGCGGCCGGCAGTTCGCCGGGGGCCGGCCAGGCCACGGTGTGGGCGGCGCCGTTGATCGTCTCGTTGAGAACGCCGCCCTCACGAGCCTGCACCGGCGGGGACACCGTGGCACCGACGAGCTCGGCGAGGGATTCCGGCAGGGGCGCCGGCGAGGCGAGCGCGATCCGGATGCGGAACACCCGGTCGGTGTAGCGGCGGGCGGCATCGGCATAGATCCGGGAGGCGTCCACGGCGAAGGCGTCGGCGGCGAGTTGGGCGCCCGGCGACCACAGCCCGTCGGGGAGCTGCCCAGGGGTGCCCAGGCGTCCGTACTGTGTGGCGATGCGGTGCAGGAGCGGCCCGAAGTCGGGCGGTACGACGTACGGCTCCAGGCCGATGCTGAGCATCACTGGATGCGGGTGCGCGGCCAGTGCCTGCCACAGCATGTCCCACGGCGGGGCCGCCGCCGTGAACGGCTGCGGCGCGAGGTAGTAGTGCACTCCGGCGTCGGGGCGGTTGGGGAGCCCACTGTGGTAGCGCTTGCGGATCTCCGCCACCCCCGCCGCATCGGGTGAGAAGGGGGTCAGCAGCCGTGCCGTCTCACCGCCGTCCTCGACAGGCGTGGCGTGCACATGCCGGGGCAGCGCCGCCATGCGGTCACGGAGCGCGCGTGCGGCCGCCTCCGCGCGCTCCGCGGTGGGAGCCGCCACCCGACCGAGCAGGGCGCACGAGATCCTGCGTTCGACCGGATCGCTGAGGTATCGCAGCTCGATCCGTTCACCGTGGCCGATGTTCCACTGCCCGGTCAGCCATGCGGTCTCGGCGGCCACCGCCTTGGTCCTGCGCTCCAACTCCGGCAGGTCCGCGTACTCCTGGGTCTCGGTGAGGTCGGCGGCGGCATCGACGCGAACGGCCGTCCAGGCCCAGACGGTCGAGCCGTCGGTGACGGTGAGCACGCCGTCCGACCCGGCTGCGCTCAGCTTCCGCTCCTGGGAGTGCCGTACGGGGGTGTGGGCGGGGAGGGAGGCGGGGTCGACGGGGCATAGGGAGGCGGCGGGGTTCCCGGGACCGGCGGAGCCGGGTAGGCCTGGTGCACACGCGGCGCCATGGCCGGAGCCCCCGTCCCGGAGACGGGACCGGCGCCCGGGACCGGACCGTTTCCGTTCGTGGTCACCGGCTCGGTCGCCGTGGCACCGGACTGGATGGGCGGCTCCTGGCCGAAGGTCGACACGAGCGGAACCTCGATCCCCTGGACAGCCGTCTCCACCCCCTCACGGGCCGCGGAGTGCACGGCCTCCCGCATGGCACGCGGCGTCTCGGTGCGGAGCATCTGGTTGATCACACCTGTGCGGTTGAACATCCCGCCCACGAGATCCTTCAGGAAGTGACCGATGATCACCGCTCCTGAGCGGCTGCGCCACATCGTCCATCCGACGTACAGGCTGGTCCCGTAGCCGAAGACCGTGACGTAGGCGACGTACCGGCCGCTTCTGATGACCAGCCGGTTGTTCACGACCTCGGGCATGATGTCGCTGCGGATCCGGACCGGCACCGCGGACACGGGAATCTTCCGCCGTGCGAGGGCCCCGTAGACGGCCGCATAGGCGGAGGACGATGCCGCATGCTTGTCCTCCAGCAGGGTCTTCCACTCCGAGACCGGTTCGTTGATGCGCGCGGCGAGAAGGACGACCCAGAAGGCGATGAAACCGAGGATCTGTCCGACGCTCAGCTCACCACCCGCGTCGAAGGGGCCGGAATCCGACAGCAGGGCCGGCAACAGACCGAAGATCATGAAGACGAAGACGGAGACCACAAAGGCCTGGAACCAGAGCTGGAACACCGTCCGGAACGCCACCGATTCGTCGAAACCCAGCTCGACGTTCTCATACCGCATCGTCTGGTTGCGATACGCGGCATTCGGCCCCATCGCCCCCGTGGCCGCCCAACCCGCCGCGCCTCCCGCTTGCATACCGTCCATGGCTCCCGTTCCCCCGTCCCAGCAGTCCAGATGATCACAGTAGTGCAGGCATCCGACGCCGGCCAAAGCCCCGCGACTGTCGTGGAACGGCTGCCGAGAACGGGGGGCGGCCCTGTCATCAGAGGGAGTTGACCGGCAGGACGTCCGGGGACAGGGTGCCGGCGTGCGCCGAGGCGGAGGTGGCGCGGCGGCGGTGGTGGCACTTCCGCCACTGACCGCGGACACTCGTCCAATGCACGGTGCGGCCCCCGACCCACTCCCCCGGGTCGGGGGCCGCACTACACCATCACCCCGACCCCGGCGGGTCTGCGATTGGCCCCATCACCACGGACCGACGAGACCTTCCCCACGAGCCTCAACCCGCCCAGAGGACCGGTCGCGAGCCCTGCACCCGCTGTTCGGGATGCACATCCAGCCCTGCGCGACGGGAGTGACCGACGGGATCTGGGCCACCGCCGCCCACGACTTCAGCCGGGCAGCGGGACGACGGTTCATTTCGAGCTTGCGCGGAGGTAGCGACAGGCGACACCGTCGTCGGGGTCACCGACCATGACGAACAGGACGGTGGTACTGCCGTCCTTGCCCGACTCGACTTCGTGGCCGGACGAACCCATGGTCAGCGACAGTCGATGCGGGCCGGCATCGTCCCCGGCGGGGCCGAGCTTCCAGGAGCCGTCGCCATCCACGGTCTTGGTCACCTTCGAACCGTCGCTGTCGACGGGGAAGCCGGTGACCTGCGCGGAGTGGTCCGCGTTGATGGTCAGGGTCGCCGTGCAGTTGGTGCCGTTCCAGGTCCCCACGACCCGATTGTCGGTCAGCGGCGTCGTGTCCCACGCCAAGCTCCCGTCCAGAAGGCTGCATCCACTGATCAGCAGTTCGCAGGAAAGGGCGGTGGCAGCGAGAGCAAGGTGTCGGCGGGAGGATCTCACGTATGTTCTGTTCCGTTCGGATCAGGAGCGAGCGGCGCTCGTAGATCATCGTGGCAAGTGCCGAGGTCGCACAAGAGCCTCCCGCGCGCGGGGCTTCACGTCCGCATCAGCTTCGGCCGGCTCGTACGCGCAGCGGCCACCCGGCCCGAACGCCCCCGCTCCGACAGCGCGCTCAGCCGTCGGCGTGGGTATGGCGGATCAACGCCCGGCCGGGAGGCGCTCGCGAGGCCGCGTTGCCCGCAAATCCCCACGGCGGGACACCGGCCCGGTGACGGCGGCCGGCCCCGCACACGGCAGCGCGGGCCGCCACCGGGTGTGATGGCGCCTGCGCCGGGGCCGTCAGGGGTTCTCAGCCCCTGTTGTGGACCAACTACCGGGCATGGTGTGCGCGACCGCTGCCGTAGTCCGTCGGCTCCCACACCTCACGAGGGGCGGGCTCACTCGCAGGTCGAGCATGACGTTCAGCTGGTCGCGCTCGGCATCGCTGACGTTCAGCCGGTAGACGTGCTTGATGTGGGTCCACGCCCGGGAGTACGTGCACCAGTAGGCGTGTGACGGGGGACTCCACTGGCCCGGGGACTGGTCTCCCTTCGACCGGTTCGATGCCGCCGACACCGCGATCAACTGCGGTTTGTCCAGGTCGTTCGCGAACTTCTTGCGGGTGGGGGCCGGAGCGAACTCACCGGCCCGGACCCGGCTCGCCCACCCTCAGGCGACGACAGCCGACCGGCCACGATCGGCCGGAAACTGCCACGGCACCACGGCACCGGCAACAACGTACTCGATCCCGTCATCGTCATCGGCGTCCACGCCGACGACACCGGCTACGGCGTCACCCGCCGCTGACCCCGCCGTGACTATCCATCGGCCGCGGACCAAGCACCTCTGCGAGGGTGCGGCGGTGGAGCCGCTTCGGTCTCAGTGCTCATAGGCCACCCCCGCCCGCACCGCGGCCGGGCCCGGCACCGACTCGGCGGCCTGCGCGAGCATCGGCTCCACCGGCGGTCGCAACGTCACAGGGCCTCCCTCGCAGCCCCCTCCCTCCAGGGTCGACCGAATCCAGCGAGGACGACGCCCCCGCCTCATGCCCTGTGACAGCGGCCTGCGCCAAGTGCCCGGGTTGGCCAGGATTGCCAACCCGGGCACCTACCTGTTCATCAGCATTCGCGGAGGCCTGGGGCGGGGTCCTGCCCGGTGTTGACGTCCACTGCCGGGACGTTCCCCCATGCACCGTTGTCGAGCTGTGTCCAGTACCAGATGTCGTTCCCCCCGGGGTGAGGGTCTCCGTGCCCCCAGCACTGGAACCAGCTGAAGGTGCCATTGAGCGTGCCGCGGGTCGCCGAACGGTACGAGCGATCGGCGTAGCCCTTGGCCCCGGCCTTGTTGCCGCAGTACAGCCGGCCGTCAGAGCGGACGCCGCACTCGGCAGCGGCAGCGTGAGCAGCGGGCATTGTCAGTGCGAGCAACGCCGTCGCGGCGAGGGTGCCCACGGTGGCAGTCATCCGTCGAGTCATCATGATCGGTTCAACGGGCGAATCGGAACCGGGTCACTCGTGGCTGGTCGCATCCGGCCACGAGTGACCCTTTGCCCCAGGCCGCCTACCCATCAATGGCACGAACCGGCGCATGCTCATACTTCGAGGGCAATGATCAAGGTCCGCTGTCACAGGGCATCCATCCGGGTGTGACTGAGCGCCGCAGCTGCTTCGATGGACAACTCCGGTGCTCAACTTGGCGCCGGCAGGGTCACTCTTCCTGGGCGCGCAGTCCTGTCCGTTCGTCTCCGCAGGGCCGCCGTGGCATGCAGAAATGCGCTGTGCCCTCGCCCCCATTCAGGGGGGCGAGGGCACAGCAGGGGCGAGCGCTCAGCTGTTGGTGCAGGGGGTGGAGGGTGCCAGGAGTAGACACCCCCGAGCAGTACGGCGCCGTACAGGACGGCGGGTATCCAGGGCACGGGCCGCTACATCGGACCTCCTCAACGGCTGATGAAAGCCCAGGGGGCTCTTTTCCCCGCAGCGTACGCGGCCCATGGCGCGCATCCATACCCGCTCCGGGAACGGGCGCACAGTGTGGCCGGAGGTCATGTGACCTCTGGCCACAGCCGAGCGGGTCATCTCTCACTTACCGGTGATGACCAGCGGCTTCTAGCTTCAAGGCGTCACACTTCCCATCGAGAAGAGGGCTCGTGCTACGCCATCTCGCCATCGCCCCGTTGCTGCTTATGACCGCCCTGACCGTTCCGGCGGACAGCACCCGGGAGGACCGCTGCTCCGGCGTCCGGGTCCCGGGAGCCGAGTACTCGGTGCCGCGCGACCGGAGTCGGTGCACCGGGCGGTCGAGCGGATCTCGCTGACCGGGAGGATCCAGCGCCCGCTGATCAGCATTCAGGGCACGCTCGACGCGCTAACTCCGCCGGCCACCTTCGGTGACGTGTACGACCGGATGGTCACCGACGCGGGGCGCGCCTCGCAGCACCGCTACGTGCACGTCCCCGGAGGGGCCCACACCGACGGACTGGCCGCGATCGGCAAGGAGGCGTACAGGCCGATGCTGCCGTCCTTTGTCGCGGCGTTCGCCGAAATGGAGGCCTGGACGAGGGCGACCACCCCCTCCTGACCCCCTCCCGGCGGGCCCAGCCACAACCCCTTCTCATTCATTGTCCACCGCATCTGGAGACACCATGTCATCGAAGTCCCTTTACAAGCTTGCTGGTTGGGCCGGCCTGGGATGCGCAGCCATCCTTCTGCTCAACGCCGCTCGGCGTGGCTCCCTGATCCCCGACGACCTGGCCGTCACCCACGCCCTCGCGCCTCTGGCGGAGGCCCTCGGACTGTTCCTGGTCACCGGGCTGTTCCTCGCCGACCGGCGCCGCACCGGCAGCCTCGGGACGGTCGGCTACGCCCTGAACTCGCTGGGGATGGCCGGCCTGCTGGGCGTGGAGTTCATTCTCAACCTCGTCTTCCCCGAGCTGGCGAAGCCGCAAATCACCACGCTTCTGAACGGCCTGACCGGCACCGTCTTCACCGTCTCGTCGATACTTTTCCTGGTCGGCGCGACCACCCTCGGGGCAGCCATGTGGAAGTCCGGCGGGTTCCCCCGCCCGGCGATCGCGGCCTACGTCCTCGGCGCCGTCCCGGTAGCCCTGCGAGGTGTCCTGCCCACCGCCGTGTTCCCTCCCGGCCTGCTGCTGATGGCCATCGGCGTCGCCCTGCTCAGTCTCACCCTGGTCCGACGCGCCCCCGCACTC
>NZ_JBEPFL010000069.1:0-13416 GCF_040301925.1 Streptomyces sp. NPDC000075
GCCCGCCGAGGAGGCGCCCGGGCAGGGGCCGGCCGGCCCGGGTGGCGGGGGCCCGGCCCGGCCGGGGCTGCGGCTGCGGCCCGCCACCGTCCGGGCGAAGATCGTCTCGCTGCTGATGGTCCCGGTGGTCTCCCTGCTCGCCCTCTGGGGCTTCGCCACCGTCGCCGCCGCCCAGGACATCGCCCGCCTCGGCCGCGTCCGGCAGGTCGACGCCGAGATACGCACCCCCGTCGCGGCCGCCCTCACTGAGATCCAGGCCGAACGGCGGGCCACCGTCCGCTTCCTGGCCGATCCCGCCTCCGACCAGGCGTCCGCCCTGGGGGACCAGGCCCGGCGGACCGACGCGGCCGTACGGAGGCTGCGCTTGGGCGACCGCCACACCGTCGCCGAGTCCGGCGACTACCGCGCCGACGTGGTCGCCCGGCTCGGCGCCTTCGTCACCGACGCGGAGGCGCTCGGCTCCACCCGCAAGGACGTCGTCGCCCGCCGCGCCACCCCGGACGGCGCCTACGAGACGTACACCCGCGTCGCCGAATCCGCCCTCGCCGTCGAGGGCGCCCTCTCCGACGGCCGCGACGCCGGCAGCGGGCCGGAGGCCCGGGTGCTGCTGGAGTTCGCCCGTGCCGCCGAGCTGCTCTCCCGTGAGGACGCCCTGCTCGCCCTGCCGGGCACGGGTCCCCGCAACGCCGAGGCGCAGCGCCGCCTGACCGGCACCGTCGAATCCCGCCGCACGCTGACCTCGGCGAGCGCGGCGGACCTGCCGGCCGGCCAGCGGGCGGTGTGGGACTCCGTGGCGAGGAGCGCCGCCTACGCCGAACTCACCGGCGCCGAGGACAAGGCCCTGACCCCGGCCGCCACCGGGTCTCCCGCCGCTTCCGCGTCCTCCGCGTCCTCCGCGTCCTCGGCCTCCTCCGCAGCCAAGGAGCCTCGCGGCACGCCCCCGGGCTGGGACGGCGCGTACGCGAGCGTCAGCAGCTCCCTGCGCGAGATCCGCCAGGCCGCGCACGCCGAGACCACCGGACGCGCCGACCCGCTCGTCGAAGCCGCCCTCAGCCCGGCCGGTGCCGCCGTGCTGCTGGGCCTGGCCGCCGTCGCCGTCTCCCTCGTCATCTCCGTCCGCATCGGCCGCTTCCTGGTCGTCGAGCTGGTCTCGCTGCGCAACTCCGCCCTGGACATCGCCCACCGCAAGCTCCCCCGGGCCATGGACCGGATCCGGGCGGGTCGGGCCGACGAGATCGACGTCGAGGCCGAGGCCCCCTCCGGTCCCCCCGCCGAGGACGAGATCACGCAGGTCGGCGAAGCCCTGTCCACCGTCCACCGGGCCGCCCTCAGCGCCGCCGTCGAACGGGCCGAACTCGCCAGCGGGGTCAGCGGGGTCTTCGTCAACCTCGCCCGCCGCAGCCAGGTCCTGGTCCACAAGCAGCTCAGCCTGCTCGACTCGATGGAACGCCGGGCCGACGACCCGGGCGAGCTGGGCGACCTCTTCCGGCTCGACCACCTCACCACCCGGATGCGCCGCCACGCGGAGAGCCTGATCATCCTCTCGGGCGCCGCCCCCGGCCGGGCCTGGCGGATGCCGGTGCCGCTGACGAACGTCGTGCGCGCGGCCGTCTCCGAGATCGAGGACTACCCGCGCGTCGAGGTGCGCGGGCTCGCCGAGACCTCCGTCGCCGGCGGTTCGGTCGCCGACCTCACCCACCTCCTCGCGGAACTGATCGAGAACGCCGCCCAGTTCTCGCCGCCGCACACCAAGGTCCGGGTCAGCGGAGAGCCCGTCGGCGCCGGCTACGTGCTGGAGGTCGAGGACCGGGGGCTCGGCATGGGCCGCGAGGCCCTCGCCGGCGCGAACCGCCGGATCGAGCAGTCGGAGGACCTCGACCTCTTCGACAGCGACCGCCTCGGGCTCTTCGTGGTCAGCCGCCTCTCCGCCCGCCACGGCATCCGGGTGCACCTGCGCCCCTCGCCGTACGGGGGCACCACCGCCGTGGTGCTGCTGCCGCTCTCGCTCCTCCAGGGCGCCATCGAGGCCCCGCCGGCCGCCGCCGCAGAGCCGCCCGAGGAGGAGCAGGGCCCGGCCGGCGGGGTGCGGCCGGAGCCGCTGCGCGCGAGTGTCGCCGTACGGGGGACGGCGCGCGGCATCCGGGTCCCCGGCCCGGGCCACCCGAGGACCGCCCCGCCCGCCGCGTCCGGCCCCGCGCCTGCCGCGCCGAGCCCCGCGCCCGCCGCGTCCGGCCCCGCGTCCGCCGCGCCGAGCCCCGCGTCCGCCGTGTCCGGCCCCGCGCCGCGCCCCGCGTCCGCCGTCCCCGACCCCGCCGCGTCCGGTCCCGGCGCCCCGGCGCCCGGGTTCGGGCCGGCCGCCGACCCCGGCCCGGGGCCGGGGGAGCCGCGCCCCGCCCCCGTGGCGGCGCTCCGGCCGCGCGGCCCCGGCGGCGCGGGCATCCGTACCGCCCGGGCGTCCGCGCCGGTCCCGCCGCCGCAGGCAGCACCGGCCCCGGCCCCCGCCGCCTCCGTGAGCGAACTGCCGCGCCGGGTGCGCCAGGCCAGCCTGGTCCCGCAGTTGCGCGGGGCCCGCGCGGCGCAGGACCCGGCCGGGGAACGGGCCCCCGAGGAGTCCCCGTCGCGGAGCCCGGAGCAGGCGCGGGACCGGATGGCGGCCTACCGGGCCGGCTGGGCGCGCGGTTCCCAGGACGATTCCCCCCACGCAGGCAGCGAAGGAGAAGTGTGATGATCGAACACCACAGGGCCGGTCTCGACGGTGTCCGCCGGACCGGCGAACCGGACTGGCTGCTCGACGAACTGGTGACGCGGGTCCGCGAGGTCCGGCACGCGGTGGTCCTGTCCAACGACGGGCTCGCCGTCGGCTCCTCCAGCGGCCTGGGCCGGGAGGACGCCGAGCACCTGGCCGCCGTGGCCTCCGGCTTCCACAGCCTGGCCAAGGGCGCGGGCCGGCACTTCCACGCCGGGGACGTGCGCCAGACGATGGTGGAGATGGACGAGGGGTTCCTCTTCGTCGCGGCGGCGGGGGACGGTTCCTGTCTGGCCGTCCTCAGCACGGCCGGCGCGGACATCGGCCTGATCGCCTACGAGATGGCCCGCCTGGTCAAGCGGGTCGGCGAACACCTCTACAGCCCGCCCCGGTTCGCCGTCCACCACCCGCCGGCCGCCGGATGAGAGCGGCGTCCCGGCAGGTGGACGGCCGGTGGTACGACGCCGACGCGGGCCCGCTCGTCCGCCCGTACGCCATGACCGGGGGGCGTACGAAACCGGGCGCGCACGGGGTCCGCTTCGACCTGATCGCCCTGGTCGTGGTCGACGCCGACGCCGGCGGGGCGGCGGACGAGTCATCGCTGGAGCCCGAACACCGGGCCCTGCTGGGGCTGTGCCGCGCCGAGACCCAGTCGGTCGCGGAACTCGCGGCCGAGGCGGACCTGCCGGTGGGCGTGGTGCGGGTGCTGCTGGGGGACCTGCTGGAGGCGGGGCACGTGCGGGTCAGCCGGCCCGTGCCGCCGGCCCGGTTGCCGGAGATGCGGATTCTGCGGGAAGTCATCGAAGGATTGCGAGCACTGTGATGGGACTGCACGACGACGGGCCGGCGGAGACGGGGGGCCCGGCGAGCGACGGGGAACTGGCCGCGCTGGCCCTGAAGATCCTCGTGGCCGGCGGGTTCGGGGTGGGGAAGACCACGCTGGTCGGCGCGGTCAGCGAGATCCGTCCGCTGCGGACGGAGGAGCTGCTGAGCGAGGCGGGCGAGCTGGTCGACGACACCGGCGGGGTGGACCGCAAGACCACCACCACCGTGGCCATGGACTTCGGCCGGATCACCATCCGCTCCGGGCTGTCCCTGTACCTGTTCGGGACGCCGGGCCAGGACCGCTTCTGGTTCCTGTGGGACGAGCTCTCCCAGGGCGCGCTCGGGGCGGTGGTGCTCGCCGACACCCGGCGGCTGGAGGACTGCTTCCCGGCCGTGGACTACTTCGAGCACCGGCGGATCCCGTTCGTGGTCGCCGTGAACTGCTTCACGGACGCCCGGCGGTACGGGGCGAACGAGGTGTCGCGGGCGCTGGACCTGGAGCAGGGGACGCCGGTGGTGCTGTGCGACGCGCGGGACAAGGACTCGGGGAAGGAAGTGCTGATCCGGCTGGTCGAGTACGCGGGCCGGGTGCACACGGCGCGGCTGCTGGACTCGGTGGGCCCGCAGGCCGGTTCCCTGTGAAGGACCGGATTCCGTCTCTTGACGGTGCCGCCGCAGGTGGTGGAGGCGGGGCGGCCGCCGCCGGGAACGGACCGGATGGGAGTGATGTGCGGGCTTCCGTCCGTATGGACCGCGTACGGCGGCGGGGCGCGGGCGGGGCACGGGCGGGACGCCCGCCATTTCTCTTGAGTCATCTTCCGTGCCGTGCGTCCCTCCTCCTTGCCGGAAAGCCCCTGGTGGGCAAGGCTTGCGGCACGACCACGCGGGGAGGGGCGCGGCCACGTCGGCCGGGTCAACGGGGAGGGGCTGGAAATGGCACTGGACAAGCAGCTCGACTGGTTGCTGGACGACCTGACGCGCAGGGTTCCGCAGGTCCGCCACGCCGTGGTGCTGTCGAACGACGGGCTGGTGACGGCGGCGAGCGCGGGCCTGGCGCGGGAGGACGCCGAGCACCTGGCCGCCGTCGCGGCGGGGCTGCAGAGCCTGGCGAAGGGCTCCGGACGGCACTTCAGGGCGGGTGAGGTGCGCCAGACGATGGTCGAGTACGACGAGGGCTTCCTCTTCGTGGTGGCGGCGGGCTCGGGCAGCAGCCTGTGCGCGCTGAGCGCCGCCGAAGCCGACATCGTGCAGGTCGCGTACGAGATGACGCTGCTGGTCAACCGGGTGGGAGAGCACCTGGGCGTGGCGGAGCGGCGGATCACCGGGGGCTGAGCGCGGGGGCGGGGCGGGGCGGGGGCGGAGCGGCGGCTGGGCGCGGAGGCTGAGCGGGGGTCGGCGAGGGTTATCCACAGGCCCTGCGGGATGTCGTAGCGCTCGGTTACGGTCTTTACACAGAGTGATCGCCATGGGTGGTCGCCATACGTGGGGGAGGACCGTGATGGAGAGGGAACTGTGCGAGCGCGCGCCCGTCGGGGCGGCGGCGCTACGGGAGGATGCGGGGTCGCGTGCCCCGCTCGCCGGAATCCGCGCCGCGGCGGAACTGGGCCTGAGGCGCGGTGAGTTCGCCCGGGCGGTCCAGCTGGGCCTGGTGCGCCAGGGGCCCCGCGCGGCGGGGGGCGCCGCCCGCTTCACCCGGGCCGAGCTGGAGCGGGTCAAGGCGGAGCGGGGGTTCCCGGAGGCCCTGCGCGCCCGGGTCGAGACGGTGGCCGGCGCGGACCACGGGGCGCGGGTGCTGGGCACCGTGCCCACCCGGTTCACCCGGCTCGCCCGCTGCGGGCACCTCAGCCCCGTCGGCTACCGGGTCAACCGCTACCGGGCCCTCGTCTGGCTCTATCTGGCGGCGGAGCTGCGGGAGTTCGCCGCCCGGCGGCCCGCGCTGCTGAGCGGCGCGGCGCCCCCGGAGGACCGGGAGCTGCTGGCCGCCGGGGCCGACTTACGGCCGGGCAGGTGGCGGGAGCGGCATGTGTCACTGCTGCTGAGACGAACCGCCGACCCCTGGGAGCGGGCGGCCGTACTGGCATCCGTCCTCCCGGAGGGGGAGGTGCTGGCCGCCGTCCCCGACCCGGCGGAACGGATCGTGCTCGCCGCGCTCGCGCCGCCCCCGCCCTACGGCCACCCGCAGGTCCCCGCAGCGGCGGCCGTCGCCGGTCCGCTGCTGCTGGCGGGGCCGCCGGAGGAGGTCGGCCGCTACCGCGCCGGCCTGGACCTCGCCCTGACCGGGGCGCGGGGTCAGTCGAACTCGACAGGGGAGAGGGGGCCGACGTAGACCCAGGCGCCGTCCTCCCGGGAGAAGGCGCTGTGCTCGCGCAGCGATCCCGTGTGCCCGCCCTCGCGGTAGTGGGCGCGGAACTCCACCGACCCCTCGGTCTCGAAGATCCCGCCGCGCTCGGTGCCGAGGATCTCCAGCCGCTCCCAGCGCTGGTCCGGATCCAGGTCGAGCCGGCCCGGGCGGGTCGAGGGGTGCCAGGACCGCAGCAGGTAGGCGGTGTCGCCGACCGCGAAGGCGCTGAAACGCGAGCGCATCAGCAGTTCGGCGGTGGGCGCCTGCCGGGCGCCGGAGTGGAAGCGCCCGCAGCAGTCCGGGTAGGCGGCGGGCAGCCCGCAGGGGCAGGGGAGGGCCGGGGTGGTCATGGATGCGCTCAGTTCTTCGGGACGGGACGGAGACGGGAGGGGTGAGCGGGCGCGGCGGGGCCGGGCCTACTGCGGGGAGACGGCAGGCCGCGCCTTCTCGGCCGGGTACGGGCGGAAGAGGCCCTCCTGGACCACGGAGACCAGCAGCCTGCCCTCCAGGTCGTAGATGCGGCCCCGGGCCAGGCCCCGGCCGCCGTGGGCGATGGGCGACTCCTGGTCGTACAGGAACCACTCGTCCGCCCGGAACGGCCGGTGGAACCACATGGCGTGGTCCAGGGAGGCCATGTCGAAACCGCGCATGCCCCACAGCGGTTCCACGGGGATGCGCACGGCGTCGAGGAGGGTCATGTCACTGGCGTAGGTGAGGGCGCAGGTGTGCACGAGCGGGTCGTCGCCCAGCGGGCCGACCGCCCGCATCCACACCGCGCTGCGCGGGTCGGCGTCCTTGAGCTCATCGGGAGTCCAGCGGAGCCGGTCCACGTACCGGATGTCGAAGGGCTGGCGGCGGGCCATCCGCTCCAGTGCCTCCGGCAGCGCGCCCAGGTGCTCGCGGATCTCGTCCGCGACCTTCGGGAGCGAGTCCGGGTGGGGGAAGTCGAGGCGGGGAGGCAGCTGGTGCTCGATGCTGCCCTCCTCCGGGTGATGGAAGGAGGCGGTCAGGTTGAAGATGGTCTTGCCCTGCTGGACGGCGGTGACCCGGCGCGTGGTGAAGGAGCGCCCGTCACGTACCCGCTCCACCTGGTACACGATCGGCACCCCGGGGATCCCCGGGCGCAGGAAGTACGCGTGGAGGGAGTGGACCGGGCGGTCGCTCTCGGTGGTCCGGCCGGCCGCCACCAGGGCCTGGCCGGCGACCTGCCCCCCGAACACGCGCTGGAGGGACTCCTGGGGGCTGGCCCCCCGGAAGATGTTGACCTCGATCTGCTCCAGGTCGAGCAGGTCGACGAGTCTCTCGGCGGGGTTCGTCATCAGGGGCTCTCCACTGTCGTTTCCGGGGGGTGCGGCGGGCCGGGCGGGTCCGCCCGGCCGGGCGGCTTGCGGGTCGGGGGTCCCCCCGGACGGCGTCCGGGGGAGCTCAGAGCGCGCCGAGCTCGCCCACCGAGGTGACCCGGATGACGGCCCGGCCCTCCTCGTCGGACGCGGCGAGGTCGACCTCGGCGCTGATGCCCCAGCCATGGTCGCCGTTCGGGTCGGCGAAGGTCTGGCGGACGCGCCACAGGCCGTGCGCCGCGTCCTCCTCGATCTGCAGGAGCTTGGGGCCGCGCGCGTCGGGGCCGGTGCCCAGGTCGTCGTACTCGTCCCAGTACCCGTCCATGGCCTCGCCCCAGGCGTCGGCGTCCCAGCCGGAGTCGGCGTCCAGCTCGCCGAGCTGGTCGACGTGGTCCAGGGCCGCCAGCTCGACCCGGCGGAACATCGCGTTGCGGACCAGTACGCGGAAGGCGCGGGCGTTGGCCGTCACCGGCTTGACCTGGTCGGCCTTCTCCTGGGCCTGCTCCGCCGTCTCCACCTCCGGGTTCGCCAGCTGCTCCCACTCGTCCAGCAGGCTGGAGTCGACCTGGCGGACCAGCTCGCCCAGCCAGGCGATCAGGTCCTCGAGGTCCTCGGACTTCAGGTCGTCGGGGATGGTGTGGTCGAGGGCCTTGTACGCGCTCGCCAGGTAGCGCAGCACGATGCCCTCGGTGCGGGCCAGCTCGTAGAACGAGGTGAACTCGGTGAAGGTCATCGCCCGCTCGTACATGTCGCGGATGATCGACTTCGGGGAGACGGGGTGGTCGCGGACCCACGGGTGGCTCTTGCTGTACACGTCGTAGGCGTGCACCAGGAGCTCTTCCAGGGGCTTGGGATAGGTGACCTCCTGGAGGCGCTCCATCCGCTCCTCGTACTCGATCCCGTCCGCCTTCATCGCGCCGACCGCGATGCCGCGCTCCTTGTTCTGCTGGGCAGCCAGGATCTGGCGCGGGTCGTCCAGCGTGGACTCCACGACCGAGACCATGTCCAGCGCGTAGGAGGGGGACTCGGGGTCCAGCAGGTCGAAGGAGGCCAGCGCGAAGGTGGACAGCGGCTGGTTCAGCGCGAAGTCCTGCTGGAGGTCGACGGTGAGGCGGATGGTGCGGCCCTCGGCGTCCGGGGTGTCGAGCTTCTCCACGACGCCGCCGTCCAGCAGCGACCGGTAGATCGCGATGGCCCGGCGGATGTGCCGCAGCTGCGCCTTGCGCGGCTCGTGGTTGTCCTCGAGGAGGCTGCGCATCGCCTTGAAGGCGTCGCCCGGGCGGGCGATCACCGACAGCAGCATGATGTTGGTGACCTTGAAGCGCGAGGTCAGCGGTTCCGGGTCCGCGGCGATCAGCTTCTCGAAGGTGGTGTCCGACCAGGCGACGAAGCCCTCGGGAGCCTTCTTGCGCACCACCTTGCGGCGCTTCTTCGGGTCGTCACCGGCCTTGGCGAGGGCCTTCTCGTTCTCGATGACGTGCTCGGGGGCCTGTGCGACCACGAACCCGGCCGTGTCGAAGCCGGCGCGGCCCGCGCGGCCGGCGATCTGGTGGAACTCGCGGGCCCGCAGCGTGCGGACGCGGTTGCCGTCGTACTTGGTGAGCGCGGTGAACAGCACCGTGCGGATCGGGACGTTGACGCCCACGCCGAGGGTGTCGGTACCGCAGATGACCTTGAGCAGACCCGCCTGGGCCAGCTTCTCGACCAGCCGCCGGTACTTGGGCAGCATGCCCGCGTGGTGCACGCCGATCCCGTGGCGGACGTAACGGGAGAGGTTCTGGCCGAACTTCGTGGTGAAGCGGAAGTTTCCGATCAGCTCCGCGATCTTGTCCTTCTCCTCGCGGGTGCACATGTTGATGCTCATCAGCGACTGTGCCCGCTCGACCGCCTGGGCCTGGGTGAAGTGCACGATGTAGACGGGCGACTGCCGCGTCTCCAGCAGCTCGGTGATCGTGTCGGTGATCGGCGTGGTCACGTACTCGTACGAGAGGGGGACGGGCCGGGTCGCGGAGCGGACCACCGAGGTCGGGCGGCCCGTGCGCCGGGTCAGGTCCTCCTCGAACCGCTTCACGTCGCCGAGCGTCGCCGACATCAGGACGAACTGCGCCTGCGGCAGCTCCAGCAGCGGGATCTGCCAGGCCCAGCCGCGATCCGCCTCCGCGTAGAAGTGGAACTCGTCCATCACGACCTGGCCGATGTCGGCGTACTTGCCGTCGCGCAGCGCGATGGAGGCCAGGACCTCGGCGGTGCAGCAGATCACGGGGGCGTCCGCGTTCACGGAGGCGTCGCCGGTCAGCATGCCGACGTTCTCGGTGCCGAAGAGCTTGCACAGGTCGAAGAACTTCTCCGACACCAGCGCCTTGATCGGAGCGGTGTAGAAGGTGACCTTGTCCTGGGCCAGCGCGGTGAAGTGCGCGCCCGCCGCGACGAGGCTCTTGCCGGAGCCGGTCGGCGTCGACAGGATGACGTTCGCGCCGGAGACGACCTCGATCAGCGCCTCCTCCTGAGCCGGGTACAGGGTGATGCCCTGGTCCTCCGCCCACGAGGAGAAAGCCTCGAAGAGGGCGTCGGGGTCGGCGGTCGGCGGGAGCTGATCAATGAGGGTCACGCCCCCCATCTTGCCTGGCTTCCCGCCGGAAGAGGGAACCGGCGGACGGAAAGAAGATCATCGCCGGTACGCTGGGCCGTCGAGGCGGCCCGACCGAAGTCATCGACGGGGCCCCACCACGACGGGACCGGGGCGGGAAACGAGCATGATGGGTCCGGCGCACTCACTGTCCGGGGCGGCGGCCTGGCTGGGGGTGGGCGCGGCGACCGCTGCCGCCGGGCACCCGATGCCCTGGCCCGTCCTCGTCGTCGGCGCGCTGATCTGCGCGGGCGCCGCCCTCGCCCCCGACCTCGACCACAAGTCGGCGACGATCTCCCGCGCCTTCGGGCCGCTGTCCAAGGGCCTGTGCGAGGTGGTCGACAAGCTCTCGTACGCCGTCTACAAGGCGACCCGCGCACCGCGCGACGCCCGCCGCAGCGGGGGCCACCGCACACTGACCCACACCTGGCTGTGGGCGGTCCTCATAGGCGCCGGCTCCTCCGCGCTCGCGGTGTGCTTCGACCGCTGGGGCGTCCTCGTACTCCTCTTCGTCCACCTGGTGCTGGCCGTCGAGGGCCTGCTCTGGCGGGCGGCGCGGATGTCCAGCGACGTCCTGGTCTGGCTGCTCGGCGCCACCAGCGCCTGGATCCTGGCCGGGGTCCTCGACGAGCCGGGCAACGGCGCCGGCTGGCTGTTCACCGGCCCCGGACAGGAATACCTCTGGCTCGGCCTGCCGATCCTGCTCGGCGCCCTGGTGCACGACATCGGCGACGCGCTGACCGTCTCCGGCTGCCCGATCCTGTGGCCCCTGCCGGTCAAGGGGAAGCGCTGGTACCCGATCGGTCCGCCGAAGGCGATGCGCTTCCGCGCGGGCAGCTGGGTGGAGCTCAAGGTCCTCATGCCGGTGTTCATGCTCCTGGGCGGCATCGGCGGCGCCTCGGCACTCGGCTTCATCTGAGCCCCTGAGGACTCCGTCCGGGCCGCCGGCCCGGCCGAGCCCCCAGGAGCAGTCGGCAGCGGCCCGTCCCGGGCAGGCTGCTCAGGTGCCCCGTCCCGGGCAGCCAGGGCAGGCCGCTCCGGTGCCCCGTGGCGGCGGGCCGGGGCGGAGCGGCCCCCGGCCCCGGCCCGTCAGCCGTGCCAGGACCGCCACAGAGCCGCGTACGCCCCGTCGGCCGCCACCAGCTCGTCGTGCGAGCCGAGTTCGCTGATCCGGCCGGCCTCGACCACCGCGATCACGTCCGCGTCGTGCGCCGTGTGCAGCCGGTGGGCGATCGCGATGACCGTCCGGCCGTCCAGCACCCGCGCCAGCGACCGCTCCAGATGCCGGGCCGCCCGCGGGTCCAGCAGCGAGGTCGCCTCGTCCAGCACCAGCGTGTGCGGGTCCGCCAGCACCAGCCGGGCCAGCGCGATCTGCTGCGCCTGCGCCGGGGTCAGCGCGCTGCCGCCCGAGCCCACCTCCGTGTCCAGTCCCGACTCCAGGGCCCGTGCCCAGCCGTCGGCGTCGACCGCGCCCAGCGCCGCCCACAGCTCGGCGTCCTCGGCCCCCGTCCGGGCCAGCCGCAGGTTGTCCCGCAGGGAGCCCACGAACACGTGGTGCTCCTGGTTCACCAGCGCCACGTGCTCGCGCACCCGCTCCGCCGGCATCCGCGACAGCCGCGCCCCGCCCAGCGTGACCTCCCCTGCCCGGGGAGCGTAGATCCCCGCCAGCAGCCGGCCCAGCGTGGACTTGCCCGCCCCCGACGGCCCGACCAGGGCCATCCGGGTGCCCGGCGGCACGGACATCGACACCCGGTGCAGGACGTCCACGCCCTCCCGGTAGCCGAACCGGACCTCCTCCGCCCGCACGTCCCGGCCCTGCGGGGCCACCGCTCCGTCACCCGCCGCCGGCTCGATCTCCCGCACCCCCACCAGCCGCGCCAGCGACACCTGCGCGACCTGGAGCTCGTCGTACCAGCGCAGGATCAGACCGATCGGGTCGACCATCATCTGGGCCAGCAGCGCACCCGTGGTCAGCTGGCCGACCGACATCCAGCCCCGCAGCACGCAGTACCCGCCGATCAGCAGCACCGCGCCCAGGATCGTCACATAGGTGACGTTGACGACGGGGAAGAGCACCGTCCGCAGGAACAGCGTGTACCGCTCCCAGGCCGTCCACTCCCTGATCCGCCGCTCCGACAGCGCGATCCGCCGCCCGCCCAGCCGGTGCGCCTCCACCGTGCGCCCCGCGTCCACCGTCTCCGTCAGCGCCGCCGCGACCGCCGCGTACCCGGCGGCCTCCGAGCGGTACGCCGAGGGCGCCCGCCGGAAGTACCAGCGGCAGCCCAGGACCAGGACCGGCAGCGCCACCAGCGCGGCCAGCGCCAGCTGCGGCGCGGTCGCCGCGAGCGCCCCGTACAGCAGCCCCGCCCAGACCACGCCGATGGCCAGCTGCGGCACCGCCTCGCGCATCGCGTTCGCCAGCCGGTCGACGTCGGTGGTGATGCGCGACAGCAGGTCGCCGGTACCGGCCCGCTCCAGGACACCCGGCGGCAGCCCCACCGACCGCACCAGGAAGTCCTCGCGCAGATCGGCCAGCATCTCCTCGCCGAGCATCGCCCCCCGCAGCCGCACCAGCCGCACGAAGCAGGTCTGGACGGCGAGCGCGAGCGCGAACAGCAGCGCCACGCGCCCCAGGTGCAGCTCCCGCTCACCCGCCGAGAGCCCGTCCACCACCCGGCCCAGCAGGTACGGGCCGACCATGGAGGCGACCACCGCGACCGCGTTGACGCACACCAGCGCCGTGAAGGCCCGCCGGTGCCGCCGCAGCAGGCCGCGTACATAGCCCCGTACGGTCGCCGGCGTGCCCACGGGCAGGGTCGCGGCCGTCTCGGGGGCCGCCGGATCGTACTCCGGCGGCGCCACACCGATCATGCGGATTCCTCGATCTCTGTGAGTTCCTCGTCCGAGCGGGTCTCCCCGTCGGTCTCCCGGGTGACGACCGCCCGGTAGCGCGGCTCGGCGCGCAGCAGCTCGCGGTGGGTGCCCGCCGCCACGGCCCGGCCCGCGTGCACCAGGACCACCCGGTCCGCGCGGTCCAGCAGCAGCGGCGAGGACGCCAGCACCACCGTGGTGCGCCCGGCGCGCAGCCGCGCGACCCCGTCGGCGATCCGCGCCTCGGTGTGCGCGTCCACCGCCGAGGTCGGCTCGTCCAGCACCAGCACCTCCGGGTCGGTGACCAGCGACCGCGCCAGCGCGAGCCGCTGGCGCTGCCCGCCGGACAGCGACCGGCCGCGCTCGGTGATCCGCGCGTCCATCGCGTCGTCCACCCCGTCGGGGGCCCCCTGGAGCAGCGCGTCCAGGACGTCCCCGCACTGCGCCGCCGCCAGCGCCGCCGGTGCGGCCACGGCTCCCGACGCCGGTACGTCGAACAGCTCGCGCAGGGTCCCGGACAGCAGCACCGGGTCCTTGTCCTGGACGAGGACCAGCCCGCGCGCCGTGTCCAGCGCGAGGTCGTCCAGCGCGACCCCGCCGAGCAGCACCGACGGCGCGGCGCCGTCGGCGTTCTCGGCAGCCGCGCCGGCCGCCGCGTCCCCGGCGC
>NZ_JBEPFL010000070.1:0-11680 GCF_040301925.1 Streptomyces sp. NPDC000075
GGCGGGGCTGCGCGGCGGGGGCGCACCCGGGCCGCGGCTACGACCGCGGCCCCGGAGATTCTCGCGAATCTCCGGGGCCGCTGCTCCGGGTGGGCGATACTGGGATCGAACCAGTGACCCCTTCGGTGTGAACGAAGTGCTCTCCCGCTGAGCTAATCGCCCGGGCACACCGCAAACATTACCGCATGTCAGCGGTGCTCCGTGACCACCTCCGGACGATCACTGGTCCTTCAGGTGCCAGGGCAGTGTCAGGCCGTACTTCCACAGGTAGAAGCCGACCAGCGCGCCGGCGATGACCAGGCCGACGCTGGTGAGGATGATGTTGCGGCGCCGGACCTTGGGGTCGAGCGCCTTCTGCGCGGCCTCGGTGACCTTGCGCTTGGTCCAGCGCAGGACGAGGTTGGCCCACGCGAACTCGGTGGCCCAGATCGCCAGGCCGGCGAAGATCGCGACCCAGCCCGGTCCGGGCAGGACGAGCATGGCGACGCCCGCGCCGATGACGACCAGGCCGACGACGAAGACGCCGACCTGCCAGCTCAGGTGCAGGCTGCGGTTGGCCTTGATGAAGGCGGGCGCCTTCGAGACGTGCGGCGCCTCTTCGACGGGCGTCCCGGCCGTAGCGGATTCGTTGGTTCCGCGATCACTCCCCGTATTCATGGAGGCGAATCTACCGGAGCTCGAAGCACACGTGAATGCCGCTTTGGATCCGCCGTCCGAGGGACCCAGAGGTCCGCAAAACGGTCAGAGGGGTTTACAACGGCACCGTAGGTGGCATGTCGATTTCGCCGACGTGCGAATCCCCGAGCGCACACTGAGCGAAAGGCCCTGGCGCTTATGAACACCACGGTCAGCTGCGAGCTGCACCTGCGCCTCGTTGTGTCGAGCGAGTCCTCACTGCCTGTTCCGGCGGGCCTGCGGTATGACACGGCCGATCCCTACGCCGTGCACGCCACCTTCCACACCGGCGCCGAGGAGACGGTCGAATGGGTGTTCGCCCGCGACCTCCTCGCTGAGGGCCTCCACCGGCCTACCGGTACCGGCGACGTCCGCGTCTGGCCGTCCCGCAGTCACGGTCAGGGCGTCGTCTGCATCGCCCTGAGCTCACCGGAGGGAGAAGCGCTGCTGGAAGCGCCCGCCCGAGCCCTCGAGTCGTTCCTGAAGCGCACGGATGCCGCGGTCCCGCCCGGGACCGAGCACCGGCACTTCGACCTCGACAAGGAGCTCTCCCACATCCTGGCCGAAAGCTGAGCCAGGCTCCCGACCGCACGGCACCGTCCGACTCGGGGCGACGGTGCCGCACGGACAACCCCATACGGCAGTACCGGCGCTGTCCCCGCGGGAGCCACCCGCGGGGGCGGCGCCGGCGTGCTGCCCGGACGGCCTGTTGACGCCTACCGCTAGAGTCGGCCACCAGCGGCGGCAGCGGCCCGTCGCCGCCAGGCCGGCCTCCAGGAGCGACCCCCGTGCAGATCCCCCACGACACCCGTCGCGCGCTCGACGTCGTCGTCGCGCTGGTCAACACCGCGGCCGAGCCGGACCAGCCCGACGGGCTGGCCGACATCGCCGCCCTGCGCGCCTTCGTCCAGGAGCACGCGATCAGCGACGTCGGCGAGCTCGGTGCCCGCGACCTCTCCGGCGTCCGGACCGTGCGCGGCAAGTTCGCGCAGGTCTTCGCGGCGCCCACCTCCCGCGCGGCGTCCGCGCTGATCAACGAGCTGGTGGCCACCGCCGGCACCACCCCGCAGCTGACCGACCACGACGGCTACGACTGGCACGTCCACTACTTCGCCCCCGGCGCCTCGGTCGGTGACCACCTCGCAGCCGACGGCGGTATGGCGCTGGCCTTCATCGTGGTCTCCGGCGAGCAGGAACGGCTGCGCCGCTGCGAGGCCCCGGACTGCCGGCGCGCCTTCGTGGACCTCTCCCGCAACCGCTCGCGCCGCTACTGCGACAGCCGCACCTGCGGGAACCGGCTGCACGTGGCCGCGTACCGGGCCCGCCGCAAGGGGGCCGACAGCCACCCCGAGGGCGCCGGATCAGAGCAGGTAGAGATCGTGCACGGCGGCGAGCAGCAGCAGTAGCCCGATCACCGCGAGGAAGATCATCAACGGCGGCTGGGAGAGGGCGAAGAGGCAGCCGCGCGCCTCCGGGGAGGCGGGGGGCAGGGGGGCCTGGCCGACGGAGGCCTCGGCGACGGGGACGGGAGCCGGCGGCTCACCCTGTGATGTGTCGAGCATGTCGGGGCGATGATCGCGCGGCGCACCCCCCGAAAGCCCCCAACACGCCATGAATCACGCGGTAGTTCGCCGACTCTCCTCAGTTCGGGTGGTTTCCCCCGGGTTCTCCCCCGCGACACCCGCCCCCTGCGCTACGGGCCCGGCGCCGTGGCTAGATCCCGTGCTTCTTGAGGATGGCCTCGATGTCGGAGAAGTCCTCCGCCGGGGCGGCCTGCGGCTTCGGGGCGGGGCCGGTGGCACCGCCGCCGAGGGCGGGGGCCGAGGCGCCGGGGGCGACCGCCGCCGGAGCCTTCGCGGCGCCTCCCGCGCCACGGCGCTCCACGGCCCGGGTGGCCGTCAGCAGCACCCACGCCAGACCGAGCAGCCCCAGGCCGATCCACACCGTCGGCTTGAAGACGATCCCGGACAGCCACGCGACCACGCCGGTCAGCACCAGCCCCACCGGCACCAGCGCGTACGCGGCGATCCGCGCGGCCCTGAGGAACCGCCTGCGGTACGCGGTCACGGCGGCTATGCCCAGGCCCGCCGCGGACACCGCGGAACAAATGGTCTCGGCGAGCATGCGGTCCTCCGGCGGTCTGCGGTGGGCGTTCTGTCCCTTCCATCCTGCACCGGGCACCGGCGCCGAGGCCATGTCCCCGCCCCCTCCCGGCCCGATCTCCGGGACATCTCGGGGTCGGATCTCCTCCCCGGGTGCCCCCGGGAGGTCTGGGAGACTGTCCGCATGACCGATTCCGTGATCCTCGACGTCTGGTGCGAACTCCAGTGCCCGGACTGCCACAGCGCTCTGGACGACGTGCGCGCCCTGCGGGCCCGCTACGGCGACCGGCTGGACATCCGGCTGCGCCACTTCCCGCTGGAGAAGCACAAGCACGCCTTCGCCGCCGCGCAGGCCGCCGAGGAGGCCCTGGAGCAGGGGCAGGGCTGGCCGTACGCGGAGGCGGTGCTGGCCAGGACGGCCGAGCTCGGCGAGCGCGGCGAGGCCGTGCTGCTGGACGTGGCACGCGAACTGGGCCTGGACGTGGAGGAGTTCGACACCGCGCTGATCGACGGCCGGCACATCCTGATCGTCGACGCCGACCAGGCCGAGGGCAAGGCCATCGGCGTGACCGGCACCCCGACCTACGTCATCGACGGCCAGCGCCTCGACGGCGGCAAGAGCCAGGAGGGCCTGCGCGCCCGCATCGAGGAGATCGCCGACCGCCTGCTGGCCGCCGGCTGACCCGGCCGGCTCAGATGAGGTCCTTCGCGTAGTCCACGCCGGTGGTCCGGTAGCCGAGGGACTCGTACAGCCGCAGGGCCGGGGCGTTGTCGGCGAACACGTGCAGCGCGATCGTCCGGTGGCCCCGCGCGATCGCCGTGCGCTCCGCGAGGAGCATCAGGTCCCGGCCGTGGCCGCGCCCCCGGTGCTCCTCGGCCACCGCGACGTCGTACACGTACGCCCCCGCGCCGCCCTCCCCGCGCGGCGCGAGCCACAGGTGCCCGACCACCGTCCCGGCCACCTCCAGGACGGCGAAGTCGGCCCCGGGGGTGTCCAGGCCGCGCGCGAGCAGCGCGTCGTGCTCGGTCCGGGACTTGGCCCGGGCCGCCTCCGGATCCATCCCCCGGGCCGTCCAGCTCGCCGCGTACGCCTCGCGGGCCCGGGCCTCCCACGCCTCGTACTCGGCCGCCGTCATCCGGCGGCCCAGCACCCCCTCGGAGAGGGCCGGGGGGTGCTCCGGGAGCTCCTTGGCCATCCGGCGGCCGGTCTCCGCGTACCCGAGGGCGGCGGCGAGCCGCAGGCCGCCGGCGGAGCTCGCCGGGACCGAGATCCGCACCCGGCGGCAGCCCCAGCCGCGCAGCACCTCCTCGGCGGCCAGCGCGGCGACCGTGGCGCGGCCCCGGCGGCGGTCCGGCTCGTCGACGGCCAGGTCCCGGATCTCCCCCACCGTCGGCCCGAAGGGCGTGTCGGCGGCGATCAGGAGCGTCCCGACGCGCCTGCTGTTGACGCGGATCTCGTACGGGCGTGAACGCGCGCCGCCCTCACTCTGCTGAAGCGGCCCGCTCGGCCGCAGGGTGGTGGTCATCCGTCGAGTTCTACCCGCCCCGCGCGCCCGTCACCACGGTGCGCGGGGCGGGTCAGGGGTCGACGTCGGCGGCGGAACGCTCCCGGAAGACGCGCACGGCCTCGGCGGTGACCGGGCCGGGGGCGCCGGCCAGGGTGCGCCCGTCGACGCGGTGGACGGCCTGGACGTCGCGCAGGGTGGAGGTCAGGAAGACCTCCTCGGCCCGCTCCAGCACGTCGAAGGGCAGGTCGCTCTCGCGGGCGCCGGTCCACTCGACGGCCAGCGCGCGGGTGACCCCGGGAAGGCAGCCGGAGGCCACGGGCGGGGTGTGGAGCTCGCCGTCGAGGACGACGAAGACGTTGGAGCCGGTGCCCTCGCAGAGCTGCCCGACGGTGTTGGCGAAGAGGGCCTCGGAGGCCCCCTCCCGCTGCGCCCGTGCGAGGGCGACCAGGTTCTCGGCGTACGAGGTGGCCTTCAGGCCGGCCAGCGGGGAGCGCTCGTTGCGCACCCAGGGCACGGTGATCACGGCCGTGGTGTCGGGCCGGGGGGCGGCCGGGCCGAGGGCGACGGACAGGGTCGGCCCGGTCCCGGCCCGGCCGGGGCCGAGCGGGGCGGGGCCGCCCGTGTAGGTGATCCGCAGCCGGCCGAGCGGCACCGGATGGGCCTCCAGGACGGCGGCGCAGCCTCGGCGGACCTCGTCGAGGTCCGGGTCGGGCAGGCCGAGGCCGCGGGCGGAGCGGGTGAGCCGCTCCAGGTGCCGGGTGAGGGCGAAGGGGGTGCCGTGCTCGGTCTTGAGGGTCTCGAAGACCCCCTCCCCCACGGTCAGGCCCCGGTCCAGGACGGACACCTTCGCGTCGTCGGCGTCCCGCAGCGCCCCGTCGAGCCAGATCCTCACCGGACGGTTCCTCCACTCAGGTCGTGCGCCGCCGTGTCCGCGCCCGGTACGGGCCCGCCCGAGGCCAGCGCGAGCAGCCGGGCGGCCTTGAGCTCGGTCTCGGCCCACTCCCGCTCGGGGTCGGAGCCCCAGGTGATCCCGGCGCCGGTGCCGAAGCTCAGGCGGGGGCCGCCGGGGGCCTCGCGGTCGATCCAGAAGGTGCGGATGCCGACGGCGAGGGCGGCGGTGCCCCGGTCGGCGTCGACCCAGCCGATGCCCCCGCAGTAGGGGCCGCGCGGGGCGGTCTCCAGCTCCTCGATGATCCGCAGGGCGGAGGACTTGGGCGCGCCGGTCACCGAGCCCGGCGGGAAGGTGGCGGCCAGCAGCTCGGGCCAGCCGGCGCCCTCGGCGAGCTCCCCGCTGACGGTGGAGACGAGGTGGACCAGGCCGGGATGCTCCTCCAGGGCGCACAGCTCGGGAACGGTGACCGATCCGGTGGCGCAGACGCGGCCCAGGTCGTTGCGGACGAGGTCCACGATCATCACGTTCTCGGCGTGGTCCTTGGGCAGCAGGTCGGCGGCGGTGCGGCCGGTGCCCTTGATCGGTCCGGACTCGACGCGGCGCCCGGCCCGGCGCAGGTACAGCTCCGGGGAGGCGGTGGCGATCTCCACGCCGTGGGCGCGGAGCCGAATCGTTCCTGCGTAGGGCGCGGGGTTGCCGCGCGCGAGGAGGGCGGTCAGCGCGTCCACGTCGGCGGTGGCCGGGTCGGGCAGCGGCGCGGAGACGACGCGGCAGAGGTTGGCCTGGTAGACCTCCCCCGCCGCGATGTACTCGCGGATCCGGCGGACGCCCGCGACGTACGCGGAGCGGTCCAGGGAGGAGGACCAGCGGTCGGCGGCGGGTCCACGCCAGGCGCCGGGTACGGGCGCGGGGACGGGGTCGGGGCGTATGTCCCCGAAACGCGCGCAGACCAGCCGGCCCTCGAAGTCCGCGCTCACCACCCAGAACCCGGTGGAGTCGAGGGCGGAGGGGTCGCTGGTGACGTCGCGGAGGTCGGTCGCGAGGAGGCCGCCGAAGCGGGCCAGGGGAGGCAGGTCGTGCACGGCTGCGAGTCTATGACCGGTGGCGCGATGGCGCCGGTGAGGTGACCGGCGGGTGACCTCTGGTGATCGGGTCGGCAGCACGCTGCGGAAACGCGTTTTTGAGCTGGCCCGGGAATCCGCTAGAGTTCAACACGTCGCCAGGGAGCGAAGGGGAAAAACCCCGGAGCGAACACGGTGACACTGCGGACGTAGCTCAGTTGGTAGAGCACCACCTTGCCAAGGTGGATGTCGCGAGTTCGAGTCTCGTCGTCCGCTCTGAGTGGGGGATCTTCCCGAGACCCCGCACACTCCGAGGTGGAGTGGCCGAGAGGCGAGGCAACGGCCTGCAAAGCCGTCTACACGGGTTCAAATCCCGTCTCCACCTCCAAGGACGATTAGCTCAGCGGGAGAGCGCTTCCCTGACACGGAAGAGGTCACTGGTTCAATCCCAGTATCGTCCACTGGTCCGCAAGGACCTGATCCGTAAGGATCCCCGCGCGATTAGCTCAGCGGGAGAGCGCTTCCCTGACACGGAAGAGGTCACTGGTTCAATCCCAGTATCGCGCACGCAGTACCAGCAACACCCTGTTTGACCTGCGGTTCCTTACCGTAGCCCGCGCGATTAGCTCAGCGGGAGAGCGCTTCCCTGACACGGAAGAGGTCACTGGTTCAATCCCAGTATCGCGCACAGCAACCGGAAGCCCCGGCCGTCTCGACGGCCGGGGCTTTCGTGCGTGTACCCCGTACGGGGCGTGAAAAAGGGTGTTGCCCGTCCGGCTCCCCAGCCGTACGGGCAACACCCTTCAACTGCCGTCCGCCGTTCCCCCGTCCCCACGGGGTCCGACGGGCCGATGTCCCGGTCCGGGCCGCTCTCCCGGACCCGGGGCGCCGCTCAGCGCCCCAGCATCACGCCCACGGACGACGCCTGTGCCGCCACCTGCTCGAAGCCTCCGAAGAGGAAGAGCAGGAGGGCGGCCAGGGGGAGGACCATGGCCGCGGCCACCAGCGGGTGGCGCGTACCGGACTCATGGCCGTTGAACGCGAAGAGCTTGCGTCCCTGCCGTGCGATGTCCGCCATGATCCTCTCCCTGTCGTCTGGCAGCGGCGGGCTCGTGACCTCGGGGGACGAGTGCGCCACCCGCCGCTCGTCTTCAACACTAGGCGGCCGGAAGGCTCCTGGCCTCATGCCCTCGTACCCATTGCCGGGCCTCCAGGAGGATGAGGCGGCCACCCCCGGACTACTCCCCTGGGTGGAGACGCACCCCTCGCAGTGGGGGACTTCCCGGAGGGGGTAACCGGAGGGTAGTGACTTCGCTCACTTCCGTCACTCCCCGCGCACGCGTGTCCTCGTACGGGGTGTTGACGGCGCTCGTGCGGTGGTGTGGGCGGCCTTCCCCGGGCGTGGCCGCGCGGAGGGGGTCTGACGAGGTCAATCCCCTTGGCCCGAGGGCCCCTTGGGGGTGACGGGACGAGCCCCCCGAACGGGGTCCGCGACCTCTGGCACACCCTCAAGTGGCCTGCCCCGCACTGACAATCGAATCTCCCGACGAGGGCGCGGCCTCTGAGCGCTGGTGCCGGATGGTCCGTAAGCTGTGCCAGATCAGCAGGACGACCGTCAGCGGGGTGGACATGGCGATGATGCGGCTCCGGCGCGAGGACCCGCGTGTCGTCGGCTCCTTCCGACTGCACCGGCGGCTCGGCGCCGGCGGCATGGGCGTCGTCTACCTCGGCTCCGACCGGCGCGGCCAGCGCGTCGCCCTCAAGGTGATCCGGCCCGACCTGGCCGAGGACCAGGAGTTCCGCTCCCGGTTCGCCCGCGAGGTGTCCGCCGCCCGGCGGATCCGCGGCGGGTGCACGGCCCGGCTGGTGGCCGCCGACCTGGAGGCCGAGCGCCCCTGGTTCGCGACCCAGTACGTGCCCGGCCCCTCCCTCCACGACAAGGTGGCCGAGGAAGGCCCCCTGACGGCCGCCCAGATCGCCGCCGTCGGCGCCGCGCTGTCGGAAGGACTGGTCGCCGTCCACGAGGCCGGGGTCGTCCACCGCGACCTGAAGCCCTCCAACATCCTGCTGTCCCCCAAGGGACCGCGGATCATCGACTTCGGCATCGCCTGGGCCACGGGGGCCAGCACCCTGACCCACGTCGGCACGGCGGTCGGCTCCCCCGGCTTCCTCGCCCCCGAACAGGTGCGCGGCGCCGCCGTCACCCCGGCCACGGACGTGTTCTCCCTCGGTGCCACCCTCGCCTACGCCGCGATGGGCGACTCCCCCTTCGGGCACGGCAGTTCCGAGGTCATGCTGTACCGGGTCGTCCACGAGGAACCCCACCTGGTCGGCGTCCCTGACGCGCTGGCCCCGCTGGTGCGGGCCTGCCTGGCCAAGGACCCCGAGGAGCGTCCGAGCACGCTCCAGCTGTCGATGCGGCTCAAGGAGATCGCCGCCCGCGAGGCCCAGGGGCTGGGCGACGGCCGCCCGCCGGCGCAGCGGGCCCGCGTCGAGCGGCCCTCGGGCCGGCTGCCCGAGCGGGCCTCCGGGTACGCGGGGCAGGACACGGAGCGGCGTACGGGCGGCGGCCGGGCCGCCGCCGAGCGCGTGGGCGAGCGTCCCCCGGGCGCCACCCCCGCGCCCCGCCCCCAGGGCCCGCACAGCGGGGCACGGCCGCGCCCGTCGGGCTCCCGCAACCCCGGCTCGACCGCTGGGCGTACGGGGGGCCGTCCGGGGCCTCGTACCGGTCCGCGCACCGGACCCCGTACGACCGGTACGGGACGGCGGCCCTCGCGGCCGGACCCGAAGCTGCTGCGGCAGCGGCTGATCGTCTTCGTGGTCGTCACGCTGCTGGTGGCGCTGGGGATCGCGCTCGCGCAGAAGCTGTGAGACCGGGAAAACGCCGAAGGGGCGCCCTGCCGGGTGGCGGGGCGCCCCTTCGGTGTGAGGGGGGCGGGGGCGGACCCTAGGAGCGGGGGCCGCCGGCGACCGCGTAGAAGGCCACCGCGGCGGCCGCGCCCACGTTCAGCGAGTCCACGCCGTGCGCCATGGGGATCCGTACCCACTCGTCGGCGGCGACCAGGGCCTGCGTCGACAGACCGTCGCCCTCGGCGCCCAGCATCAGCGCCACCCGTTCCAGGGTGTGCGGGGCCGCCACGTCGATCGGCGAGGCCTTCTCGTGCGGGGTGAGCGCGAGCAGCTTGAAACCCGCCTCGCGGACGGTGTCCAGGCTCTTGGGCCAGGCCTCCAGACGGGCGTAGGGGACGGAGAACACCGCGCCCATCGACACCTTCACCGAGCGGCGGTACAGCGGGTCGGCGCAGTCCGGCGAGAGCAGCACCGCGTCCATGCCGAGCGCGGCGGCGCTGCGGAAGATGGCCCCGATGTTGGTGTGGTCGTTCACCGCCTCCATCACGGCCACCCGGCGGGCCGAGACGAGGAGTTCCTGGGCCGTCGGCAGCGGCTTGCGCTGCATCGAGGCCAGGGCGCCGCGGTGCACGTGGTACCCGGTGACGCGCTCGGCGAGGTCCGGGCTCACGGCGTAGACCGGGGCCGGGATCTCGTCGATGACGTCGCGCATGACGTCCACCCACTTGGCGGACAGCAGCATCGAGCGCATCTCGTACCCGGCGTCCTTGGCCCGCCGGATGACCTTCTCGCCCTCGGCGATGAAGAGGCCCTCGGCGGGCTCTCTGCGCCGCCGCAGCTCGACGTCGGTCAGGCCCGTGTAGTCGCGCAGGCGGGGGTCTTCGGGGTCTTCGATGGTGATGAGATCAGCCACAGGGTGATACTGCCTTGTCCTGGGTGTGGTGCCAACGGGCCGTCAGGCGCCGTTGGCGGGAAGCTCGGGGAGCGTGGGGAGCGGGGGGAGCTCGCCGGAAGGGTTCACTCCGACGACCTCGCCGATGACGATGACCGCCGGCGGGCGGACCTCCTCGGCGCGCACCGTCTCGCCGACGGTCGCCAGGGTGGCGTCCACGCGGCGCTGGGTGGCGGTGGTGCCCTCCTGGATGACCGCGACCGGGGTGTCGGCGGAGCGGCCGTGCTTGACCAGGGCCTCTGCGATCAGCCCGATCTTGTCGACGCCCATCAGGATGACGAGCGTGCCGGTCAGCCTGGCCAGCGCGGCCCAGTCCACGAGGGAACGCGGGTCGTCGGGGCCGACGTGGCCGCTGACGACGGTGAACTCGTGCGCCACGCCGCGGTGGGTGACGGGGATCCCGGCCGCGCCCGGGACCGAGATGGAGCTGGAGATGCCCGGCACGACGGTGCAGGGGATGCCGTGCTCGGCGAGGGCCTGGAGCTCCTCCATGCCGCGGCCGAAGACGTACGGGTCCCCGCCCTTGAGCCGGACCACGGCCTTGCCGGCCTTGGCGTGCTCGATGAGGGCGTTGTTGATGGCCTCCTGGGCCATGAACCGGCCGTACGGGATCTTCGCCGCGTCGATCACCTCGACGTGCGGCGGGAGCTCGTCGAGGAGGTCGCGGGGGCCGAGCCGGTCGGCGATCACGACGTCGGCCTCGGCGAGCAGGCGCCGGCCGCGCACGGTGATCAGGTCCGGGTCGCCCGGGCCGCCGCCGACGAGGGCGACGCCGGGGGTGTGCGGGCGGGCGGCGGTGAGGGAGCCGTCGCGCAGCCCCTCGACGACCGCGTCGCGGACGGCGGCGGAGCGGCGCGGGTCGTTGCCGCTGAGCACGGCCACGGTGACGCCCTCGACCCGGCCGGTCGCCGGGGTCCAGGCGGTCGCCGCCTCGGCGTCGTCGGCCCGCACGCACCAGACCCGCCTGGCCTCGGCCTCGGCGGAGGCGCGGTCGTTGGCCTCGCGGTCCCGGGTGGCGATCAGGGCGTACCAGGCACCGTCGAGGTCCCCGTCCCGGTAGCGGCGGCGCTCCCAGCGGATCTCCCCCGTCTCGGCCATCGCGTCCACGGAGGGGGTGGCCGAGGGGGACACCAGCAGGACGTCCGCACCGGCGGCGACGAGGGCGGGCAGGCGGCGCTGGGCGACCTGGCCGCCGCCGATGACGACGACGCGGCGCCCGGTCAGGCGCAGTCCTACGGGGTAGGCGGGGTGTGCCGGGTTTCCCATGGCGGTTGCGGCTCCTGATGCGGCGGGTGTGTTCGGCGGGGCCGCTGCTGCGCTGGAGCGGCTGACGGACCGTGCGGGCGCCCGTCCGGCACCACGATACGACGCATCGCCGCTGGTGGTACCTGCGGGGGCGGGGTTTGGGGGGGCTGGTGCGGGGTGGGGGGCGGGGTGGGGGGCGGGGTGGGGGCGGCTCACGGTGGGGGGTGACGGGACAGCCGGGCGGAACGAGGGGGGCGGTATCCCCCTGGGCGGTCTCGGGGAGGGTTGGGGGTTTCCCGCCAGTCTCATCGTCCTTCCGCGTCGGGCCGGCCTGTCAAGGGCGCTCCTTCGTCGCGTCGCTTCGCGATCGCCTGCGGCGACCCTTGACAGACCGT
>NZ_JBEPFL010000071.1:0-11235 GCF_040301925.1 Streptomyces sp. NPDC000075
CATCGTCCGTACCGGGTTCATCCCGATCGCCCCGGAGCAGGGTCTGGCCCTCTTCGACACCGCCCTGTCGCAGGGGAGCGCGGGACTGGTTCCGGTCCCGCTGGACCTCAAGGCCCTCCAGGAGCGGGGCCGCGAACTCCCGGCGCTGCTGCGCGGACTCGTCCACACCCCCGTCCGCCGTGGCTCCGTCCGTGCGGCGGCCGCCTCCGGAGCGGGCGGGACCGGCGGCACGGGACTTCGGGAACGGCTGCTGACCCTGCCGTCCGAGGACCGGATCCCGGCCCTCCTCGACCTCGTCCGCACACACGTGGCCACCGTCCTCGGCCACGGCGACCCCGGGTCGCTCGACGCCGGACGCGCCTTCCGCGACCTCGGCTTCGACTCCCTCAGCGCCACCGAACTGCGCAACACCCTCAACACCGTCACGGGTCTGCGGCTGCCCTCGACCCTGGTGTTCGACCACCCCAACCCGGGCGCGCTCGCCGCGTACCTGCTCGGCGAACTCCTCGGCGACGGCGCCGGTGCGGAGCCGTCCGCTCCGGTCGCGGCACGGCCCACGGGCGCCGACGAGGACGAGGACCCGATCGTCATCGTGGGCATGAGCTGCCGCTACCCCGGCGGCGTCGAGACCCCCGAGGACCTGTGGCGGCTCGTCGAGACCGGCGGGGACGGCATCACCGGCTTCCCGGAGGACCGGGGCTGGGACGTCGAGAACCTCTACCACCCGGACCCGGAGCACCGGGGCACCTCGTACGCCCGCGAGGGCGGCTTCCTGCCCTCCGCCGCCGAGTTCGACCCCGCCTTCTTCGGCATCTCGCCCCGTGAGGCCCTGGTCATGGACCCGCAGCAGCGGCTCCTGCTCCAGACCTCCTGGGAGGCCCTCGAACGCGCGGGCATCGACCCGCTGTCCGTACGGGGCTCGCGCACCGGTGTGTTCGTCGGCCTGATGTACCGGGACTACCTCAGCAGGCTGCCCTCGATCCCCGAGGAGCTGGAGGGCTTCCGGGGCACCGGCGCCTCCGGCAGCGTGGCCTCCGGCCGCATCTCGTACACCTTCGGCCTCGAAGGTCCCGCGATGACGGTCGACACCGCCTGCTCCTCGTCCCTGGTCACCCTGCACCTGGCCGTGCAGGCGCTGCGCCGGGGCGAGTGCACCCTCGCCCTCGCGGGCGGTGTCACCGTCATGGCCTCCCCGACCGCCCTGATCGACTTCAGCCGTCAGCGCGGTCTCGCCGCGGACGGCCGCTGCAAGTCCTTCTCGGACGACGCGGACGGCACCGGCTGGGGCGAGGGCGTCGGCATGCTCCTCGTGGAGAAGCTCTCCGACGCCCGCCGCAACGGCCACCGCGTGCTCGCCGTGATCCGTGGTACGGCCGTCAACCAGGACGGCGCGAGCAACGGCCTGACCGCGCCGAACGGTCCGTCCCAGCAGCGGGTGATCCGTGCCGCGCTGGCCGATGCCGGTCTGGGGACGGCCGACGTGGACGCCGTCGAGGCCCACGGCACGGGCACCCGGCTCGGCGACCCGATCGAGGCGCAGGCGGTGCTCGCGACGTACGGCCAGGGCCGTGCGGAGGACCGGCCGCTGTACCTGGGATCGCTGAAGTCCAACATCGGCCACACGCAGGCCGCCGCAGGCGTCGGCGGCATCATCAAGATGGTCCAGGCCATGCGGCAGGGGGTGCTGCCCAAGACCCTGCACGTGAGCGAGCCCTCCTCGCACATCGACTGGGCGGCGGGAGCCGTCGAGCTGCTGACCGAGGCCCGCGCCTGGCCCGAGACCGGACGGCCGCGCCGCGCCGGCGTGTCCTCCTTCGGCATCAGCGGCACCAACGCCCACGTCATCCTGGAACAGGCCCCGGAGGAAGCCGCGGACGACCGTCCGGAGCGCGCCCCGAACGACACCCTCGTCCCCTGGACCCTGTCGGCCAAGTCCCCGGCCGCCCTGCGCGGCCAGGCCGAACGGCTCCTCGGATACCTGGACCTCCACCCCGGGACCGACGTCCGGGACATCGCGCACTCCCTGGTCACCACCCGCTCCTCCTTCGAGCACCGGGCGCTGCTCCTCGGCCGCCGACAGGAGGATTTCCGCACCGGTCTCGCCGCCCTCGCGGCGGGCGGACCGGCCTTCGCGCCGGCGCAGCCCGGGAACGCGGACGGCGGACGGCTGGCGTTCCTGTTCACCGGACAGGGCAGCCAGCGCGTGGGCATGGGTGCGGAGCTGTATGACGGATTCCCGGTGTTCGCCTCGGCCTTCGACGCGGTCTGCGATGCGGTGGACCCGCTGCTGGGGCGTGGTCTGAAGCCGCTGGTCTTCGGAGAGGACGAATCCGGGGACGGAACGCTGGACCGTACGGAGTTCACCCAGCCCGCGGTCTTCGCGGTCGAGGTGGCGCTGTTCCGGCTGCTGGAGTCGTGGGGTGTCCGGCCGGACGTGGTGGCCGGGCATTCGATCGGCGAGATCGCGGCCGCTCACGTGGCCGGGGTGTTCTCGCTGGAGCACGCCGCACGGCTGGTGGTGGCGCGCGGCCGGCTGATGCAGGCGCTGCCGGAGGGCGGCGTGATGGTGGCGGTGGCCGCCTCCGAGGAGGACGTGCTGCCGCTGCTGGAGGGCCGGGCGGACCTGGTGGGTCTGGGCGCGGTCAACGGCCCGGAGTCCGTGGTGCTGTCCGGTGCGGGCACGGTCGTCGACGAGATCGTCGCCGTGCTGGCCGAGCGGGGGGTCAAGACCCGCCGTCTGACGGTGAGCCACGCCTTCCACTCGCCGCTCATGGACCCGATGCTGGAGGAGTTCCGGCAGGTCGTCGAAGGCCTCGAGTTCGGCCGTCCGTCCCTGGCGGTCGTGTCGACGGTGACGGGCGGCCCCGTCACGGCGGAGGAGTTCGCCTCCGTCGACTACTGGACGCGGCACGTGCGCCGGCCGGTGCGCTTCGCGGACGCGATACATGCCCTGCGGGCGCAGGACGTCTCCCGGTTCGTCGAGGTCGGCCCCGACGCCACCCTCACCGCCATGGCCAAGGCGAGCGTGGGCGACGACGTCTTCCTCGTACCGGTCCTGCGGCGCAACCGGCCCGAGACCCGGACCCTGACCGATGCCGTCAGCGGCCTCCTCACCAAGGGCATCCCCCTGGACGAGGAATCCGGGGCGCGCCGGGTCGACCTGCCGACGTACGCCTTCCAGAACCGCCGCTACTGGCTGGACGTGCCCCGTCCGGCCACGGCGGAGGCCGGCGGGCCCGCCGCCCTCCCGGAGCTCCCCGGGCTGGGGGAGGAGGAGTCGCAGACGCCGCCGGCCGCCGATCCGGCGGTGCTCTTCGGGCTCGCGCCGGCCGCACTGGAGCGCGAGCTGACCGACGTCGTACGCACCACCGCGGCCCGGGTCTTCGGCCACGACTCGGCCGACGAGGTCGATCTCGCGGCGAGCTTCAAGGACCTCGGGATCGACTCGCTGACCGCCATCGAACTGCGCAACCGGCTCGTCGAGGCCACCGGCCTGGGGCTCCCGCCGACGCTGATGTTCGACTGCCCCACCCCGCTGGACCTGATCGCCAGGCTCCGGGAAGAGGTGGCGGAGGAAGCCGCGGCGGCCGGGCCCGCGGCGCCGGTCTCGCTCCGCACGGAGCTCGACCGGCTGGAGAAGCTGATCACCTCCTCCGCGCCCGACGGCGCGGAGGAACGGGAAGAGGTCGGCGAGCGCCTGCGGGCGCTGCTGACGGCCTGGAACGACAAGGCCGCCACCGGGAGCGAGGACACGTCCGCCGCCGACCTGTCCGCGGCCTCGGCCGAAGAACTCTTCGAACTGCTCGACGTGGAACTGGAGATGCCGTGACTGCCGCGACCAATGACGAGAAGCTGCTCGACTACCTGAAGCGGGCCACCACCGAGCTGCGGGACACCAAGCGGCGGCTGCGCGAGGTCGAGGACCGCGCCCGCGAGCCCATCGCCGTCGTCGGCATGAGCTGCCGGCTGCCCGGCGGGGTGACCTCCCCCGACGAGCTGTGGCAGCTCGTCCTGGACGAGCGGGACGCCATCGGCGACTTCCCCGTGAACCGCGGCTGGCAGCTGGAGGACGGCGAATCGGCCACCCACCAGGGCGGATTCCTCTACGACGCACCGGAGTTCGACGCCGACTTCTTCGGGATCTCGCCCCGCGAGGCCCTCGCGATGGACTCCCAGCAGCGGCTGCTCCTGGAGACCTCCTGGGAGGCCTTCGAACACGCCGGCATCGACCCGACCTCGGTACGGGGCACCTCCGTCGGCGTGTTCACGGGCGTCAACCAGCACGGGTACGCGTCCGATGTGACCGAACTCCCCGAAGGCGTCGGGGGATACCTCTCCACCGGCGTCTCCGGCAGCGTCGCCTCCGGACGCGTGGCGTACTTCATGGGCCTGGAGGGCCCGGCCGTCACCCTGGACACCGCCTGCTCCTCCTCGCTGGTCGCCATCCACCTCGCCGTGCAGGCGCTGCGCCGCGGCGAGTGCTCCATGGCGCTGGCCGGAGGCGTGACGATCATGTCGACGCCCGGCGCGTTCGTGGAGTTCAGCAAGCAGGGCGCGCTCTCCGGTGACGGCCGTTCCAAGTCCTTCGCCGCGGCCGCCGACGGCACCGGCTGGGGCGAGGGCGTCACCACCCTCCTCGTCGAGAAGCTCTCCGACGCCCGCCGCAACGGCCACCAGGTGCTCGCCGTCATCCGCGGCACGGCCGTCAACCAGGACGGAGCCACCAACGGCCTGACCGCCCCCAGCGGCAAGGCCCAGCAGCGGGTGATCCGGGCCGCGCTCGCCGACGCGAACCTGAGCGGCGCCGACGTGGACGCCGTCGAGGCGCACGGGACGGGTACCAAGCTCGGTGACCCGATCGAGGCGCAGGCGCTGCTGGCGACCTACGGGCAGGGCCGTGCGGAGGACCGGCCGCTGTACCTGGGCTCCCTGAAGTCCAACATCGGCCACACCATGGCCGCCGCGGGAGCCGGCGGCGTCATCAAGATGGTCCAGGCGATGCGGCACGCCACCCTGCCCAAGTCGCTGCACATCGACGCCCCCTCCCCGCACATCGACTGGTCCGCCGGCTCCGTCGAGCTGCTCACCGAGGCGCGTGAGTGGCCCGAGCTCGGGCACCCGCGCCGCGCCGGCGTCTCCTCCTTCGGCATGAGCGGCACCAACGCCCACGTCGTACTGGAACAGGCACCCGCCGACGATCCCGAGGCACCCGCCGACGGCCCGGCCGGGGCCACCCCGGACACCCCGCTCCCGTGGACCCTGTCCGGCCGCACCGACGCCGCCCTGCGCGGCCAGGCCGAACGGCTCCTCACCCACCTGGAGCGTTTCCCGGACCAGCGCCCCGCCGACATCGCCCACTCCCTGGCCGTCGGACGCGCCCACCTGGAGCACCGGGCCGTGCTGATCGCCGCCGACCGGGAGGAGTTCCTCCTCCGGCTCAAGGAGCTCGCCCTCGGCGAGACCTCGCCCGGCACCGTCCGGGGCGTCGCCGCCGGGGCCGCCCTCAAGCCCGTGTTCGTGTTCCCGGGGCAGGGTTCGCAGTGGGTGGGGATGGCGGTGGGTCTGCTGGAGACCTCGCCGGTGTTCCGTGAGGCGGTGGAGGCGTGTGAGGAGGCTCTGGCTCCGTTCGTGGACTGGTCGTTGACCGGTGTGCTGCGGGGTGTGGAGGGTGCTCCGGGTTTTGACCGGGTCGATGTGGTGCAGCCGGTGCTGTGGGCGGTGATGGTGTCCCTGGCGGCGTTGTGGCGTTCGTTCGGTGTGGAGCCGGCCGCGGTGGTGGGTCATTCGCAGGGTGAGATCGCGGCGGCGTGTGTGGCGGGTGCGTTGTCCCTTGAGGACGGTGCGCTGGTGGTGGCGTTGCGTAGTCGTGCGCTGCTGGAGATCGCGGGGCGCGGTGGGATGGTGTCGGTTCCGCTGCCGGTGGCTGAGGCGGAGGAGCGGATCGGGGCGTGGGACGACTTGTGGGTGGCGACCGTCAACGGTCCGCGTTCCACGGTGGTTTCGGGGTCTGCGGATCAGCTTGAGGAGTTGCTGGCGGTGTGTGAGGCGCAGGAGGTGCGGGCGCGCCGGATTCCGGTGGACTACGCCTCCCACTCGGCTCATGTGGAGGCGATCGAGGAACGCCTGGCCGAGCTCCTCGCCCCCGTCCGTCCCCGCCCCGCCCACACCCCGTTCCGTACGTCCGTCGACGGGGAGACCGAGGACACCGCCGTCTTCGACGCCGCCTACTGGTACCGGAACCTGCGCCGCACCGTGCGGTTCGAGGAGGCCGTCCGGGGGCTGCTCGCCGACGGACACCGGCTGTTCGTCGAGGTGAGCCCGCACCCGGTGCTCGCCACCGGACTCCAGGAGACCTTCGAGGCCGCGGCCGCCGCCGGCCGCGCGCCGGCCGTCGTCGAGTCGCTCCGGCGCGACCAGGGCGGCCCCGAGCGCTTCCTCGCCTCCGTCGCCCAGCTGTACGTGCGCGGCGGAGCGGTCGACTGGGCGCAGGCCACCGAGGGCCACCGGCCGAGCCGGGTCCCGCTGCCGACGTACGCCTTCCAGCGCAGCCACTTCTGGCTGGAGGGCGGCGGCAGCGGCGACGTCACCGCCGCGGGCCTGACGGCCGTGGGCCACCCGCTGGCCGCGGCCGCCACCGCGCTGCCCGGCACCGGGCAGCTCCTGTTCACGGGCCGGCTCTCCCTGCGCAGCCACCCCTGGCTGGCCGACCGCACCCTGCACGGAGCGCACGCGCTGCCCGAGTCGGCCCTGACCGACCTCGCCCTGAGCGCCGGCGCGCGGGCGGGCTGCCCGCGCCTGACCGCACTGGAGACGACCGCCCCGCTGCTCCTGCCCGGACAGGGCGCCCTCCAGCTGCGCCTGCTCCTGGAGCCGGAGGCCGACGGCGTCCGCTCCTTCACCCTGCACGCGCGCGCCCAGGACGCCCCGGACACCGAGGAGTGGACCCTGCACGCGCGCGGCGCACTCGCCTCCGGCGAGCCCGCCGCCCCGGCCGCCACCGGCCTGGAGACCTGGCCCCCGCAGAACGCGCGGGAGCTGCCCGTCGACGAGCTGTACGAGGCCCTGCGCGCCCGGGGCCTGGCCCACGGCGCCGCGTTCGGGCTGGTCACCGAGGCGTGGGAGGCGGACGGCGACTACTTCGCCGAAACCGTTCTGCCGCAGGGGCAGTCGGAGGCCGGCTTCACCGTGCACCCGGCCCTGCTCGACGCCGCACTGCACCCCCTGCTCGCCGGCACCGCGCCGGACTCGGCGGGAGAGCGGGGACCGGTCCTGCGCACCGACCGCTGGGCCGACGTGGCGGTGCACGCCACGGAACCCGTCGTGCTGCGGACCCGGATCACCCGCACCGGCGCGGACACCGTCGCGCTGACCGCCGTGGACGCGGCGGGCGGCCCGGTCCTCACCGTCGGCGCCCTGCGCCTGACGGAGGCGGCACCCGAGGCGTACCCGTCCGAGCTCCCGGACGGCGAGCCCGTCGCCGCGCCCGTACTGCCGCCCACCGGGCCGCGGCGCGCCGCCGCGACCGCGCCGGCGGCAGCCGGCGGGCTGCGCGCGCGGATCGCGTCGCTGTCCCCGACGGACGCGGAGGCCGAGCTGTGCCGGTTCATCCAGGGCACCGTCGCCTCCGCCCTGGGGCACGCCTCGGCCGACGCCGTCGACCCCGAGCGGTCGTTCATCGAGCTGGGCATCGAGTCGATCACCGCCACCCAGCTGCGCAGCCGGCTCGTGGAGGAGACCGGGCTCCAGCTCCCCGTCACCCTGGTGTTCGACCACCCCACGGCCGCCCTGCTGGCGCGTCACCTCGCCGAGGGGATCGCCGCCGACCCCGCCGGCGGCGCGACGGCGGGGGCCGCCGGCACGCTCACCACGCTGTTCCTGCACGGCTGCGAGCAGGGCAGGCCCTCCGAGGCCGTCCAGATGCTGGTGGCCGCCGCCCGGCTCGCGCCCTCCTTCCGGCGGCGCGAGGACGCGGACCGGCTGCCCGCTCCGGTGCGCTTCGCGCGGGGCGACCAGGGGCCGGCGATCTTCTGCTTCCCCTCGCTCGGCGCCATCTCGGGCCCGCACGAGTACCTGAAGTTCGCCTCCGCCTTCCAGGGCGTACGCGACGTGACGGTCCTGCCGCACCCCGGCTTCGTCGACGGCGAACCGCTTCCGGCCGACCGCGACGTGCTCGCCGCCACCCACGCCGAGGCCGTCCTGGAGGATGCCGGCGGGCGGCCCGTGGTGCTGCTCGGCCGTTCGTCCGGCGGCTGGATCGCGCACCGGGTGGCCGAGCGCCTGGAGGAGCTCGGCAGTCCCGCCGCCGGCGTGATCCTGCTCGACACCTACTCCCGTACCGCCGACCACTACAGCCTGCCGCTGATGACCTCCCAGATGGCCGCCACGGCCGACCTGTTCGTGCCGCTGGACGATCCGAAGCTCACCGCGATGGGCTCCTACATCGGCATCCACGCCGACTGGCGGCCCACCGCGCTCCGCACCCCCACCGTGCTGCTCCGCGCGGCGGACGCCGTACCCGGCGTCCCGGCCGACGAGTCGGCGCCGGAAGGCGGCCGCCCGGGCTGGGAGTTCGCCGGGGAGCGGGTCGAAGTACCCGGCGACCACTTCACCATGCTCGACGAACACGCCCGCACCACGGCCGACTCGGTCGAGGCCTGGGTGCGCGGGCTCACCGTCTGACCCTCTGACCCCTCACCCTCCGACCCCTCACCCTCCCCCACAAGAAAGAGAACAGTTCCCTATGCAAGCGGTAACGGCCCAGCGCGAGCTGTGGCTGCGGCAATACCATCCAGGCCCGGACGACGGGCCGCTGCTCGTCTGCTTCCCCCACGCCGGCGGATCGGCCACCGCCTTCCGCCCGCTGTCCGCGGACCTGTCCGCCCACACGGCGGTCAGGGCGGTCCAGTACCCGGGCCGGCAGGACCGGCACACCGAGGCACCCGCCACCCGCCTCGGCGCCCTCGCCGACGCCGTCTCCGTGGTGCTCGCCGCGGAGACCGGCCGGCCCCTGGTGCTCTACGGACACAGCATGGGCGCCCTCGTGGCCTACGAGACCGCCCTGCGCCTGCAGGACCGGTACCCCGCCGCCGCCCCGGTGGGACTCGTCGTCTCCGGGGCCCAGGCCCCCGGGGTCCCGCGCACCGACGGTGTGCACCGGCGCGACGACGACGGCGTCATCGAGGAGATCCGCAAGCTCAACGGCACGGCTCCCGAGCTGCTCGCCGACCCCGACGTGCGGGCCATGATCCTGCCCGCCGTGCGCGGGGACTACGAGGCGCTGGAGACCTACCGGGCCCGCCCCGACGCGCCTCGGCTGGACTGCCCGGTCAGCGTGCTGATCGGCACCGAGGACACGCAGACCACCCAGGAGGGTGCGCTGCGCTGGCAGGAGACCACCGCGGCGGGCTTCGGCCTGCGCGGTTTCCCCGGCGGCCACTTCTTCACCGAGTCGCACCGCCCGCAGGTGGCCGCGGCCCTCACCGACGACATCCGCTCGTTCACCTCTGAAACCGACATACGGAGCTTCCGTTGACATCCCGTCCCCGCCCGTCGTTCGGGCTGACCGTCCTCGCCGTCTCACTCCCCATGTTCATGGTGGCGCTGGACAACCTGGTCGTCACCAACGCCCTCGCCTCCATCCGCCGGGACCTCGGCTCGACGGTGGAGAACCTCCAGTGGGTCACCAACGCCTACGTCCTCGGCTTCGCGGGCTTCCTGCTGACCGCCGCCGGGCTCGGCGACCGTTACGGCCGGCGCAAGGTGTTCGCCATCGGCATCACCGCGTTCACCCTCGCCTCGCTGGGCTGCGGTCTGTCCGATTCCATCGAGGCCCTGATCCTCTTCCGCACCCTTCAGGGCATCACCGCCGCGGCCGTGCTGCCGCTCTCGCTGACCATCCTGACGGTCTCGGTCCCGCCGGAGAAGCGCGGCGTCGCCATCGGCCTGTGGAGCGCCATCAGCAGCCTGGCCGTGGCACTCGCCCCGCTCGTCGGCGGCGGCATCACCACCGCCATCCACTGGCACTGGATCTTCCTGGTCAACATCCCGGTCGGCCTGATCGCCATCCCGCTGGTGCTGAAGGTGCTCGACGACAGCCGCGGAGCGGCCGCCAAGCTCGACATCCCGGGCCTGCTCCTGGCCGGCGCCGGTGTGCTGAGCCTCATCTGGGCCATCGTCAAGGGCGGCGAGGAGGGCTGGACCTCGTCCACCGTCGTGGCCGCCTTCGCCGCCGCCGTGGTGCTGCTCGTCGCGTTCCTGCTGTGGGAGCGCAAGGCCTCCTCGCCGATGCTGCCGCTGAGCATCTACAAGATCAAGGCGTTCTCCCTCGCCAACGTCGTGTCGCTCGCCGTGTTCTTCGGCCTGTTCGGTCCGATCTTCCTGATCGCCCAGTACCTCCAGGTGGCCCGGGGCCACTCCGCGTTCGAGGCCGGCCTGTGGACCCTGCCGTGGGCGATCATGCCCATGCTCGTCGCCCCCTTCGCGGGCAAGTTCGCCCCCCGGGTGGGCAGCGGGCGGCTGATGTCTGCCGGTCTGTTCGTCTCCGGCATCGGTCTGGCCTGGTTCGCCGCGGTGGCCGGCGTCGACGCCGCCGACTGGGAGTACGTCGGCCCGTTCATCCTGGCCGGCGCGGGCATGGGCCTCGTCTTCGCGCCCACCGCCATGGTCGTCATGAGCTCGGTCCCCCCGCAGATGGCGGGCAAGGCCTCGGGCGCCAACACGACCGTGCGTGAGCTCGGCGGCGCCCTCGGCATCGCCGTGAGCACCAGCGTCTTCTCGACCTACGGTGCCTACGACACCCCGCAGAGCTTCACCGACGGCATGACCCCCGGCCTGTGGGTCGGGGCCGCCGTCCTCGTCGTGGGCGCGCTGATCGCCCTGGCCATCCCGCGCCCGAAGCAGGCTCCGGCGGCGCAGCCGCAGCCGCAGCCGCAGGTGAAGCAGGACACCGCCGCCGTGGCGGAGTGACGAAGGACCACCGCGGCTGAGCGGGAGGGGGCCGGTGGCCCGTGACGCGTCCTGGCACACGGGCCGCCGGCGCCCCTCCCCTCACCGCGGGTTCCGGTACGACCAAGGCGATACGTTCAAGAACGGGTGGAACATGTACGGGGATGACGACCGGGCCGGAGCCGGCACACGTGGCCGCGTGGCCGAGCTGCACTCCCTGCGCGAGGAGGCCCGGCGCGGCCCCAGCGACCGGGCGACCGAGGCGCAGCACGCGAAGGGCAAGCTGACCGC
>NZ_JBEPFL010000072.1:0-10607 GCF_040301925.1 Streptomyces sp. NPDC000075
GCCGTGCGCGGGTACGGCTACCCGCGCACGGCCCGCTCGTACAGGGCCCGTACGTCGTCCCCGAAGTAGCTGCTGTACGAGGTGGTCTCGTCGCCGCCCCCGTCGCGCCCGCCGATGACCCCGATCAGGCTGTTCGCCGAGCTCAGCACGGGGCCCCCGCTGGTTCCGTCGGGCACGTCCGCGCAGTCGAAGCGCAGCTGCGCCGGCCCGTCGGCGACGGCCGTGTTGGAGCAGCCCAGCGGCTTCTCGCTGTCGTTCGGGTACCCCACCAGCCGTGCCGGTACCGGCAGCTGCTGGCCGAAGCGGATCTGGTGCGCCCCCGTGACGTCCTCCAGCCGCTGCCCGGGGTGCCCGGCCCGGCGCACCCGGATGAAGGCCACGTCGACGTCCGGGTCGGAGTCGCGCACCCAGCGGGGGTCCACGTCGATGCGGGTGGGCACCCACACCCCGTAGGGCGCCCGGCCCTCCTCGTACCCCGGCACGAAGGCCAGGTTGCTGCGGAACCCGCCCGCGTACACGCAGTGGGCCGCGGTGACGACCAGGTCCCCGCCGGCGGAGTGCACCACGCTCCCCGAGCAGTGGTGGTCGTCGTCCCAGTCCAGCCCGGGCGAGAACAGCGCCCCGACGGCCGGCTCGGCCGGTACGTCCACGGCCTCCAGCGGTTCGGACGCCTTCCAGGCGCCCTCCGTGAAGCCCCGTACCGGCGGGGCGGCCTGCGGGGCGCCCTCGGTCAGCTTCTCCAGGGCCGCGGCGGCGGCCTCGTCGGCGAGGGCGGTGTCCTGGACGTACCGCCCCGTCCGCGCGTCCCCGCCGGCGACGGTCCCCATCCGCCCCAGGCCGAAGGCCACCCCGGCGGCCACCAGCGCGCAGCACAGCCCGGCCAGCACGCAGACCCGTACGGCCCTGCCCGTCATCGCGCCACTCCCACCGCCGAGGATCACCCGTCAACCCCCCGGAACGGCCGGCCGCGCCCCGGGGTTCCCGGCCGGAATGTGCCCCTCCTCACACCCCGCACCCGGACGGCCATCCCGAGTCCTTCCGCTCTTCATTCAACTCCCCTACGCTCCAGTCGCCTTACCACTCGGTAACCAGGGGAGCCGCACACCCATGCCCATCCGCACCCGCCTGCGCGCAGCAGCCGCCCTGCTGACGGCCGCCCTCGCGGCCCTCGCTGTCCCCGCCACCCCCGCCACGGCGGCGACCGGCGACCTCCCGTACTCCGCTTCCACCGGCGTGGGGGTCCACAACGCCTACGAGAAGGCCAAGTACCCCTACTTCGCGGACGCCCTGGACTCCGGGGCGGCGATGCTGGAACTGGACGTCTGGACCAACTTCTTCGGCAGCTCCTGGCGCGTCTCCCACGACAACCCCTTCGGCAACGACAGCAACTGCGAGAACGCCTCCACCGCCGCCCAGCTGCGCACGAAGTCCCGCGACCAGAACCTCGCGGGCTGCCTCTCCGACATCCGCAGCTGGCACGACGCCCACCCCGGCCACCGCCCGATCGTCCTCAAGCTGGAGATGAAGGACGGCTTCGCCGCGAACCTGGGCCGGGGCCCCGCCGCCCTCGACGCCCTCCTCACCTCGAAGCTCGGCGACGCGCTCTACACCCCGGGACAGCTCGCCGCCGGCCACCCCGACCTCGACGCGGCGGCCCGCGCCGGTGCCTGGCCGGCCCGCTCGCGGATGGCGGGGAAGTTCCTGGTGGAGCTGATCCCCGGCACGGTCGAGGAGGGCAACGGCGCGGACAAGCTCTGGACCGACCGCGAGTACGCCGAGCACCTGCGCGGCCACCTCGCCACGGCCGCCGCCTTCCCGGCGGTGCACCGCGCCGAAGCGGGCGACCCCCGCACCCGCTACACGGACCCGGCCCTGCGCCCCTGGTTCGTCGTCTTCGACGGCGACGCGAGCGCCTACGCGTCGGGCGCGATCGACACGTCCTGGTACGACCGCAACCACTACCTGCTGATCGCCACGGACGCCCACAACGTGGCCCCGGCGATCGACGCGGTCCACCCCACGGAGGCCCAGGCCCGCGACCGGGTGGCCCTGATGGCCTCCCACCACGCCTCGATCACCTCGGCGGACTGGTACCCGCTCCCCGCCGTCCTCGCCACGGTCCTGCCCAGGGGCTGACCCCGGGCCGGACGGCCGTGAGCGCCCCGCCGGGAGGGTCCCGGCGGGGCGCTCACGCGTGTGCGGGGTCAGGGGGTGGACGGGGACAGCTGGAGGGTGGTGGTCGTCGCGGATTCGCGCAGCACCTGGAGGCGGGTGCCCGTGTCCGGGACCTTGACGCCCAGCTGGGGGAGGTCCGGGGTCCAGTAGGAGCCGCGGTGGTCGTCGAAGACCGCCACACCGGGGCGGGAGGGGACCGTCAGGACGCCGCCCGCCTTGTGGAGGGTGAGGCGGTCCGCGGGGCGGGTGGAGAAGGGCGCGTCGAAGGTCTGCGCCCGGGCGTTGGCCGCGGTGCCGTCCGGGAAGCGCAGGGCCTCCGGGCGGGCGTCGACCGGGAGGATCAGGCCCGCCCCGGGGTGGGTCTTGGTGGTGTTGTCGCTGTAGGCGGTGTCCCAGAGCCAGAGCAGCACGCCCTGCTGGTAGGGGTAGAACTCCACCCGGTTGTCCGTGCCGGTGAAGTTGTACGGGCCGGTGCGCAGGTAGGAGCCGTAGCCCGTGTAGCGGCGGTTCTCCGCGAAGTAGGCGCGCGGGTGCGACTCCGTGCCGGTGCGGCCCTCGGTACGGGACCACTTGAGGGCCGTCCAGCCGTTCGGGCCGCTTTCCGCGCCGTCCGTGAACAGGGCCGCGCCGTCGGCGTCGGAGGTGACGCGGATGTCGTCGAAGGTGACGCCGCGGCCGTGGGTGTTGCCGTCCGAGGTGGCGTGGAAGCGCAGCCCGGTGGTGCCGGCGGGCAGCGGGACCCGCAGGTCGGTCCAGCCGTCGGAGGTGCCCGAGACGCCCTTCGGCGGGAGGGGGGTCCCGTTCACCGTGCCGGGCAGCGGGGCCCAGGTGGCGCCGCCGTCGCGGGAGGCCTCGACGGTGAGGAAGTCGAAGTCCCGCTCCGTGTCGTACCAGAGGCGGGCGGACAGGGTGGCGGGCTTCTGCGCGAGGTCCACCGTGCGGGTGAGGGTGGCGTCCATGAGGTCGCCCGTCCCGCTCCACCACTGGCTCGCGCCCTCGTAGGGGTCCGTGAGCTCGGTGCGGGTGGTGGAGGGCGGGAGGTGGACGAGGAGGGCCTGGGGGTCGCGGGTGTTGTAGCCCGAGACGCCCAGGGTGGCGCGGGTCCTGCGGCCCGCGTCGGCCTCCGTGTAGTCCAGCCAGCCCAGCTGGAGCTTGCTCCACGGGTCCAGGTCGCCCGGGAACCGCCCCGTGGTGTTCGGGCCCTGGCCGAGGTAGGAGGCCGAGGACATCAGGGACCAGAAGTTGACGCCGTTGTCCCCGTCCGAGCTGTAGAGGTCGGGGAGGCCCAGGTCGTGGCCGAACTCGTGGGAGAAGAGGCCCGCTCCGCTGTTCTCGCCGCCGGTGAGGTAGTCCCCGGCCCAGATGCCGGTGTCGCCGACCGGGGTGCCGCCCGCCTTGTTGCCCTCGGGGCCCGCCGTGCCCGCTTGGTCCCAGTAGGCGAACCAGCGGTGTGCCCAGATGGCGTCCTTGCCCTGGTCGCCGCCGCCCCAGGTCTGGTCCTTGCCGGCGTGGACGACGATCAGGTGGTCGAGGTAGCCGTCGGGTTCGTCGAAGTCGCCGTCGTGGTCGGCGTCGTAGCGGTCCCACACGTCGTACTGGGCGAGCTCGGCCTTGATGTCCTGCGGTGAACGGCCCTTCGCGCGCTCGGCGTCGTACCAGGCGGTCGTGGCGTCCCGGACCAGGTCCCAGTTGGTCCGGCACTGGCCCGCCTCGGTGCACTTGTCCGTGCCGTAACGGGCCTCGTTGTAGGGGAGCTTGACCCAGGCGGTGACGGTGCCGTCCATGTCGTAGCGGCCGGAGGACTGGAGGTCGTAGTAGGCCCGCACGGAGGCCGCGCCGGGGTCGGCGTTGAAGAACTGCCGCTGGTAGAAGTCGCGGTCGAAGTCCTTGCGCCACAGGGTGTGGTTGTCGTCCTTCGGCGGGCGGGGAATGGTGTTGTGCAGGGGGCCGGGGGTGCCGCCGAAGCGGGGGTCCGTCTGGTCGCCGAACTCGGCCAGGATGACGAAGACCTTGTCCTTGCGCTCCTGGGACAGCTCGACGTACTGGTCGCCGATCCTGGCGGTACGGGGCGCCGGCCCGGCCCGGCGGGATCCGGCGCCGCCCGCCGCGACTCCCTCCAGGGCCTGGCGGCGCAGGGCCTGGCGGCGGAGTTCGAGGGGGGCCTGCGGCGGGGGAGCCTCGGCTCCGGCCTGCTGGGCGGAGGCGGGTGGCGCGGGCGGCGGGGCGGCCGCCTGGGCGGGCGTGGCGAGGAAGGCGAGAGCGGTGAGGGATATCGCCGCTCCCGCCGCGGCAAGTCTGCGCAACGGGGGTGACCTTTCAGGGAGTTCGGGGAGCCCGAGGGAGCCCGAGGGAGCCCGAGGGAGCTCGGGAGTTCGGTCCGGAGCGCAGGTAATATTTCACATGTCACAGATCACGGCTAGAGGGCCGACGGGCCGGCGTCGGCCGTCCGCTCCCGCCGTGGCGCGCGCGCCCCGCCCGGCGCCAGAGCGCGCACATCCCGAGGGCGAGAACGGTCAGGGCCGCCACGGTGATGGCCGCCTTGAGCGCCATGTCCACGAGGAGGTGGCGTAGCAAGTCGGAGTGGTCCGCCGCGAGGAGGGTCGCCGGCGTCATCGCCGCTCCCCCTTCCGGCGGTCGCCCCCGGCCCCTTCCTCCAGGCGGCGGACGGCCGCACGGAGGGCGGAGCGGGCCAGGGGGTCGACGTGCCGGCGGACCCGGTCGAGCCCGCCCCGGCGCTTGAGGACCAGGGCGACGGCGAAGGCCAGGAGGGCCAGCGCCACCGCGCCCGCCGCCAGCAGGGCGAACCTGATCAGCATGAGGTTGAGGTACGTCTCCACGGAGACCTCCCGATTTTATTTATCACGCTTGTGATAGAACCCTTGGCTCTTTTATATCACGCCTGTGATAGAAACGTCCCGTGCCCAAGTACGTGGATCCCGAAGCCCGCCGCCGCGACGTGGTGGACGCCCTGTTCCGGGTCGTCGTCCGCGACGGCCTCCAGCGCACCTCCCTGCGCGCCGTGGCGGACGAGGCGGGGCTCAACATCGGCTCCCTGCGCCACTACTTCGCCAGCCAGCGGGAACTGATGGACTTCGCGATGCAGTCGATGCTCGACCGGCTGGGCGCCCGGCTGGTCCGGCACGTCGAGGAGATCGGCGCACTGGAGCGCCACCCGGGGCCCGAGCGGCTCCGGCTCGCGGTCGGGCTGCTGGCCGAGCTGCTGCCGCTGGACGAAACCCGCCGGGCGGAGGTCGCCGTCTTCCTCGACTTCAGCACCGCCGCCCGCACCAGCCCGGAGTTCGCCGGCCTCGCCCGCCGGACCGCGGTCGGGGCGCGGGAACTCGTACGGCGCGTCCTCGGCCGCCTCGACGCGACCGGCACCCTGCGGCCGGGCCTGGACCTCGACGCGGAGACCGAACGGCTGACGGCGCTGCTGGACGGGCTGGGCATGAGCGCCGTACTTCACCCCGACCTGCTGGGGGCCGAGACCTGCCTCGCCGTCCTGCGCGGGCACGTCGGGGACCTGGCCGCGCCCTGACCCCGCCGTGCGAGCCCCGGGGCGCCCGGCCGGAACAGGCGCCCGGGCGGCCGAACCGCGCATTCCAGGGGCCGTGTTGCCCGCGCGGCGCTATCGTGCGGGCGGGACGGGGTGACGAGGGGGAGGCACGGGGATGCGGTTTCTGTTCGTCCACGGCACGGGGGTGCGGCGCGACCGGCACGACACCCTCTTCGCACTGGTGCGGGAGCGGCTCACCGACCGCTTCCCCGGTGCGGCCGTCGACTCCTGCTTCTGGGGCGAACGCTTCGGCGCCGGCCTCGGCTCCGGCGGCCGTTCCGTCCCGGGACTGCGCCTGCCCGGGAGCGCGGATGCGGCCGACACCGAGACCGCCGAGTGGGGGCTGCTGCTCGCCGACCCGCTGTGCGAGCTGAGAGTGCTGGCGGAGGCCGGCTGGGAGACGGCCGGGCCCGGGGCGGACGCGGCCGGCGACCCCTTCGCGATGCCCGGCGTACAGCCCGCCGGGGCCGGCGTCCTGGACCTGCTGCACCGCCTCGCCGAAGCCCCGGACGACCCCCGCGGCGAACTCCGCGCCCTGCTGGACGGCACCGGCCTCGCCCCCGGGTTCCGCCCCGCGCTCGAAGCCGCCGCCCACTCCGCCGAAGCCGCCCGCGCCGGGGCCCGCGCCACCGCCGAACCCGAGGCCCGCGAACTGGCGGCCGCCCTCGCCCGGGCCGTCACCGCCGGAGCCCTCGCCACCGCCGGGGCCGACGCCGACTGCACCGCGGCCGAACGGGACCGGCTCGTCGACCTGCTCACCACCCGCCTCGGCGGCGGCGCCCGCGTCCCCGGCGCCCGCGCGGCCGCCCTCCTCGGCCGGCTCGCCCTGCGGGTCTCCACCCAGCCGCTGCTCAACGCCTGGCGCGGCTCCCTCACCGTCGGCGCCACCCCCGCGCTCGGCGACATCCTGCGCTACCAGGCCCGGGGCACCGAGCTCCGCGCCTACCTGCACCAGCGGATCACCGCCGAACCGGGCCCGACCGTACTGATCGGCCACAGCCTCGGCGGGATCGCCCTCGTGGACCTGCTCGCCCTGGAAGCCGCCTCCGGCGGGCCCGTGCCCGGCGCCGAACTGCTGGTCACCGTCGGCTCACAGGCCCCGTACCTGTACGAACTCGGCGCCCTCACCGCCCTCCCGCCCGGCAGCGCCCTCCCGTACGGCTTCCCCCGCTGGCTCAACGTGTACGACCGGCAGGACGTCCTCTCCTACCTCGCCGCGCCCGTCTTCCCCGGCGACCCGCGCGTCAGCGACCACGAGATCCGCAGCCGCCAGCCCTTCCCGGCCTCCCACAGCGCCTACTGGAAACAGCGGTCCCTCTACGAGCGCATCGAACGGGCGGTGACCGAGGCGGGCATCGGGTGACCCGTCCCGGAACCCGGCCGGACCACGAACCCCCGCCCCGCACCCTCGACTTACCGGCCGCGCTGGCACCCGGCCGCACCTTCGCACTCGTCGCCGGCGTCGAACGGTACGGGATCAGCCACCACTGGAACCTGCGCGGCCCCGCCCGCGACGCCCTGCGCTTCGCCCGGTGGCTGACCGGCCCCGGCGAGGTCCCGGCGGCGAACGTCACCCTGCTGCTCTCCCCGCTCGACGACCCCGAACGGCTCGACTGGACGCTCTCCCCGGCCCTGGCCGAGCTGAGGGAGGCGTACCGCCCCGCCACCGAGGCCAACGCCAAATCCGCCCTCCTCGAAGAACTCCCGCAGTGCGACGGCGACCTGCTGTGGATCTTCTGGGCCGGACACGGCTACCTCGGACGCGACGGAGAGCTGATGCTGCCCTGCGCCGACGCCGGACCCGGCCAGATCCGCCACCTCAACCTCGACTCCGCGCTGCGCTGGTGGAAGACCGACCTGGTCAAACACCGCCGGTTCCCGCTCCAGGCCGCACTCGTGGACGCCTGCCGGGTCGACGCCCCCCGCGACAGCCGCTGGAACTTCGGCAGCACCGACTACGGCGGCGGCAACACCGTCCCCGGACGACGCCAGTTCCGCCTCTACGCCTCCCGCGAGGGCGAAGCCGCCCGCAACGACGCCGAACGCGGCGCCGGCCGCTTCACCGAGGCCCTCCTCGAACAGCTCGGCGACCGGTCCGTCCGCGAGGGCCTCACCGGCCTCCCCCAGGCCGCCCGCCGCATCCACCACGCCTTCCAGGAGCTCCGCGAACGCGGCGAGGGCTGGCAGCTGCCCCAGTTCGTCGTCGACCGGGACTGGGACGCCGGCTCCTTCCTCGACGACGGACCCTACGGCCCGCCCCCGCCGAGCGCCGCCCGCCTCGACCAGACCGGCTGGGACGGACTCGGCGACCTCTTCGAGGGCCGCGGACTGCCCCGCTGCGCCTACGAGGCCTACACCTGGGCGTTCAAGGAGTCCGGCTGCGCCGCCCCCGTCCACCACGGGCTGCCCGCCGACACCCTCCTCGACCTCGTCGAGGACCTCGACGACCGGCAGGGCGGCCGCGACGGCATGCCCCTGGCCGTGCCCTTCGTCCACTACCTCGCCGACCGGGCCGCCCGCCCCCGCGGCCCCGCCGGCGGCCTGGGCGACCCGGCCTGGGCCGCCCGGCTCGCCCAGTGGGTCCGCGCCGCCCGCGAACGCCTCGCCCTGCCCGTCCTGCGCCCGCCGCCCGCCCCCGCCCGCCGCGCGGCGCTGCACGTCCGGCTGGAATCCCCGCCCGGCGGCGAGGACGGCCTGCTGGCCCGGATGTGGCTGCGCGGCGAACACACCCGCCACCTCTGGGAGTCCGAGGACGGGCCGGTCGCCCTGGCCGCCGTACGCGCCGAACTCGTCCGCCGGCTCGCCCTGCTGGCGGCCGCCCCGGGCGACGGCGAGGAGGACGGAGCACCGTACGGGGCCTGGAGCGCCGTCGACCGGATCGAGTTCCACGTGCCCTACGAGATGCTGGAGACCGACTTCGACCAGTGGCCCGTCCCCCGCGGACCCGCCGGCCGGACCCGCCCCCTCGGCATGCTCTACGAGGTCGTGGTGCGCTGCCCGCAGGAGCGCGAGGACACCCGCACCGCATGGCGCGCCAAATGGAGCTGGATGCACACCCAGGGCGGCCGCCACCCCGACACCGTACGCGTCGTCGAGGACACCGACGTCACCGACGCCCTCGGGGTACGGCTGGGCTCCCGCACCGCGCCCGCCTGCGTCCTCGGGCACGCCTCGGCCGCCCGCTCGGACGCCCTGCTGGAGGCGGTCCTCGAAAGCGGGGTGCCCGCGGCCGTCTGGCAGCGCGGCGGCGGCGCACCCCCCGGCGGGCTGCCCGCCCGGCTCTCCCCGGAAGCCCTCCCCGGCGCACCCGCGGTACTGGGCCTGCCCGCCCGCGTGACCGAAGTGCGCCGGGCGGCCGCCGGGGGCGCGGCCGAAGGGGCAGACCGGCTGGTGCTGTTGTGGGACGATCCCGACGACACGATCGACCTCCGCTCCCTGCTCTGACCCCCCACCACCGCCCGCTCGAACCGAACGACCCGACCGACCGCAGGACTTCACGCGACGATGGAGGAACAGGCAGTGGCGAAGGACTGGTGGCTGTACCAGGGAGCGGGCCCCGGCGAGGACCGCCGCGCCCGCCTGGAAGCCGGATCGCCGCCGCCCTGGCGGGACTTCACCGGCCGCCCCGACCCGGCGTACGGACCGCCCGGCTGCACGGGCGAGGCCTGGGAACGCACCCGGCGGCGCGGCGAGGGCTACGTCCCCGACGAACCCGAGAAGGACGTCGTCAACACCGCCCTCCACCTGCGCCGCCCGCTGCTCGTCACCGGCAGGCCCGGCGTCGGCAAATCCACCCTCGCCCACAGCATCGCCGCCGACCTCGCCCTGGGCCCCGTACTGCACTGGCCGATCACCAGCCGCACCGTCCTGCGCGACGGCCTCTACCTCTACGACGCCATCGGCCGGCTCCAGGAGGCCGGACTGGAACAGGTCCGCCTCCCCGGCGCCCCGCACACCCCCGCCCCGGCCGCCTCCGCCCCGTCCATCGCCCGCTACCTGCGCCTGGGCCCGCTCGGCACCGCACTCCTGCCGCAGCGCAGGCCCCGCGTCCTGCTCATCGACGAGATCGACAAGAGCGACATCGACCTGCCCGGCGACCTCCTGACCGTCTTCGAGGACGGCGGGTTCACCATCCCCGAACTCGCCCGCCTGGCCAAGGAGGAACCGACCGTCGCCATCGGCACCGACGACGACCCCGACGCGGGCGTCGCCGTCACCCAGGGCCGCGTGCAGTGCAGCCACTTCCCCGTCGTCGTCCTCACCAGCAACGGCGAACGCGACTTCCCGCCCGCCTTCCTGCGCCGCTGCGTCCGCCTCCACCTGGACGCACCCGGCCCGGAGAAACTCGCCCGCATCGTGCGCGGACGCCTCGGCGTCGACATCACCGGCGCCGGCGCCGGCGAGTACCAGGACCTCGTCCGCAGCTTCCTCGAACGCGCCGAGGACGGCGACCTCGCCACCGACCAGCTCCTCAACGCCATCCAGCTGCGCCTCGCCGGCGCCTGGTCGGCGCCCGCCGACCGCGACCGCTTCCTCGCCACCGTGATGCAGCACCTGACCGGGCCCACCGCGTGATCGAGGAACTCCTCGCCGCCTTCGCCGAAGGCGCCGGGGACGGCTCCGCCCCGCGCACCGCCGTCGGGGCGGAGGAGCTCGCCGACATCCTCTGGCTGGCCGCCCGCGTCGACCCCGCCGCCGCCCGCACCCCCACCCCCGCCCCGGCGTCCGACGACGCCGCGTCGCCCCCGCCCGTCGCGCCCGCCCCGCCACCCCGCCCCGCCCCCCCCCCCGGGCCCCGCACCCGCCCCGGGGGGGCCGGGCCCCGGCGCCGTGCGGAGCGGCCCCGCGCCACGCCCCGGCGTAGGCTCGGACCCGG
>NZ_JBEPFL010000073.1:0-7510 GCF_040301925.1 Streptomyces sp. NPDC000075
GGTGAGGCGCGTACGGCGCTCTCGGCGGTGGGTGAGCTCTTCGCTCACGGCACGCCGGTGGACTGGACCGCGTTCTTCGCGGGGACCGGGGCACGGACGGTCGACCTTCCCACCTACCCCTTCCAGAACCAGCACTACTGGCTCAACGCACCGCGCACCGCGCGCGCCGCGGACCTGGGGCTCGAACCCGCCGGGCATCCGCTGCTCGGCACGGCCACCGCGCTGCCGGACTCCGCGGGCGCCCTGCTCACCGGGCGGCTCTCGCTCCGCACCCACCCGTGGCTCGCGGACCACGCCGTCCTCGGCACGGTCCTCGTGCCCGGTACCGCCCTGGTCGAACTCGCCCTCAAGGCGGGCGAACTCGTCGGCGCGGACGCCCTGGAGGAGCTGACGCTGGCGGCCCCGCTGGTGATCCCGCAGCAGGACGGCGTCGACGTCCACGTGTCCGTCGGGCCTGCCGACGACAGCGGCCGGCGCACGGTCACCGTGCACTCCCGCACGGAGGGCGACCACGCCGACGAGCCGTGGACCCGGCACGCCACCGGCTTCCTCGCGGACGCCGCCGAGAACGAGGCGGAGTACGACGGCGCCGGTCTGGCTGAGGCCTGGCCGCCGGCCGGCGCGGAGCCCGTCGACGTCGAAGCGCTCTACGAGTCGTTCGCCGAGGCCGGGTACGCGTACGGCCCGGCGTTCCGCGGACTGGCCGCCGCCTGGCGGCGCGGCGACGAGGTCTTCACCGAGACCCTGCTGCCGGAGGACCCGCGCACCGGCACGGCCGGATTCGGGCTGCACCCCGCCCTCTTCGACGCGGCCCTGCACGGCACGTTCCTCCAGGGCGGCGGCGAGCGCCGGCTCCCCTTCACCTGGGCCGGGGCGCGCTGGTACGCGACCGGCGCCACGGAACTGCGTACCCGGCTCACCCCGACCGGACCGGACGGCGGCATCAAGGTCACGGCCTTCGACGGCGCCGGCAAGCCGGTGGCCTCGGTGGACTCGCTGGTCCTGCGCCCCGTCCCGGCCGGAGAGCTCGGCGGCGCCCCCGCCGACCCCCTCTACCGGGTGGAATGGGTGCCGGTGACCGGGGCGGAGCCCGCCAAGGCCGTAGTCCTCGGCTCCGACCACGAGGACCTGACCGCGCTCCGGGCCGCCGTCGCGGCCGGTGCGCCACTGCCCGAGGTCGTGCTCTGCCCGGTCGGCGGTACGGGAACGCCCGGCGCCGAGGTGTCGGCCGACGAGGTACGGGCCGCGAGCCTGCGGGGCCTGGCCCTCGTCCAGGAGTGGCTCTCCGACGAGGCACTGACCGGATCCCGGCTCGTGCTGGTCACCACGCGGGCCGTGGCCGTCGACGCCGACGAGGACGTACACGATCTCGCCCACGCCCCGCTCTGGGGTCTGGTGCGGTCGGCGCTGGTCGAGCACCCGGGCCGGTTCGGCCTGGCGGACGTGGACCGTCCCGAGGACCTGGAACCGCTGGCCGCCGCGCTCGGCGGCGACGAGCCGCAGCTCGCGGTCCGCGACGGAGCCGTACGGGCGGCCCGGCTCACCCGGGCCGCCGCCCCGGCCCCCCAGGACGCGGCGCCCGGCTTCGGCGGCGGCACCGTCCTCGTGACCGGCGGAACGGGCACGCTGGGCGCGCTCGTGGCCCGTCACCTCGTCACCGCGCACGGGGTCGAGCGGCTGCTGCTGACGAGCCGTCGCGGGCCGGCCGCGGAGGGCGCCGCCGAACTCGTGGCGGAGCTTTCGGGTCTGGGCGCGCAGGTGCGGGTGGAGGCGTGTGACGTCGCCGACCGCGACGCGGTGCGGGACCTGCTGGAGTCCGTACCGGCCGCACACCCCCTCACGGCCGTCGTGCACACGGCGGGCGTCATCGACGACGGCGTCGTCGGTTCCCTCACCGGGGAGCAGCTGGAGAGCGTCTTCCGGGCGAAGGCCGATTCGGCCCTGCACCTGCACGAGCTCACCCGCGACCTCGGACTGGCGGACTTCGTCCTCTTCTCCGGTGCCGCCGGCGTGTTCGGCAGCGCCGGCCAGGCCCACTACGCGGCCGCCAACGTCTTCCTGGACGCGCTGGCCCAGCGCCGCCGGGCCCGGGGACTGCCGGCCACCGCGATGGCCTGGGGCCTGTGGGCGGAACGCAGCGGCATGACCAGTCAGCTCGACCGCACCGCCCTGCACCGGCTCTCGCGGGCCGGGTTCGCCCCCATCCCCTCGGAGCAGGGCCTGGCCCTCTTCGACGCGGCACGGGCGGCGGACGCGGCCACCCTGGTGACGCTGCAGCTGGACAAGAAGGCGCTGCGCGCCCAGGCGGACGCCGGGACCCTCCCGCCGTTCCTGAGCACCGTGGTGCCGGCGGCCCCGGCCGCGGTCCGCACGGCCGCGACCCGGACCGCCGCCGCGGCGGCACCGGACGGCGGCCCGGCCTCGCTCGCCGAGCGCCTGTCCGCACTGGCGGAGCCGGAGCAGAACGCCGAACTGGTCGCCCTGGTGAGCGGCCAGGTCGCCGACGTCCTCGGGCACGCCTCGGCGGCGGCGGTCGACCCCGCCCAGGCCTTCAAGGACCTCGGATTCGACTCGCTGAGCTCGGTGGAACTGCGCAACCGGCTGAACCAGGCCACCGGCCTGCGCCTCGCACCCACCCTGGTCTTCGACCACCCGTCCCCGGAGGCGGTCGCCCGGCAGCTCCGCGAGGAACTGCTGCGCGCCCACCGGCCCTCCGCCGACCGGGTGCTCGGCGATCTGGCCCGGCTCGACGGCCTGCTCGGCTCGGCCGAGGCGGGGGACCCGGACCGCGATCGCATCGTGCGCCGGCTGGAGGAGCTGGTGGCGCGGTTCGGCGACGGCCGCCCGACGCCGCCGGCGACCGCCGCCGACCAGGGCTCCGCGTCGTCGAGGGACGTGCTCGAAGACATCAGTGACGACGAGCTCTTCGACTTCATCGACAACGAACTGTGAGCCCCGCACCCGCCCGGAACCCCGGGCACCGATCCGATTCCGTCCCGACCCCGAATCCGGCCCCGAATCCGGCCCCGATTCCGACCCGACTTCCGACGCACGAACCACAACGCGAGGCGAATCCAGTGAGCACGGTGAACAACGAGGAGAAGCTCCGCTCGTACCTCAAGCGGGTCTCCGCCGACCTGAAGGAGGCCCGCGAGCGCCTCCAGGAGATCGAGAACGGCCCGGCCGAGCCGATCGCGATCGTGGGCATGAGCTGCCGCTACCCCGGCGGGGTCGAGAGCCCCGAGGACCTGTGGCGGCTCGTCGAGTCGGGCTCGGACGGCGTGTCCGGCTTCCCGGAGGACCGTGGCTGGGACCTGGAGGCCCTGTTCCACCCGGACCCGGAACACCGGGGCACCTCGTACGCCCGTGAGGGGGGATTCCTGCACGGTGCCGGACGCTTCGACCCCGACCTGTTCGGGATCTCGCCCCGCGAGGCCCTGGCGATGGACCCGCAGCAGCGGCTGCTGCTCGAAACCTCGTGGGAGGCGTTCGAACGCGCGGGCATCGACCCGCAGTCGGTGCGGGGTTCCCGCACCGGCGTGTTCACCGGGTTCATGTACCACGAGTACCTCAGCCGGCTGCCCGTCCTGCCGGAGGAGATCGAGGGCTTCCGGGGGACGGCCGACGTCGGCAGCGTCGCCTCGGGCCGGGTCAGTTACGTCTTCGGCCTCGAGGGCCCGGCGATGACGGTGGACACCGCCTGCTCCTCGTCTCTGGTCACCGTGCACCTCGCCGCCCAGGCGCTGCGCCGGGGGGAGTGCTCCCTCGCCCTCGCCGGCGGTGTCGCGATCATGCACACGCCGAGCATCTTCGTGGACTTCAGCCGTCAGCGCGGTCTCGCCGCGGACGGCCGCTGCAAGTCCTTCTCGGACGACGCGGACGGCACCAGCTGGGGCGAGGGCGTGGGCGTCCTCGTCCTGGAGAAGCTCTCGGACGCCCTGGCCAACGGACGTCGGGTGCTCGCCGTGATCCGGGGCTCCGCCGTCAACCAGGACGGGGCGAGCAACGGCTTGACCGCGCCGAACGGTCCGTCCCAGCAGCGGGTGATCCGTGCCGCTCTGGCCGATGCCGGTCTGGGGACGGCCGACGTGGACGCCGTCGAGGCACACGGGACGGGCACCCGGCTCGGTGACCCGATCGAGGCGCAGGCGGTGCTCGCGACGTACGGCCAGGGCCGTGCGGAGGACCGGCCGCTGTACCTGGGCTCCCTGAAGTCCAACATCGGCCACACGCAGGCCGCCGCAGGCGTCGGCGGCATCATCAAGATGGTCCAGGCCATGCGGCACGGCGTGCTGCCCAAGACCCTGCACGTGAACGAGCCCTCCTCACGGGTCGACTGGTCGGCGGGCGCGGTGGAACTGCTGACCGACGCCCGCGCCTGGCCCGAGACCGGGCGGCCGCGCCGGGCGGGCGTCTCCTCCTTCGGCGTGAGCGGCACCAACGCCCACGTCGTCCTGGAGCAGGCGCCGCCGAGCGAACGGCCCGCCGTGGCCGAGGACGCCGTCACCCCCGCCCTGCTGCCCTTCGTCCTGTCGGCGGCCTCCGACGAGGCGCTGCGGGACCAGGCCGCGCGGCTCGCCGAGCACTGGGACCGCGAACCGGACACGGCGGCCGCCGACCTCGCGTACGCGCTCGCCACCACCCGGGCCGCGCTGGACCACCGCGCCGTGGTCGTGGCGGCCGACCGGGAGGAGGCGCTGAGCGCGCTCCGCTCGACGGAGGGGAGCACCGGGGTCGCGACGCGTGGCCGGCTGGCGTTCCTGTTCACCGGTCAGGGTTCTCAGCGGGCCGGCATGGGTGGGGAGTTGGGTGAGGCGTTCCCGGTGTTCGGGGCGGCTTGCGATGAGGTTCTCGCGCATCTGGATCCGTCCCTGCGGGAGGCGATTGCCTCGGGTGTGGGGCTGGATGAGACGGGTCGTACGCAGCCCGCGTTGTTCGCGCTTGAGGTGGCGCTGTTCCGGTTGCTGGAGTCGTGGGGTGTGCGGCCGGATGTGGTGGCCGGGCATTCGATCGGTGAGATCGCGGCGGCGCATGTGGCGGGGGTGTTGTCGCTGGAGGACGCGTGTGCTCTGGTGTCGGCGCGGGGCCGCCTGATGCAGGCGCTTCCGGCGGGCGGGGTGATGGTGTCCGTCCAGGCTTCCGAGGAGCAGGTCACCGCGCTGCTGGCCGGGCGAGAGGACCGTGTGGGTATCGCCGCGGTGAACGGTCCCGCTTCCGTGGTGATCGCGGGGGCCGAGGATGCGGTCGAGGAGATCGTCGGTCTGCTGGGGGTGAAGTCGAAGCGGCTGCCGGTCAGTCACGCGTTCCACTCGCCGTTGATGGAGCCGATGCTGGAGGAGTTCCGGGGCGTCGTCTCGGGTCTGACGTTCCATGCTCCGCGTCTGCCGTTCGTCTCGACCGTCACGGGCGGCCCGGTGACGGCGGGGGAGCTTGGTTCCGTCGAGTACTGGGTGGAGCACGTGCGCCGTCCCGTGCGGTTCGCGGATGCGATCGGTGCGCTGGAGGGGCAGGGTGTTTCCCGGTTCCTGGAGCTGGGCCCCGATGCCACGCTGACCGCGATGGCCAGGCCGTGCGCTTCGGATGACGCGCTGCTGGTGCCGGTGCTGCGGAAGAACCGTGGTGAGGCGCGTACGGCGCTCTCGGCGGTGGGTGAGCTCTTCGCCCACGGCACCCCCGTGGACTGGACCGCGTTCTTCGCCGGGACCGGGGCACGCACGGTCGACCTCCCCACCTACCCCTTCCAGAACCAGCACTACTGGCTCGACGTCCCCACGGACGGCCCGGCCCACGGCGACGCCGACGCCTTCGGACTCATCGAGGCGGGACATCCGCTGCTCGGTGCCCTCGTCGAGCAGCCCGACTCCGGCACCCTGACCCTCACCGGGCGGCTCTCGCTCCGCACCCACCCGTGGCTCGCGGACCACGCCGTCCTCGGCACGATCCTGCTGCCCGGTACCGCCCTGGTCGAACTCGCCCTCAAGGCGGGCGAACTCGTCGGCAGCCCCCTGCTCGACGAGCTCACCCTTCAGGCGCCCCTGGTGATCCCCGAGCGGGACGGCGTCCACCTGCACGTGTCCGTCGGCGAGCCCGACTCCGCCGGCAACCGCGCGATCGGCGTCCACTCCCGGACGGACGGGGAGGGTGCGTGGGTGCGGCATGCGAGTGGTGTGGTGTCGTCGGCGCCGGTGGAGGCCGGTTTCGATCTGATGGAGTGGCCGCCGGCCGGTGCCGAGCCGGTGGCGGTGGAGGACCTGTACGAGCGGATGGCGGCGGCGGGTCTGGAGTACGGGCCCGCGTTCCAGGGCGTACGCGGGGTCTGGCGGTCGGGCGAGGAGGTCTTCGCCGAGGTCGCGCTCGCGGACGCCGAGGCCGCGGAAGTGGCCCGCTACGGGCTGCACCCCGCGCTCCTCGACGCCGCCCTCCACGGGACGTTCCTGGGACGGTCGGGCAACCAGGGCGAGCGGCGGCTGCCGTTCTCCTGGAGCGGCGTGCGCCTGTACTCCACCGGTGCGACCGAGCTGCGGGTCCGGCTGGTCCCGGCCGGACAGGACACCCTCGGGGTGCACGTCGCCGACCCGAACGGCAAGCCGGTCGCCTCGGTCGACGCGCTCGCCCTGCGCCCGGTGTCGGCCGGGCAGCTCGCCGGCTCCGCCCTGCGTGATGCGCTCTTCCGCGTGGAATGGGCCGGCCGGCCGCTGCCCGAGCCCGGTGCTGCGGCCGGCGGCCGCGGTCCCGTGGTGATCGGTTCCGGCCTCGGCCACAGCGACCACCCCGACCTCGCCGCGCTCGCCGGATCCGCCGCCGGGATCCCGGAGCTGGTCGTCGTACCGTTCCTGGAGGCCACCGGTGCCGAGGCGGACACCGTGCGGACGACCGTGCGGCGTGGTCTCGCGCTGCTCCAGGAGTGGCTCGGCGACGACCGTTTCGCCGACGCCCGCCTGGTGGTCCTGACCCGGGCGGACGGGGACCCGGCCGCCGCCGCGCTCCAGGGCCTGGTGCGCTCCGCGCAGGCCGAGAACCCCGGCCGGATCGTCCTGGCCGCCGCCGAGGACCCCGCCGGCTGCCTCCCGCTCGTTGCGGGGGCCGTCGCGACGGACGAGCCCGAACTGCTCCTGCACACCGACGGCACCGTTTCCGTCCGCCGCCTCGCCCGCACCGACGGAGCGCGGGACACGGACGGCACTGACACCGGTTTCGGGTCGGGGACGGTGCTGGTGACGGGTGGTACGGGTCTGCTGGGTGGGTTGGTGGCGCGGCATCTGGTGACCTCGTACGGGGTGGAGCGTTTGCTGCTGACGAGCCGTCGTGGTCTGGGCGTGGAGGGCGCCGCCGAGTTGGTGGCGGAGCTTTCGGCTCTGGGTGCGCAGGTGCGGGTGGAGGCGTGTGACGTCGCCGACCGTGAGGCGGTGCGGGGCCTGCTGGAGTCCGTACCGGTCGCACACCCCCTGACGGCCGTCGTGCACACGGCGGGTGTTCTCGATGACGGTGTGCTGTCGTCGCTGACGGCGGA
>NZ_JBEPFL010000074.1:0-6812 GCF_040301925.1 Streptomyces sp. NPDC000075
GGTGAGGCGCGTACGGCGCTCTCGGCGGTGGGTGAGCTCTTCGCTCACGGCACGCCGGTGGACTGGACCGCGTTCTTCGCGGGGACCGGGGCACGCACGGTCGACCTCCCCACCTACCCCTTCCAGCGCCGCCCGCACTGGCTCGGCACCGCCGCCGCACCGCTGCCCGTCCCCGCGCCCCGGATCCCGGAGCCCCAGGCCGCCGACACCGCGCCCTCCACGCGGCGCCAGTCGCCGGCCGCGTCCGCGCGCCGCCAGTCACTGGTCGAGCTCGTACGCACCGAGTCCGCCGCCGTCCTGGAGTACGCCGGTCCGCACGAGGTCGACCCGTCCCGCAGCTTCAAGGAGCTCGGCTTCGACTCGCTGACCTCCGTCGAGCTGTGCGGCCGGCTCAGCGCCGCCACCAGTCTGCGGCTGCCCGCGACCCTCCTGTTCGACCACCCCACCCCCGCCGCCGTGGCCGCCCACCTCCGCACCGAACTGGACGGCGCGGACACCGCCGCCGAGGCCGAGACGGCCGTGGTCCGCACCCCGCGCGACGAGGAGCCGATCGCCATCGTGGCCATGGGCTGCCGCCTGCCCGGCGGAGTCCGTACGCCCGAGGACCTGTGGGAGCTGCTCGCCTCGGGCGGGGACGCGGTCTCCGAGTTCCCCGCCGACCGGGGCTGGGACATCGACGCCCTGTACGACGCCGAGCCGGGAGTACCCGGCCGTACGTACACCCGGCACGGCGGATTCCTCTACGACGTGGCCCAGTTCGACCCGGAACCCTTCGGCATCTCGCCGCGCGAAGCCGCCGCGATGGATCCGCAGCAGCGACTGCTCCTGGAGACCTCCTGGGAGGCTCTGGAGCGGGCCGGCATCGCGCCGGACAGCCTCGGCGGCACCCGTACCGGCGTGTTCGTCGGCCTCACCGCACAGGACTACGGCCCCAGGCTGGACGAGGCGGCCGAGGGCGCCGAGGGATACGTGCTGACCGGCACCACCCCGGCCGTCGCCTCCGGGCGGATCGCCTACACCTTCGGTCTCGAAGGCCCGGCCGTGACCGTGGACACCGCCTGCTCCTCCTCGCTGGTGGCCCTGCACCTCGCCTGCCGTTCGCTGCGCTCGGGCGAGAGCACGCTCGCCCTGGCCGGCGGCGCCATGGTCATGTCGCGTCCCGGCATGTTCGTGGAGTTCAGCCAGCAGCGCGGGCTCTCCGCCGACGGCCGCTGCAAGGCCTTCTCCGCCGACGCGGACGGCACGGGCTGGGGTGAGGGTGCGGGCATGCTCGTGCTGGAGCGTTTGTCGGACGCCCGGGCGAACGGGCACGAGGTGCTCGCCGTGATCCGGGGTACGGCCGTCAACCAGGACGGCGCCAGCAACGGCCTGACCGCCCCCAACGGTCCCTCCCAGCAGCGGGTGATCCGCACCGCGCTGGCCGACGCCGGTCTGGAGACGGCCGACGTGGACGCCGTCGAGGCCCACGGCACGGGCACCAAGCTCGGTGACCCGATCGAGGCGCAGGCACTGCTGGCGACGTACGGGCAGGGCCGTGCCGAGGACCGGCCGCTGTACCTGGGCTCCCTGAAGTCCAACATCGGTCACACGCAGGCCGCCGCCGGCGTGGCGGGCGTCATCAAGATGGTGCTGTCCATGCGGCACGGCGTCCTGCCCAAGACCCTGCACGCGGACCGTCCTTCGCCGCACGTCGACTGGTCGGCGGGCTCCGTCGAGCTGCTGACCGAGGCCCGGGAGTGGCCCGAGACCGGACGGCCGCGCCGCGCCGCCGTCTCCTCCTTCGGCGTCGGCGGCACCAACGCCCACGCCGTCATCGAGCACCTGCCCGAAACCGTGTCCGAGCCCGCCGCCCCGGCCCCGGCACCGGCCGTGCTCCCGTGGCCGGTCTCCGCCGCCACCTCCGGCGGGCTGCGTGCCCAGGCGGCCCGGCTGCGCGACCTGGTCGCCGCCGACCCCGGCACCGAGCTGGCCGCCGTCGCGTTCTCCCTGGCCACGACCCGCGCCGCGCTCAAGGAGCGGGCCGTCGTGGTCGCCGACGACCACGCGGGCTTCCTGGCCGGGCTCGGCGCCCTCGCCGACGGTGCGACGGCCGAAGGCCTGGTCACCGGCACCGCCACCGGCGGCCGACAGCCCGTGTTCGTGTTCCCGGGGCAGGGTTCGCAGTGGGTGGGGATGGCGGTGGGTCTGCTGGAGACCTCGCCGGTGTTCCGTGAGGCGGTGGAGGCGTGTGAGGAGGCTCTGGCTCCGTTCGTGGACTGGTCGTTGACCGGTGTGCTGCGGGGTGTGGAGGGTGCTCCGGGTTTCGACCGGGTCGATGTGGTGCAGCCGGTGCTGTGGGCGGTGATGGTGTCGCTGGCGGCGTTGTGGCGTTCGTTCGGTGTGGAGCCGGCCGCGGTGGTGGGTCATTCGCAGGGTGAGATCGCGGCGGCGTGTGTGGCGGGTGCGTTGTCCCTTGAGGACGGTGCGCTGGTGGTGGCGTTGCGTAGTCGTGCGCTGCTGGAGATCGCGGGGCGCGGTGGGATGGTGTCGGTTCCGCTGCCGGTGGCTGAGGTGGAGGAGCGGATCGGGGCGTGGGACGACTTGTGGGTGGCGACCGTCAACGGTCCGCGTTCCACGGTGGTTTCGGGGTCTGCCGATCAGCTTGAGGAGTTGCTGGCGGTGTGTGAGGCGCAGGAGGTGCGGGCGCGCCGGATTCCGGTGGACTACGCCTCCCACTCGGCTCATGTGGAGGCGATCGAGGAACGCCTGGCCGAACTCCTCGCCCCCGTCCGTCCCCGCCCCACCCACACCCCGTTCTACTCCACGGTGACCTGCGAACCCCTGGACGGCGAGGAGCTCGACGCCGCCTACTGGTACCGCAACCTCCGCGCCACCGTGCGGTTCGAGCGCACCACCCGCACCCTCCTCGGCCACGGCTTCGACGCCTTCGTCGAGATGAGCCCGCACCCGGTGCTCGCCATCGGCATCCAGGAGACCGTGGAGGCCGCCGGCGCCTCGGACGTCGCCGTCCTGTCCTCGCTGCGCCGCAACGAGGGCGGACTCGACCGCTTCCTCCGCTCCCTCGCCGAGGCCCAGGTGCGCGGCGTCCCCGTCGACTGGCGGCCCGCCCCGGCCGCCCGCGCCGCCCTGCCCACGTACGCCTTCCAGCGCGACCGCTACTGGCTCGAACCGGCTGCCGCCCGCACCGGTCTGCGGGCCGGCGACGCCCGGGAGGACCGCTTCTGGGAAGCGATCGAGGAGCAGGACGCGAACTGGCTCGCCACGGAGCTCGGCGCCTCCGGCACCGACGCGCTCGCCCCCACGCTCTCCCTCCTGGCCGAATGGCGCCGCCAGGGCCGTGTGACCGACGAGGCCGACGGCCGCCGCTACCGCGTCACCTGGCGCACCCTCGGCGACACGCCCAACCCCCGCCTGTCCGGGGACTGGCTGCTCGCGGTCCCGTCCGGACGCGCCGGCGACCCCTGGGCCGCCCAGGCGGCCCGGGAGCTCGCCGAGCGCGGGGCGCGGGTCGTACCGCTGGAGCCGGGCGACGACCGGGACCGGGCCGCCGCCGCCCTGCGGGACGCGACCGAAGGCCTGGAACCGGCCGGCGTCCTGTCCCTGCTCGCCCTCGACGGCAGCGGACCGGCCGCCACCCTCGCCCTCGTCCAGGCCCTCGGCGACACCGGAGTCACCGCCCCGCTGTGGTCCGTCACGCGCCAGGCCGTCGTCGCGCACGAGACCGACACCGCCTGCGACCCCGAACAGGCGCGCACCTGGGGCTTCGGCCTCGTCGCCGCCCTCGAACACCCCGACCGCTTCGGCGGCCTGATCGACCTGCCCGCCGAGCCCACCCAGGACGCCCTGCGCCGCCTCTGCGGCATCCTGGCGCGCTCCACCGACGGCGCACGGGCCGGCGGCGCGTACGAGGACCAGCTCGCCGTCCGCGCCCAGGGCATCCTGGCCCGGCGCCTGGTCCGCGCTCCCCGCTCGGCGGCCGCCGGCGAGGGCTGGCAGCCCCGCGGCACCGTCCTGGTCACCGGCGGAACCGGCGCCCTGGGCGCCCGTATCTCCCGGAGCCTGGCCACGGCGGGCGCCGACCACCTGCTGCTGACCAGCAGGCGCGGCGCCGACGCGCCCGGAGCCCGCGAGCTCGCCGACGAGCTGACCGCCCTCGGCGCCCGGGTCACCGTCGCCGCCTGCGACGCCGCCGAGGCGCAGGCCCTGCGCGAACTGCTCGGCTCCCTGCCGGCGGACCAGCCGCTGACCGCCGTGGTCCACGCGGCCGGTGTCCTCGACGACGCCGTCATCGAGGCCCTCACGCCCGAACAGCTGGACCGGGTCCTGCGGCCGAAGGCCGACGCCGCATGGCACCTGCACGAGATCACCCGTGAACTCGGCCTGGAACTGGACGCGTTCGTCCTCTTCTCCTCCGTCATGGGCACCCTCGGCAACGGCGGCCAGGCCGCCTACGCCGCCGCCAACGCCTCGCTCGACGCCCTCGCCCACCTGCGGCGCGCCCAGGGCCTGCCCGCCGTCGCCATCGGCTGGGGCATCTGGGGCGGTGGCGGCATGGTCGGCGACGCCGTCGAGGCCCACATGCTCCAGCGCGGCATCCCCGCCATGGACCCCGACCAGGCGGTGGCCGCGCTCTGGTACGCGGCGGCCCAGCCGGAGCCGGCCCTCGTCGTCGCGGACATCGACTGGGAGCGGTTCGCCCCGCGCTTCACCGCCACCCGGCCCAGCCCGCTCCTCGGCGAACTGCCCGAGGCCCGCGCGGCCCTCGCGCATGCCGCGACGGCGACGGCCACGGCCGGCAGCGCCCTCTTCGGCACCCTGCGCGAGCTGACCGAGGCCGAACGGCAGAACACCCTGCTGGAGCTCGTACGGGCCCAGGCGGCCGCCGTACTCGGCCGCGCCTCCGGTGACGAACTCGCCGCCCAGCAGGCCTTCAAGGCCTCCGGCTTCGATTCGCTCACCTCCGTCGAGCTGCGCAACCGGCTGGCCACGGCCACCGGCCTGTCCCTGCCCACCACCCTCGTCTTCGACCACCCCACCCCGGCCGCGGTCGCCGCGCACCTGCTCACCCTGCTCGGCGGGGAGGAGCGGCCGCAGGCACCGGCGCCGACGACCGCCCGCCGCAGCGCCGTCCGCAGCGGCGACGACGACCCGATCGCCATCGTCGGCATGAGCTGCCGCTACCCCGGCGGCGCGGACACCCCCGAGGGGCTCTGGGACATCCTCGGCGACGGCCGCGACGTCATCGCCCGGCTCCCCGAGAACCGCGGCTGGGACACCGGCGCCCTCTACCACCCGGACCCGGAGCACCGGGGCACCTCGTACGCCCGCGAAGGCGGATTCCTCTACGAGGCGGGCGAGTTCGACGCGGCCTTCTTCGGCATCTCACCGCGTGAGGCCCTGGCGATGGACCCGCAGCAGCGACTGCTGCTCCAGACCTCCTGGGAGGCCCTGGAGCGGTCCGGGATCGCCCCGGACAGCCTGCGCTCCTCCGACACCGGCGTGTTCACCGGCGTGATCCACCAGGACTACGGCGCGCTGCTGCACGAGGCCCCGGAGGAGGTGGAGGGATACCTCCTGACTGGCAAGTCCTCCAGCGTGGCCTCCGGCCGCATCTCGTACACGCTCGGCCTCGAAGGCCCGGCGATGACGGTGGACACCGCCTGCTCCTCGTCGCTGGTCGCCGTGCACCTGGCGGTGCAGGCCCTGCGCGGCGGCGAATGCGGCCTCGCCCTCGCGGGCGGCGCCATGGTGATGGCCACCCCCGGCCTGTTCGTCGAGTTCAGCCGGCAGCAGGGGCTGGCCCCGGACGGCCGTTCCAAGGCCTTCTCCGCCGACGCGGACGGTACGAGCTGGGGTGAGGGCGCGGGCATGCTCGTGCTGGAGCGTTTGTCGGACGCCCGGGCGAACGGGCACGAGGTGCTCGCCGTGATCCGTGGTACGGCCGTCAACCAGGACGGTGCCAGCAACGGCCTGACCGCCCCCAACGGTCCCTCCCAGCAGCGGGTGATCCGTACCGCGCTGGCCGACGCCGGTCTGGAGACGGCCGACGTGGACGCCGTCGAGGCGCACGGCACGGGCACCCGGCTGGGCGACCCGATCGAGGCGCAGGCGCTGCTGGCGACGTACGGCCAGGGCCGCGCCGAGGACCGGCCGCTGTACCTGGGCTCCCTGAAGTCCAACATCGGCCACACGCAGGCCGCCGCCGGCGTGGCGGGCGTCATCAAGATGGTGCTGTCCATGCGGCACGGCGTCCTGCCCAAGACCCTGCACGCGGACCGTCCTTCGCCCCACGTCGACTGGTCGGCGGGCGCGGTGGAGCTGCTGACCGAGGCGCGCGAGTGGCCCGAGACCGGGCGGCCGCGCCGGGCGGGCGTCTCCGCCTTCGGCGTGAGCGGCACCAACGCCCACGTCGTACTCGAACAGGCGCCGCCGAGCCCCGAGCCGGACGCGGCCGAGGACCGGCCCGGGCTGCCCGCCCTCCCGCTGGTCCTGTCCGCGAAGAACCCGACGGCGCTGCGCGCCCAGGCCGAGCGGCTGCTCGCCGAACTGGTTCGGCGCCCCGAACACGAGACCCTGGACATCGCCCTCTCCGCGGCCACGACCCGGACGGCGCTCGAACACCGCGCGGTCGCGGTGGGCGCCGACCGCTCCGAGCTGCTGGCTGCGTTGGAGGAGCTGGCGGCGGGGCGTCGTGGTGGTGTGTCGGTGTCGGAGGGCCGGCTGGCGTTCCTGTTCACCGGTCAGGGTTCTCAGCGGGCCGGTATGGGTGGGGAGTTGGGTGAGGCGTTCCCGGTGTTCGGGGCGGCTTTCGA
>NZ_JBEPFL010000075.1:0-5471 GCF_040301925.1 Streptomyces sp. NPDC000075
GCGGTGGGCTCGCCCGCGCGCCCCCCCGCCCGCCCCCCCCCCCCCCCCCGGCCCCCCCCCCCCCCCCCCCCCCCCGCCCCGGCGCCCGCCCCCGCCCGGCCCGCCGCCGCCTCCGCCGGGCCCGCGCCCGCCGCGGCGGCCAGCGCCCCCGCCGCTCCCGCCAGCAGCCCCCGCCGTCCGATGTACGCCATGTGACGACTCCATTCCACTCCGTGACAACGCTTCGCGAACGCCCAGCATGCCCGCCCCGCCCCGCCACCGGCGGCAAGGACGGGAGTAACGTCGGGGGGCGTGGCGGGCGCCGGGGTGCAGTTACCACTGCCGAACAACGGGGGACCCGCGATGGATGAGCAGCGAAAGGCACGATGTGACGGACCTCTCTACCCTCCCGACCGACATCACCAGGGTCGGCGTGGTGGGCTGTGGCCAGATGGGCGCGGGCATCGCGGAGGTGTGTGCCCGCAGCGGTCTTGAGGTGAAGGTCGCCGAGACCACCGGGGAGGCCCTGGAGATCGGGCGCACCCGGCTGCACAACTCGCTGACCAAGGCCGCCGAACGCGGCAAGATCAGCGAGGAGGAGCGGGACGCCACCCTGGCCCGCCTCACCTTCACCACCGACCTCGGCGAGTTCGCCGACCGCGACCTCGTCATCGAGGCCGTCGTCGAGAACGAGCAGGTCAAGACGGAGATCTTCCAGGTCCTCGACCAGGTGATCACCCGCCCGGACGCGATCCTCGCCTCCAACACCTCCTCGATCCCGCTGGTCAAGCTGGCCGTCGCGACCTCGCGGCCCGACCAGGTCATCGGCATCCACTTCTTCAACCCGGCGCCCGTACAGCGGCTGGTGGAACTGATCCCCGCGCTGACCACGAGCGAGGAGACCGTCAAGCGGTCCGAGGCCCTGGTGCGGGACGTGCTGGGCAAGCACGCCGTGCGCGCCCAGGACCGGTCCGGCTTCGTCGTCAACGCCCTCCTGGTCCCGTACCTGCTGTCGGCGATCCGGATGTTCGAGTCCGGCATCGCCAGCCGTGAGGACATCGACAACGGCATGGAGCTCGGCTGCGCCCACCCCATGGGCCCGCTGAAGCTGTCCGACCTGATCGGCCTGGACACCATCGCGTCGATCGCCGACTCGATGTACGCCGAGTACAAGGAGCCGCTGTACGCCGCTCCCCCGCTGCTCCAGCGGATGGTCGACGCGGGCCGGCTGGGCCGCAAGACGGGCTCGGGCTTCTACCCCTACGGCTGAACCGTCACGGCGGGCGTACCGCTCCGGTGTGAGAAGGACCTCGGTCGCCCACGGGGCGGCCGAGGTCCGGCTAGGGTCCTTCCGGTGAAGAGCCCCACGACCTCACCGGCGAGGCCCCCGGCCGCCGTCGCACCCGCTTCCGCTTCCCCCGCCCCGGCCGCCTCCCAAGGGGCCCGGCTCGGCTGGCTCGACGCCCTGCGCGGCTTCGCCGCCCTGGTCGTGGCACTCCACCATTTCGGCGTGCTGAGGATGGTGCCGCACGGGGCCGCCGTGGCGCGGAACTTCGACCTCGGCCTCTTCGGGGTCATGCTGTTCTTCATCGTCAGCGGCTACATCATCCCGGCCTCCCTCGAACGGCGCGGCGACGTCCGGGGGTTCTGGATCGGGCGGTTCTTCCGGATCCACCCGGCGCTGATCGTCACGGTGGCCGTCGCCCTCCTGGTGCTGCCGGCCGGCGACGGCGCGGTCCGCGTCCTGCGCACCGGTGACGACCTCGCCTCGGTGATCGCCAACAGCCTGCTCCTCCAGGACGTCCTCGGCGTCACCAACGGCATGAACGTCACCTGGACGCTCTGCTACGAGATGGTCTTCTACTTCCTCGTCACGGCCCTGTTCGCCCGCGGCCTGCACCGGCACAGCGCCCCCGTCGCGGCCGGCTGCGCCGCCCTCGCCCTGGTGGTCGGCACGGCCGTCGGCGAGAAGCTCCTGACGCCCGACGCCCACGCGGTGCGGCTCCTCCTGCTCGTCGTCGTCCCCGTCGTGCTCGCCGGTTTCGCCGGGGTGCTCAGCGGCCGCCCCGGACCGACCGGGGCGGGCGCCCTGCTCCTCGGCGGGCTCGGCCTCGCGCTGATCACCCTGAACAGCCGGGCCCCCTGGTACGAGACGTGGACGATCTTCGCGACCATGTTCGCCGGAACGGCGGTGTACCGGGCCCAGCACGGCGGGCGCGGGCGCCGGTCCTCGCTGCTCGCCTGCGCCTTCGTCATCGTCTCGGGCGTGCTGGTCGGATGGCTGTACAACCGCGGCGGTCTGGAGGACCACACCTGGACCCTGAGCTGGACGTCCTGGTCCTCGGCCTACCTGGCCGCCTGGGCCGTGTTCGGGCTCGGCTTCCTGCTCCGGGGGCGCCGTTTCCCCCGGTTCCTGACCTGGCTCGGCGCGATCAGCTTCTCCCTGTACCTCGTGCACCTGCCGCTGAAGCACGCGCTCGCCCCCCTGGTGGGGGCGGCGCCGCCGCCGTCCTCGGTACTCGGCCGGCTCGCCTGGACCGCGCTGTACCTCGCGGCGCTGCTGATCGTGAGCCACCTGATGTACCGGCTGGTCGAGATCCCGATGCAGAACCTCGGCCGGCGGGCCCAGCGGGCGGCGGCCCGGCGGTGGCCGGCCGCCGCGCGCGAGGACGGCTAGGCCGGCCTGACTAGCCCAGCCTGAGGTGGTGCAGCAGGAGCAGCCCGGCCGCCATGTTGGCGGCCGGGATCTCGCCGCGCCCGATCATGTCCGGGACGAGCTTCAGCGGGACCCACTCGCGGCGCGAGGACTCGAAGCCGTCCTCCGGTTCGCCGATGCGGGTGGCCCCGTCCGCCCAGTAGAGGTGGTGGCGGGCGTCGGTGAGCCCGTTGGAGGGCTCGACGGTCATCAGGTGGTGGAGCGGGCCCGGCCGCCAGCCCGACTCCTCCTCCATCTCCCGGGCCGCCGCCGCCTCGACGGACTCCCCGTCCTCGACCACCCCGGCGGGCAGTTCCCAGCCCCAGCTGTCGGTGATGAACCGGTGGCGCCACAGCAGCAGCACCTCGTCGGCCTCGTTGACGGCGGTGGCCACGGCGACCGGCCGCAGCCGGATGACGAAGTGGTCCAGGTGCCGGCCGTCGGGGAGTCGCACGTCCGCGAGGTTCACGTCGAACCAGCGGTTCTGGTACACGGTCTGCTCACTCAGGTTCGTCCACTGCACGGTATTGCCGCCTTCCGCTTCGTAGGTGGCAACATGGCAGCAGCTGAAGCGGTCACAGGGGAACGCGCAGCGCCCCGTCGATGAGTCCGGCGGTCTCCTCCGCTCCGGCGCAGCCGCTGGTCAACAGCGCTTCGCGGACCGCCCGCAGCCGGTCCCGCAGCCGCAGCGACTCCATCCCCTTGGCACGTTCGGCCATTTCGGCCGCCGAGGCCACCGCGCGGTCCGCCTCCCCCTGGCGCAGCTGGATCTCGCACAGCATCGCCAGCCGGTGCACCCGCCCCCGGTCGTGCGCCGGGGTGCCGACGGCCTCGGACGCCTGCTCGTGCGCGGCGTCCAGGTCCCCCAGGCTCAGGAGCGCCTCGGCCACCTGTACGTTGACCAGCCCGGGCTGGACGTAGCCCGTCTCGGCGGGCTCGGTGCCGGGCCGGATCCGCTCGGCGGCCGCCTCGGCGCGCCGGATGCAGGCCAGGGCGGCGGCGGTGTCGCCGAGCTGGGCGTAGGCCTTGGCCTGCATCGCGTACAGGTCGGCGGCCAGCGCCGGGGTGGTCTGGTGGCCCGCGGCCCGCAGCGCGGCCTCGGCGAAGGCCACGGCCTGGCGGAAGTCCCGCAGGTGCAGGGACTGGTTGACCAGCAGGGCGATCACGTACGCCCCCAGCCCCCGGTCCCCGCTGGCCTTGGCGAGCCGCAGGGCCTGGTGGAAGTAGCGCTGGGCGAGGCCGTGCGCGTCGGAGTCGTACGCGCAGATCCCCGCGACCGCCACCAGGGACCCGGTGGCACGGTGCAGCAGGCGCCCGACGTCGTCGGGGTAACCGCCGCGCAGCATCGGGGCCGTCTCGCTGCCGAGGAAGCGGACGATCCTGGCCCGGGTGGCCATGCCTCCGGCCCGGCGGTACATCAGCTCGTAGTGGGAGCGGGCGGCCCGCAGGATCTCGATGTGCTCCATGCCGATCCGCTGGGTGCCCGAACGGGACACGTCGGCGTCCTCGGGCGGGTTCTCCCACTCCCACACGGGGATGACGGCGGGGGTGCCGGTGAGGGCCTGCGCGGTGAGCTGCGCGGGCCGGCCCAGCTCGTCGGAGCGCCACAGGGCGGTGGCCCGGTCCACGAAGCCGCTGAGCCGGGTGGCGTGCGGGGTCTGCTGGCCGGGGATGCCGAGCCCGATGTCGTCGAGGCCGACGGGGCGTCGCAGCCGCCCGCCCAGCACCTCGCAGATGAGGTCGGGCACCTGGCCCCGGGGGCGCTGCCCCTTCAACCAGCGGGAGACCGCGGTGTGTTCGTAGCGCAGCGCGAGTCCGCGGGACCGTCCCGCCTGGTTGACGTGCGCGGCGAGTCCGGCGTGGGACATTCCCGCCTCGGCGAGGAGGGCGTCGAGCAGGGCGTTGGGCTGCATGGGCCGCTCCAAGGGCTCGTCGGCTTCAGGCTAGTGGCTGCGGGGTGCGCGCGGGGTGCTGTGCGTCCAATTCACACGGGGTGTGAAACAAGAACGCGCATAAATGCGATACGCACCCTGCCGGAGAGGGGCCCGGCCGCGCTTCACTTAAGAGCCTCGCCAAGGAGGCCGCCCGGTCGTCGGCTCCCCCTCGTACAGTGCGACGACCCGGCACCGCGCCGCCCGCCTTGCTGTCTGCCCGACACTCCATGGCAGGCGGGCGGCGCACCACGGCTCCGCGGGGGCCGCCCGGTTGGTCGCCGGGCGGCCCCCGGCCCGGAGCCGGCCGGTTCCGCACCGGGTCCGTCCACCGGCCCGGTGCGGAACGGCTCCGCAGGTGACACGGATCCGCCCGGGCCGTTCCACTCCCCCCGGCCGGACGGGTCCGGTCCCCGCGCGGGGCGCCGCCGTGGCCGGGCCGGTGCAGGGCCGGTCCGGTCCCCGGTCAGGGGCGGTCGTTGCGCAGCGCCAGCAGGGCGACGTCATCCGTGATCCGCCCGCCGGTGTGGCGCAGCAGGGCGGCGTGCACGCCCGCGACCAGCCGCGCGGGCGTGAGCGTCTGCTGCGCGGCGAGGAAGGCCGCCAGCGGGAAGAACCGTCCGTGCCGGTCGCGGGCGTCCTCGGCGCCGTCGGTGTGGAGTAAGAGCGCCTCTCCGGGGCGGAGCTGCCCGAGGTCCTGCGGTTGCATGGCCGGCGGTACGGGGGCCACCCCGAGCGGCGGCCAGGTCTCGCCCCCGTTCAGCACGCGCACGTCGGCATGCCGCTGTCCCCCAGCTACCGCTGGGGGTGCCCCCCGCGCCTCAATCGCCGGCGGGGCTTCATATAGCCCCGCCGGCGATTGAGGC
>NZ_JBEPFL010000076.1:0-5230 GCF_040301925.1 Streptomyces sp. NPDC000075
GACCCTGTGGGAGAGTAGGACGCCGCCGAACAATCATTGTGGGAAAGCCCCGCACCAGTCATGGTGCGGGGCTTTTCTGCGTTTACGGCCGTTTAGGCTGCATGTATGACACAACGGAGCGCGGCCGGATACGACATCGCCGTCACGGCTCTCCTCCTGCTGGCGGCCGCCACGGGATGGAGCGACCTGGTGCTCCTGGTCTCCGGCACCGTGGTGCCCGGCTGGGCGCTGTGCGTCGTCCTGCTCTGTGCGGCCGTGGTCCTCGCCGGAGTCCGCGCCGTACGGGTCCGCTTCGCGACCGGCCGGACGGGGGCGGCGCCGTCCCGGCCGGTCGCGTTGCGCGTCGTACGGGGCGTCGCCCTGGTCGCGGCCGCCTTGAGCTGTGCGGCCGGCGCCCTCGACGAACTCGGCGCCGAGTACTACGTCCTGAACCCCACGGGCCCCGGCGGCTGCACGGCCGTCGTCCGGGAGACCTCGTTCCTGGTGATCGGCAGCGGTGACGTCTACGCGATCGGCCCGAGCCGGATCGGCTGGCGCCCGTCGGGCTCCTGGATCGCGGACGACGGCTACCGGCCCGTGGCCGGCGGAGCGTATGAGCTGAACTGGAGCGAGCGCGGAGGCGGCGGCACGCTGCGCGTCCACGGGACCGACGCCGACCCGATCGTCTCGGGCGGGATCGCGAGCCTCGACTGCGGCAGTTGACGTCGGGTGTCGACCGTCGGGCGTTGATGGTTCGGCGTTGATCGTTTGACATGGAGTGCACTCCAAGACCTAGCGTCGTGAGCAGACGGTTTTCCAGCTCGGGAGGCACCAGAATGATCGACGTACGCATCCGGCACTTGGGCGAACTCGCAGTCTCCGCACAAGGGTTGGGCTGCATGGGGATGAGCCACGGCTACGGCGACTCGGACGACGCGCAGTCGATCGCCACCCTCAACCACGCCCTCGACCTCGGCGTGACCCTGCTCGACACCGCCGACTTCTACGGCGCCGGACACAACGAGGAGCTGATCGGCCGGGCCGTCGCCGGGCGCCGCGACGAGGCCGTCATCGCCACCAAGTTCGGCTTCGCCAGCCGGCTCGGGGAGCCCGTCGTGATCCGCGGGGACGCCGCCTACGTGCGCCAGGCCTGCGAGGCCTCGCTGCGACGGCTCGGCGTCGACCACATCGACCTCTACTACCAGCACCGGGTCGACCCGCAGGTCCCCATCGAGGAGACCGTCGGCGCCATGGCCGAACTGGTCCAGGCCGGCAAGGTCCGCCACCTCGGGCTGTCGGAGGCCGGCGCGGAGACGATCCGCAGGGCGCACGCGGTGCACCCCATCGCGGCACTCCAGAGCGAATGGTCCCTCTGGACGCGGGACCTGGAGACGGAGACCGCGGCCGTCTGCCGCGAACTCGGCATCGGCCTGGTCCCGTTCTCCCCGCTCGGCCGGGGCTTCCTCACCGGCCGGTACAACTCCGTCGAGGGCCTGGCGGAGGGCGACGTCCGGCGCACGCAGCCCCGGTTCGCCGAGGGCAACCTCGACCGGAACCTGGCGATCGTCGCCAGGCTGGAGGAACTGGCCGCGGCCAAGGGCGTCACCGCGGGACAGCTGGCGCTGGCGTGGGTGCAGCACCGGGGCGAGGACGTCGTACCGATCCCCGGCACCCGGCGCCGGCAGTACCTCGAGGAGAACCTCGCGGCTCTGTCGGTCGAGCTGACGCCGCAGGACCTGGCCGCCATCGAGGCCGCGGCCCCGCGCGAGCAGATCGCGGGCGCCCGCTACGACGCGACGAGCCTGGGCTTCGTCGGCAACTGAAACCAGCCGTCCCGGGCAGGCCGCCCGGGACCCCGCTTCCTCCACGCGCTCAAGTGGCGGCCGAGAGGCGGAGGCGGGGCGGGGCCGGCGGGTGGCAGGATGAGTCGGTGTCGGACTCTCTGCATCAGCCGTGGCTGCGCGGCATCGCCTTCAACCCGTCGGCTCCCGCCGAGGTGTTGACGCGACTGCTGGACCGAACCGCCGGCGAGGCCGGCCTGCTGATGTGCGAGGGGCGGGATCTGCCCGATGCCGTCATCGAGGCAGCGCTGCACCACCCGGCCAGGCCGGTGCGTCGCGCGCTCGCCGGTAACCGGCACATAGACCTGTCGCGGCTCGCCCCCCTGGCAACGGATCCCTCGGGATTCGTCCGTGTGCGGCTCGCCAACCCCTACGGCCACCCCCGTCCCCGACGGGTCCGACCGTTGCCGGACGACATCATCGTCACCCTGTTGACCGCCCAGGACGGGGGCAGCGAGGACGCACTCCTCACCGAGCACGAGATCGTCCAGGAGCTCATCTCCTCCCGGCAGATCCCTCGTTCCTTCTACCGTGCCATGGCCGGGCACCAGCTTCCCTCCCTCCGGGAGAGGGCCGCCCCCGGGTGGCAGTCGCTCACGCCCACCGAGCGGGAGGCGTTGCTCACCGACTCCGACCCCACGGTGCGCGAAGCGGCGCGGAAGAGCAGCTGGGTCTTGGATCCGGAGAGGGTGGAGGCAAAGCTCCCCCGCATCGGCAGCCTCAGTCGGCCGTTCTTCCTCGGCGTGTGTGCCCTGTCCCCCGCGCTCATCGAGCAGTGCTTCGCGGAGCGCACGCAAGGTCTCCTGGCCTGGAACCGCCACATTCCGGCCGATGTCGTCGCCCGGCTCGCCCGCGACCCCGACGCGGAGATCCGCAAGATGATCGCCGCCCGGCCCGACCTGGGGCCGGAGTTGGCGGCGGAGCTGGGGGAGGATCCTGACGAAGGCGTACGGATGCGTGCCCGCATCCACCCCTTTCCCCGCACGTGGGCGGAGCTCCGGGCGATCCAGGAGGTGCTCGACCACGGGCCGGACTGCGCCCACCCGATCACCGAGCCGGATACGGAGCCGTCGCCCGCCTGGTTCGCCGCCTGCGCGGTGTCCGGGGAACCGGTGCTCCGCCGGGTCGCGGCGACCTGGCCCGGCCTGCCCTCCGAACTCGTCGCGACACTGGCGCGGGACGAGGACGAAGAGGTACGGATTCGCCTCGCCTGCCACCAGCCGTCGGCACCCCCGGACCTCCTCGTGGAGGTGTTCGCGGCCCGCCCGGCCCACCGCCCGCACCTGCTGAGCCTGCCTGCCTTCCCCCGCACCGGCCTGGCCCACCTCGTCGGCCACCCGGACCCCGAGGTACGCGCCTTGGCCGCCGCCGATCCCGCCCTCGTCGAGCCCCCGGTGAACGACCCCGAGGAGTCGGTGCGCCGAGCCGCCGCCGCGAACCCGGGCCTGACGCCGGAAGCCCTGGAAGCCCTCCTGCACGACCCCCGCACCGCAGAGGGCGCCGCAGCCAACCCGTCCCTTCCGGTCCCCCGTATGCACGCACTCCTCGACCGCTGCCTGCTCCCTTCCCCATAGGGGGTGACGACTCAGGGGACCAGGACGACCTTGCCGAGGTTGCGGCGCTGTTCGATGACCGCGTGGGCGCGGGCCGCCTCGGCGAGGGGGATCTCCTCGTGGACGGAGGTGCGCAGGGTGCCCGCGGCGTGCTGCTCCCAGAGCTCGCGCTGCCAGCGGGCGTACAGGTCGGGCCGGCCCATGGCGATGGCCCGCATCTGGAAGCCGGTCACCGAGGCGCCGCGCACCAGGAGCTCGTACGCGTCCACCGTGCCGCCGCCCGAGCTGAAGGCCACCAGCCGCCCGCCCATGGCCAGAGCCCGTACGGCGGGGCCCAGCAGATCGCCGCCGACACCGTCGAGGACGACGTCGTACGGGGCTCCCCAGTCGGCGTCCTCGTACAGAACGACCTCGTCCGCGCCGAGGCCGCGGACGAACGCGGCCTTGTCGGCGCTGCTCACGGCGGCGACGACGCGCCCCGCCCCGCCGGCCTTCGCGAGCTGGAGGGCGAGGCCGCCCACCGCACTGGCCGCCGCCGTGACGAGCACCGACTCACCGGGCCGCACCCGCCCGGCCTCGTACGCCCCGCGCGCCACGAGCCCGCTGCGCACGAGCGCGACAGCGTCCACGGCGGTCGCGCCGTCCGGGACGGCGGTGGTCAGAGCGCTGTTCAGAACGGCGTACTCGGCGTAGGCGTGGGCGAAGCACAGCCCGGTGACACGGTCCCCGACGGCGAAGCCGGTGACGTCCGCCCCGAGGGAGACGACGGCCCCGGCGACCTCCCCGCCGAACGGGACCGGCCCGCTGCCCTCGCGGACCTTGCGGACGGTGGGCAGGGTGACCCCGATCGCCTCGGCCCGGACGACCAGCTCCCCGGGGCCTGCCTCCGGGCGGCCGACCTCCTCGGCGAACAGCACCTCGGGCCCACCGTTGACCTCATGGCGGATACGCAGCACAGGACCTCCCCCGATCCGTTTCATTTCGTTGGTTGTCCCAACGATAAGCAGGAAGTCGTGGGGATGTCCAACGATTGTAGGTAGGGTGGGCCTCATGGATACGCCCCCGCCCCCGCCTCGGCTCCGGCCCCTCGCGCACATCCAGTCCCTGCCCAGCTGGCTCGTCGGGCGCGTGGCGGCGCGCGGGAGGGGACTGGTCGCCGAGGCCGTCGCGGCGGAGGGGCTGAAGCTGACGCACCACGCCGTGCTGGCGGCGACCGCCGAGTACGGGCCCGTCGCGCAGGCCGAGCTGGGCCGCCGGCTGGCGGTGGACCCCAAGGACATGGTCGGGATCCTCAACCACCTCCAGGAGGCGGGCCTGGTGCTGCGCGCCCCGGACCCGGCCGACCGCCGCAAGAACGCGATCACGGTGACCCCGGAGGGGGAGGCGGCCCTCACCCGCTGCGCCACCCTCGCCGAGGCGGCGAACGCCCAGCTCCTGGCGCCGCTGACGGTGCGGGAACAGGGCGTGCTGATGGAGCTGTTGAGGCGTGTCCACGAGGCCCCCGCCTCGTTTTGACACCCCTGGGGGTGGGCTGTAGAGTCAAACGGTTGCCTCGAACTGGACAAGTTCGGCGACACCCACTCCACAGCGAATCGAATTCCATGTGGGGTGCACTCGACTCTTCATTCGGATCGTCGAAGCCGGGAAATCCGGTGGAAAACTTCTGATAGAGTCGGAACCGCCGGAAAGGGAAAGCGCGAAAGCGAAGAACCTGGAAAGCGCAGAGGAAATCGGGTCCGAAAAGATCTGATAGACTCTGAACAGAACGAAAGCCCGGAGGAAAGCCCGAGAGGGTGAGTACAAAGGAAGCGTCCGTTCCTTGAGAACTCAACAGCGTGCCAAAAATCAACGCCAGAA
>NZ_JBEPFL010000077.1:0-5108 GCF_040301925.1 Streptomyces sp. NPDC000075
CATCGTCCGTACCGGGTTCATCCCGATCGCCCCGGAGCAGGGTCTGGCCCTCTTCGACACCGCCCTGTCGCAGGGGAGCGCGGGACTGGTTCCGGCTCCGCTGGACCTCAAGGCCCTCCAGGAGCGGGGCCGCGAACTCCCGGCGCTGCTGCGCGGACTCGTCCGCACCCCCGTCCGCCGCACGGCCACGGGTGTGGACCCGGCGGCGGCCACGACCGCCGGCGCGGCATCGCTGGCGGACCGGCTGCGCGGTCTGCCGGAGGACGACCGGCTTCCCTTCGTCCAGAGCCTGGTCCGTACCCAGGTCGCCGCGGTCCTCGGCTTCGCCGGCGGCCACGCGGTGCCCCTGAACCGGTCCTTCACCAACCTGGGCTTCGACTCGCTCAGCACGTTCGAACTGCGCAACGCCCTGGGCACGGACACCGGCCTGAAGCTGCCGGCGACACTCGTCTTCGACTACCCCGAGGTCGACAGCCTCGCCCGGTACCTGCTCGGCCTGCTGCTGCCCCCGGCGGAACCCGGCGCCGTCCTCCTCGACCAGCTGGACGCTCTGACCGGCACCATCGAGGCCCTCGGCCCGGACGACGACCCGCTGCGCGAAGCCGCCGAGTCCCGGCTGCGCACGCTGCTGGCCACGCTCGCCCCGACCACCGTCCCCTCGGGCGCCCGCAGCGGCGACGAACGGATCGAGACGGCGACCGCGGACGAGCTCCTCGACCTCATCGACGCGGAATTCGGCACCCTCTGATCCGCCGCGACGGACAACCGACCCTGAAAGGAACACCGCCCGTGGCGGACGAAACCCGACTCGTCGAATACCTCAAGCGAGTCACCTCAGAACTGCGCCAGGCCAACCAGCGCATCGAAGACATGCAGGACGAGGCCCACGAGCCGATCGCGATCGTGGGCATGAGCTGCCGCTACCCCGGCGGGGTCGAGAGCCCCGAGGACCTGTGGCGGCTCGTCGAGACCGGCGCCGACGGCGTCACCGGCTTCCCGGAGAACCGGGGCTGGGACCTCGAACGGCTCTTCCACGAGGACCCCGACCACCGGGGCACCTCCTACAGCCGCGAGGGCGGGTTCCTGCACGACGCGGGCGAGTTCGACCCCGACCTGTTCGGGATCTCGCCGCGCGAGGCCCTGGCGATGGACCCGCAGCAGCGGCTCCTGCTCCAGACCTCCTGGGAGACCCTCGAACGCGCGGGCATCGACCCGCTGTCCGTGCGCGGATCGCGCACCGGCGTGTTCGTCGGCCTGATGTACCACGACTACGCGTCCAAGATCGGCACCCCGCCGGAGGACCTGGAGGGCTACCTCGGCAGCGGCACGGCCGGCAGCATCGCCTCCGGCCGGGTGGCGTACGTCCTGGGCCTCGAAGGCCCCGCCGTCACCGTGGACACCGCCTGCTCCTCGTCCCTGGTGACCCTGCACCTGGCCGTGCAGGCACTGCGCCGGGGCGAGTGCGCCCTCGCCCTCGCCGGCGGCGTGACCGTCATGTCCACCCCCGGCACCTTCGTGGACTTCAGCCGCCAGCGCGGACTGGCCGTCGACGGCCGCTGCAAGTCCTTCTCGGACGACGCGGACGGCACCGGCTGGGGCGAGGGCGTCGGCATGCTCCTCGTGGAGAAGCTCTCCGACGCCCGCCGCAACGGACACCGGGTGCTCGGCCTGGTGCGCGGCTCCGCCGTCAACCAGGACGGCGCCAGCAACGGCCTGACCGCACCCAACGGGCCCTCCCAGCAGCGCGTCATCCAGCAGGCCCTGACCGACGCCCGCCTCCAGGTCCAGGACGTGGACACCGTCGAGGCGCACGGCACGGGCACCCGGCTCGGCGACCCGATCGAGGCCCAGGCCCTGCTCGCCACCTACGGGCGCCGCCGCCGGCCGGACGGCAGCCCCCTCTACCTGGGCTCACTGAAGTCCAACATCGGCCACACGCAGGCCGCCGCCGGCGTCGCGGGCGTCATCAAGATGGTCCAGGCCATGCGGCACGGCTTGCTGCCCCGGACCCTGCACGTGAACGAGCCCTCCTCGCACGTCGACTGGTCGGCCGGCGCGGTGGAACTCCTCACCGAGGCCCGCGCCTGGCCCGAGACCGGACGGCCGCGCCGCGCCGGCGTGTCCTCCTTCGGCATCAGCGGCACCAACGCCCACGTCATCCTGGAACAGGCCCCGGAGGAAGCGGAGCAGGCACCGGCTCCGGGCGAGGAGCCCAGGCCGTCCGGCGAGCGGGCCGACGCCGTCCGCCTGCCCGTCCTGCCGTTCCTGCTGTCCGCCGCGTCCGACGAGGCCCTGCGCGGCCAGGCCGGCCGGCTCGCCGCCCGGCTGCGCGAGCACCCCGGCACCGACCTCGTGGACCTGGCCGCATCGCTCGCCACCACCCGCGCCGCACTCGACCGGCGGGCCGTGCTCGTCGCACGCGACCACGCCGAACTGCTCGACGGCCTCGACTCCCTGGCCCGCGGTGAACACGCCGACGGCGTGTACACCGGCACCCCGGCCGAAGGCCCGCTGGCCTTCCTCTTCACCTTCCAGGGCAGCCAGCGCCCCGGCATGGGCCGCGAGCTCCACGAGGCCTTCCCGGTCTACGCCCAGGCCTTCGACGAGGTGTGCGCCGCGCTCGACCCGCACCTCGACCGCCCGCTGAAGTCGATCGTCTTCGCCCCCGAGGGCTCCCCGGAGGCCGCCCTCCTCAACCGCACCGGCTGGTCCGCGCCCGCCATCTTCGCCCTCGAAGTCGCCCTGTACCGGCTGCTGGAACACTGGGGCCTGCGCCCCGACGCGGTCTCCGGCGGCTCGCTCGGCGACTACGCCGCCCTGCACGTCGCCGGCGTGCTGCCGCTCCGGGAGACCGCGCACCTGCTGGTCACCCGCAGCCGCCTGATCGAGGAACTCCCCGAGGGCGGCGCGATGATCGCGCTGGAGGCCTCCGAGGACGAGGTGCGCGCCGGCCTCGACGAGCTCGGCATCACCGGCCGCCTCTCCGTCGCCCTGGTCAACGGGCCGCGCGCCGTGGTCGTCTCCGGCGAGGAGGACGCCGTCCTCGCCACCGCCGCGTACTGGCGCGAACGGGGCCGCAGGACCCACCGGGTGGAGGTCAGCCACGCCTTCCACTCCGCCCACATGGATCCGGTGCTCGACGCGTTCGGCGCGTTCGCGCGGCGCCTGGACTTCCGGGCGCCCACCGTCCCCATGGTCGACGGACTCACCGGCCGCCTCTTCGACGAGGGCCAGGTCCCGGGCGCCGACTACTGGGTCCGCCACATCCGCGAGGGTGCCCGCTTCTTCGACAGCGTGCGCACCCTGGAGACCCTGGGCACCGCGACCTACCTCGAGGTCGGTCCCATCGACATGCAGGCCCAGATGGGCCAGGACTGCCTCGTCGACACCGACCCCCGGGCGCTCGTGCCCGCCCTGCGCCGTGGCACGCCCGAGCTGGAGTCCCTGGTCGCCGCCCTCGCCCGGCTGCACACCCGGGGCGTCGCCGTCGACTGGACGGGCTTCTTCGCCGAGCTCGGCGCCGCGTCCCGTGTCGACCTCCCGACGTACGCCTTCGAACGGCGCCAGTTCTGGCTCGCCTCCGGCAACGCCGCAGGCGACGCGTCCGCCTTCGGCCTCGGCGAGGCGGGCCACCCGCTCCTCGGCGCCCGCGTGACCCTGGCCGACGCCGACGGGCAGCTCTTCACGGGCAGCCTGTCGCTGCGCACCCACCCCTGGCTGGCCGACCACGCGGTGTTCGGCACGGTCCTGGTGCCGGGCGCGGCCCTGGTCGAACTCGTGCTGCACGCCGGCGAGCACGCCGGCTGCCCCGTCCTGGACGACCTCACCCTGGAGGCGCCGCTGGTGCTGTCCGTCACCGGTGGCGTCCAGCTCCAGCTCACGGTGGGCGCCGCGGGTGAGGACGGCCGCCGTGACGTGACCCTGCACTCCCGGACGGACGGTGAGGGTGCGTGGGTGCGGCATGCGAGTGGTGTGGTGTCGTCGGCGCCGGTGGAGGCCGGTTTCGATCTGGTGGAGTGGCCGCCGGCCGGTGCCGAGCCGGTGGCGGTGGAGGACCTGTACGAGCGGATGGCGGTGGCGGGTCTGGAGTACGGGCCCGCGTTCCAGGGCGTACGCGGGGTCTGGCGGTCGGGCGAGGAGGTCTTCGCCGAGGTCGCGCTCGCGGACGCCGAGGCCGGCGAGGTCGCCGGATACGGACTCCACCCCGCCCTCCTGGACGCGGCCCTCCACGCCCTCTGGTTCAGCGGCGACCGCGACGGCTCCGACGGGACGGGCGGCGCCCGGCTGCCGTTCGCCTGGACCGGTGTCTCGCTCCACGCCTCCGGGGCCACGGCCCTGCGGGTACGGATCTCCCCGGTACCCGGCTCGGACGCCGTGTCCTTCGCCCTCGCCGACACCACCGGCACGCCGGTGGCCTCCGTCGACGCACTGGCCCTGCGCCCGGTGTCCGCCGGCCAACTGACGGGTGCGGCGCACCGCGACGCGCTGTTCCAGGTGGAGTGGGCGCCGGTCGGCGCCGCCCCCGCCACGGACGTCCGCACCGCCGTGCTGGGCACCGCCGGACCGGCCGCGGCCACCGCCGCCGCCCTCGGCACCACCACCGCCGCCGACCTCGACGCCCTGGCCGCGGCCGGGCCGGTGCCCGACGTGGTGGTCGTGCCGGTCCTCGACGAGGCCGGCGCGGACGCGGAGGCCGCCCGCTCCGTCGTACGGCGTGTGCTGGCGCTGCTCCAGGAGTGGCTGGCCGACGAGCGGTACGCGGACGCCCGCCTGGTCTTCCTGACCCGGGGCGCCGCCGAAGTCCCCGCCCTCGCCGCGCTCCAGGGCATGGTGCGCTCCGCGCAGGCCGAGAACCCCGGCCGGTTCGGCCTGCTGGACGTGGACGATGTCACGGCCCTGAACTCCGCGGCCGTGCTGCCGAGCGATGACGAACCGCAGCTCGCCGTCCGCGACGGAGTCGTACGGGCGCCCAGGCTGGCCCGCGTGCCGGCGCCGGCCGGCGAGGCCCCGGACTTCGGGTCGGGGACGGTGCTGGTGACGGGTGGTACGGGTCTGCTGGGTGGGTTGGTGGCGCGGCATCTGGTGACCTCGTACGGGGTGGAGCGTTT
>NZ_JBEPFL010000078.1:0-5093 GCF_040301925.1 Streptomyces sp. NPDC000075
GCCCCAAAGCCCCGCAGGTCGGCGTAGAGCTGGCCGTCGGGAAACGAGCCGCGGGTGCGGTGGGCGGCGTGCAGGGCCAGGGTGGTCTTGCCGATGCCGCCCATGCCGGAGAGGACGACGAGGGCGGGCATGCCGTCGGCCCCGGACGTCGTCAGGTGCGCGCACAGGGCGGACAGCTCCTCCGCCCTGCCGGTGAAGTCCGCGATGTCGCGGGGGATCTGGAACGGCGCCTCGCCCGCGGGCCCGGTGCCTGCCGCCGTCCCGGCACGGTCGGCCGCCGGCGTGGGCGGGGTGGTCGTGCCGGTCGTGCCGGCCTGCGGCGGGTCGGGGCGGAGGAGGGCCTGGAAGACCTCTTGGGTGGCGGGGGAAGAATCGACGCCGAGTTCATCTCCGAGGGTGGTGCGCAGGGCGTGGTAGGCGGTGATGGCTTCGGCGGTGCGTCCGCTCTGGTGCAGCGCGGTGATCAGCTGACGGTGGAACGGTTCGTGCAGGGGGTGGGCTCCCGCGTAGCGGGTGATCTCCGCGGTCACCTCGCGGTGGCGGCCCGTCCGCAGGTGGTACTCGAAATCCAGCTCGACGGCCTGGAGATGCTGTTCCACGAGGTGCGTGACCTCAGGGGTCTCGTGGAAGGCCGGATACTCGGCCAGCGGCCGGCCACGCCACAGGGCCAACGCGGCGCGGCTCGCCGCACCGAGGGTCTCCCAGTCGGACGCGCGCGAGGCGTCCTGGGCCCGGGCGAGGTGACCGGCGAAGACCTCCGCGTCCACTTCCCCGACGTGGACCCGCAAGACGTAGGAACCCTGGTTCGCCTCCAGCCGGTGGCTTGCCGAACCCAGGGTGGAGCGCAGGCGCGTGACGTGGTTGTACAACGAGGCGAGCGCGGTACGAGGCGGATGGTCACCCCACAGAGCGGCCATGAGGCGGTCGACCGGCTGGGGCGTGTTCGGCCGCAGCAGGAGCGTGGCCAGCAGTACACCGCCCTTGGACCCGGCGATCTGACGCCGTTCACCGTCCAGGTGGACGGTCAGTTGACCGAGTAGTCCGAACCTCACCTGCATAGCGGAAGATCCCCCCTGTGGAACTGGTTGCTGCGGGACGCGCCGTCCGGATACCGGTCCTCCGTGTGTGCGGAGTTCCGGTGGTGTCGTCGGCGTCCTGATCGGGCGCGTAGGGCGGGAGCCGGTCGTCGTCCTGTGATGGCTCCCCAGGCCGGAAGACGTCTCGGGTCCCGCGCCGGGCCGTGGCTGGGCCGGTGCAGCTCGTGTTGAACACAAGGGAAGATCAACTTCGGGCGGGGATGGTTCCGGACCCCCCACGCGCCTTTACCCATTCATTGCAAAACCACGGCCCTCCGAGCCGGAGCAGCGCGGGTCGCCGCGCGAGCGGGATCCACTCTCTCGACCTGCTGCGGAGAGTGGCGTACCTGGGAGCGTGACATTCCCCCGGCAGGCGCTCGGCCAAATGCCGGGCGGCACCGTGGGAATCGGGTGACAGGGCGGCCGGAGGCGGCGGCCCACTCGCGTCCACAGCGAGGCCCTGACCCGCGCACAGGGGACCGGTACTGTCCCCAGGATGACTTCGATACGTTCCGACGTCCTGTCCCGCGCCCTTGACGCCCCGGCAGAGCCGTCCCTGAGGCCGCTGCCGCCCGAAGTGGCGGAACTGCTGCGCTCCCTCGCGGCCTCGCCCCGTTTGGCGGCGCACCTGCGCGCGGTCCACGACGTCGCGGTCGAGCTGGCCGACTGGGTGGGAGACCGGTACCCGGACCTGGCCGTGGACCGCGACGCCGTTCTCTTCGGTGCGGCAACCCATGACGTGGGCAAGACCGTGCACCCCGAGGAGCTCTCCGGACCGGGATCGGCGCACGAGGCGGCCGGCCGGGATCTGCTTCTGGAGCACGGCTTCACGTCCGACCGGGCCCGGTTCGCCGCCACCCACGCGAGCTGGGACGGCCCCGACGTGACGATCGAGGACCTCCTCGTCAGCACGGCCGACAAGGTCTGGAAGGACAAACGCGTCCCCGACCTGGAGGACAGACTCGTACAGGCGCTGGCGGCGGCGACGGGGCGAGCGCCCTGGGAGGAATACCTCGCCCTCGACGACGTACTCACCCGGCTCGGAGCGGACGCCGCCCATCGACTGGCCTTCCAGGCGGCCTTCCCCGTCGGCTGCCGGTGAGGAGGAGCAGCGGCCGGCGTGTGGGTCAGGGGCGGGCTGCGCGGACGTGGGCGGCTGAGAGGCGGAGTTCGTACAGTTCGTACGGCAGGCAGCAGTCGGAGCACAGGGTTGCGACGAGGGCTCCGCAGGCGCACAGCTGGTTCATGCCGCCGTCCGGGGTCGCTCCGTAACAGGCGGGGGACGCGTGCCGCAGCTCCAGGCCGCAGGCGTCGTTCGGGCTGATGACGATGTTGCCCCGCGGGCCCTGCGACACCAACGGCTTTCCGTCCACGTTCCCATGCTCCCCGTGGCGCGGCATCACCGGCCCGGGTGTCCGGGCGACGACCAAGGGCACACCGTACGGCTCCGTCTCGATCGCATAGCGGCCTGCCGGCACGGTCGCCGGTGACGGACCCGGCTCTTCGGCGTCCCACCACGCGTAGTAAGGAGCATCGGGAACCTCGGGCAGCGGTGTGAGGGGCCCGTCAGGGGGACGCCGCACGCCGAGACAGCGCCCCTGGTCCGCGTAGGCGTCGCCGAGGCCGAGGCGGCTGATGGCCGCGCCGTGTTCGTCGCCCAGCTCCACCACCCCCCTCGTCCCGTACCGCGAGCGTGCCGAGAAGCCGAACCGCACAGCCGAACGCCCCCCGTGTCAGCCGTCCGCCCCGGAAGGGCGGGTCCCGGGCCCATGCCATGCATGGCGGCACACAGGAGCCGCGGATATCTCCGCAGGGTGGAACGGCGTGTCGGGGGGCGCATCGGGGGACGAGCGGCTGCGGGGCGGCCCCGCAGCCGGGCCGTGGACTAGCCTTCGGCGGCCGGGAGCAGGTAGCCCCAGGTCTTGTAGCCGACGATGCCGTCCGCGCCGCCGGTCTCCCGGGGGTACTTCGACTGGAACCGCAGCACGGCGGCCTCGGTCCTGGGGCCGAAATCGCCGTCGATGAAGTCCGGGGCCTCGCCGGAGTCGACGAAGTTCGTCCGGACCAGCGCCCATTGGAGCGCCCGCACGCAGTCGCCCTTCGAGCCTCTGGCGAGGTCCACGGCCGGGATGGGCCAGCCGTTGTACGCCCAGCGGGTGCCGACCTGGTTCGTGCACGCCGCGAGGTAGCCGGCGTCGGCCGACGCCTGTGGTGCCGCGAGTCCGGCGGCCACGAGCAGCGCCGCGCCCAGGACCCCGGAGCGTACGGCGGTACGGCGGACGGCCGTGCTTGTGATGGTCTTCATGCCAGGAGATTCCTTTCCGTCTACTCGAAGCCGACGGTGGCGATCAGGTGGTGCCAGGTGTAGCGGCCCACGACGCCGTCCGCGCCGCCGGTGATCCCGGACCTGCTCTGGAAGGCCATCACCGCGTTGTACGTCTTGGGGCCGAAGGAGCCGTCGACGAAGCCGGGCCGGTCCTCGGCCCGTACCGCCCCGGCCTCGAGCAGCGCGTCCTGGAGCCCGCGGACGCACACTCCGGACGAGCCCTTGGCCAGGACGACCGTGGGTATCTCCCAGGCCATGTAGACCTCGGAGCCGTAGGCCCTCTTGCAGGCGTCCAGGTCCTGCACCCAGTAGGCCTGTGCGGGGGAGGACGCGAGACCGCCGAGAAGGGCCGTGGCGCTGGCGACCACCGCGCCGGCCCAGAACGTGCGCTTGCGCGTCGCCTTGTTCGCCATGCCCGTCAGTCCGTGGTCGAGGCGATGAGGGCTTCCCAGGTGGCGGGGCCGACCACGCCGTCCACGGCCAGGCCGCGCTCGCGCTGGAACCTCTTCAGGTAGTCGTCGGTCTTCGTCCCGAAGATGCCGTCGACGAAGGGCCAGTCCGCCGGATCGATGCCCAGGATCGAGCTGAGGTCGGACTGGATCTCACGCACGCACACGCCCGTCGATCCGTACTGGAAGTTCCGGGCCGGGATGACCCAGCCGTGGGCGCCCTTGCGGGTGCCGACGCTGTCGTAGCAGGCGTCGCGGTAGTCACTGGCCGAGGCGGTGGGCGCGGTGACCAGCAGCGTCCCGAGAGCGGAGGCGGCGAGGGCGAGGGCGGCGAGAGGGCGCGCGCGGCGCGATGAGAACACGTGGATCGTCTCCAGACGGGGAAGGCGGGGTGCGGATCGATGGGTCAATGGATCGGGGAGAAGGCGGGGGACGGGGCTCAGCCCGTCACGAGCTTCTCCCAGGTGCGCGGGCCCACGATGCCGTCGGCGGGCAGACCGTGGTTGCTCTGGAACCTGCGGACGGCCGAGTCGGTACGGGCTCCGAAGACGCCGTCGGCGAAGTTGCCGCCGCTCTGCTCCCACGAGGTCAGGCCGAACCGCGAGACGAGCTCCTGCAGGCCCGTGACACAGACGTCGGAGTCGCCCTGGGAGTAGTCGTGGCGCGGGACGCTGTATCCGTTGGGAGAGGTACGCGTGCCGTACGTGTCCTTGCAGATCTTGTACGCGGAGTCGTCCGCCTGGGCGGCCGGCGCGGCGACGAGCAGGGCGCCGGCGGAGAGCGCCGCCAAGAGGAGCGGGGTGACGCCTTTCGCGGGGCGAGGTGTGCGCATGGAGCAGGGGCCTTTCGTGGTGAGCACTTGGACATCACTGTGCCGACCGTCCCCAACGTCTCACCAACAAGAGGCCAACGGCACACCACAGCGGCCGCCGCCCGGCCGGCGGACGGTGAGTTCGCCGTAGGCCCGCAGGGCGTCGGCCGGGTCGCCCGGCCCGCCGTGTCCGTCCCATCCGTCGCGCAGTACGGCGTCCAGGAAGCCAGGTCGAGGGCGGGTGTGGCGGGGCCGTGCGGGAAGCCGTCCAGGTCGACGACGGCGGCGAACCGGTGGTCTTGGCGGGCCGCCTGGAGTGCGGCGGCGCCGCCCATGGAGTGGCCGGCCACCGCGACCCGGCCGGTGTCCAGCCGCCCGGCCAGCGGGTCGGCGGCCCCGCCCGGCCCCCGGCCGCCCTTACCGCCCGTCAG
>NZ_JBEPFL010000079.1:0-1606 GCF_040301925.1 Streptomyces sp. NPDC000075
CTTCAGAACTAACACAGTGGACGCGAGCAACTGAGGACAAGCCCTCGGCCTATTAGTACCAGTCAGCTCCACCCGTTACCGGGCTTCCACATCTGGCCTATCAACCCAGTCGTCTACTGGGAGCCTTACCCTCTCAAGGAGGTGGGAATACTCATCTTGAAGCAGGCTTCCCGCTTAGATGCTTTCAGCGGTTATCCCTCCCGAACGTAGCCAACCAGCCATGCCCTTGGCAGGACAACTGGCACACCAGAGGTTCGTCCGTCCCGGTCCTCTCGTACTAGGGACAGCCCTTCTCAGTATTCCTACGCGCACAGCGGATAGGGACCGAACTGTCTCACGACGTTCTAAACCCAGCTCGCGTACCGCTTTAATGGGCGAACAGCCCAACCCTTGGGACCGACTCCAGCCCCAGGATGCGACGAGCCGACATCGAGGTGCCAAACCATCCCGTCGATATGGACTCTTGGGGAAGATCAGCCTGTTATCCCCGGGGTACCTTTTATCCGTTGAGCGACGGCGCTTCCACAAGCCACCGCCGGATCACTAGTCCCGACTTTCGTCCCTGCTCGACCCGTCGGTCTCACAGTCAAGCTCCCTTGTGCACTTACACTCAACACCTGATTGCCAACCAGGCTGAGGGAACCTTTGGGCGCCTCCGTTACCCTTTGGGAGGCAACCGCCCCAGTTAAACTACCCATCAGACACTGTCCCTGATCCGGATCACGGACCGAGGTTAGACATCCAGCACGACCAGAGTGGTATTTCAACGGCGACTCCACAACCACTGGCGTGGCTGCTTCAAAGTCTCCCACCTATCCTACACAAGCCGAACCGAACACCAATATCAAACTGTAGTAAAGGTCCCGGGGTCTTTCCGTCCTGCTGCGCGAAACGAGCATCTTTACTCGTAGTGCAATTTCACCGGGCCTATGGTTGAGACAGTCGAGAAGTCGTTACGCCATTCGTGCAGGTCGGAACTTACCCGACAAGGAATTTCGCTACCTTAGGATGGTTATAGTTACCACCGCCGTTTACTGGCGCTTAAGTTCTCAGCTTCGCAACCCCGAAAGGTCACTAACCGGTCCCCTTAACGTTCCAGCACCGGGCAGGCGTCAGTCCGTATACATCGCCTTACGGCTTCGCACGGACCTGTGTTTTTAGTAAACAGTCGCTTCTCGCTGGTCTCTGCGGCCACCCCCAGCTCACGGAGCAAGTCCGATCACCAGTGATGGCCCCCCTTCTCCCGAAGTTACGGGGGCATTTTGCCGAGTTCCTTAACCATAGTTCACCCGAACGCCTCGGTATTCTCTACCTGACCACCTGAGTCGGTTTAGGGTACGGGCCGCCATGAAACTCGCTAGAGGCTTTTCTCGACAGCATAGGATCATCCACTTCACCACAATCGGCTCGGCATCAGGTCTCAGCCTTAACGTGTGACGGATTTGCCTACCACACGGCCTACACCCTTACCCCGGGACAACCACCGCCCGGGCTGGACTACCTTCCTGCGTCACCCCATCGCTTACCTACTACCACCTTGGATCGACGGCTCCACCACTTTCCTTTCCCCGAAGGGTCCGGAACGGCTTCACGGCCTTAGCATTAG
>NZ_JBEPFL010000079.1:1702-3373 GCF_040301925.1 Streptomyces sp. NPDC000075
AGGATTCGATATTGGGCGTTTCAAAGCGGGTACCGGAATATCAACCGGTTGTCCATCGACTACGCCTGTCGGCCTCGCCTTAGGTCCCGACTTACCCTGGGCAGATCAGCTTGACCCAGGAACCCTTAGTCAATCGGCGCACACGTTTCTCACGTGTGTATCGCTACTCATGCCTGCATTCTCACTCGTGAACCGTCCACAACTAGCTTCCGCTGCTGCTTCACCCGGCACACGACGCTCCCCTACCCATCACAGCGGGCGTTGGCCCTATTGCTGCAATGACACGACTTCGGCGGTACGCTTGAGCCCCGCTACATTGTCGGCGCGGAATCACTTGACCAGTGAGCTATTACGCACTCTTTCAAGGGTGGCTGCTTCTAAGCCAACCTCCTGGTTGTCTCTGCGACTCCACATCCTTTCCCACTTAGCGTACGCTTAGGGGCCTTAGTCGATGCTCTGGGCTGTTTCCCTCTCGACCATGGAGCTTATCCCCCACAGTCTCACTGCCGTGCTCTCACTTACCGGCATTCGGAGTTTGGCTAAGGTCAGTAACCCGGTAGGGCCCATCGCCTATCCAGTGCTCTACCTCCGGCAAGAAACACACGACGCTGCACCTAAATGCATTTCGGGGAGAACCAGCTATCACGGAGTTTGATTGGCCTTTCACCCCTAACCACAGGTCATCCCCCAGGTTTTCAACCCTGGTGGGTTCGGTCCTCCACGAAGTCTTACCTCCGCTTCAACCTGCCCATGGCTAGATCACTCCGCTTCGGGTCTAGAGCGTGCAACTCAATCGCCCTATTCGGACTCGCTTTCGCTACGGCTTCCCCACACGGGTTAACCTCGCTACACACCGCTAACTCGCAGGCTCATTCTTCAAAAGGCACGCAGTCACGAGGATCCGAAGATCCCGACGCTCCCACGGCTTGTAGGCACACGGTTTCAGGTACTATTTCACTCCGCTCCCGCGGTACTTTTCACCATTCCCTCACGGTACTATCCGCTATCGGTCACCAGGGAATATTTAGGCTTAGCGGGTGGTCCCGCCAGATTCACACGGGATTTCTCGGGCCCCGTGCTACTTGGGAGATGAGCAAGCAAGCCGTACAGATTTCAGCTACGGGGGTCTTACCCTCTACGCCGGACCTTTCGCATGTCCTTCGCCTATCCATACGGTTTCTGACTCGCCTCACAGCCGGCAGACTGTGAAAGCTCATTCCCACAACCCCGCATGCGCAACCCCTGCCGGGTATCACACGCATACGGTTTGGCCTCATCCGGTTTCGCTCGCCACTACTCCCGGAATCACGGTTGTTTTCTCTTCCTGAGGGTACTGAGATGTTTCACTTCCCCTCGTTCCCTCCACACTGCCTATGTGTTCAGCAGTGGGTGACAGCCCATGACGACTGCCGGGTTTCCCCATTCGGACACCCCCGGATCAAAGCTCAGTTGGCAGCTCCCCGGGGCCTATCGCGGCCTCTCACGTCCTTCATCGGTTCCTGGTGCCAAGGCATCCACCGTGCGCCCTTAAAAACTTGGCCACAGATGCTCGCGTCCACTGTGTAGTTCTCAAATAACGACCAGCCACCCGTCACACCCTGCCGAAGCAGACCTTTACCGGGGCCGGAACTGAAGACCAGCCATACGGCCGTACCTTCAGGACCCAACAAC
>NZ_JBEPFL010000080.1:0-3299 GCF_040301925.1 Streptomyces sp. NPDC000075
CAAGGAACGGACGCTTCCTTTGTACTCACCCTCTCGGGCTTTCCTCCGGGCTTTCGTTCTGTTCAGAGTCTATCAGATCTTTTCGGACCCGATTTTCTCTGCGCTTTCCAGGTTCTTCGCTTTCGCGCTTTCCCTTTCCGGCGGTTCCGACTCTATCAGAAGTTTTCCACCGGATTTCCCGGCTTCAGTTCCTGATTCAGAGCTGGATGTGCCCCAGCGAAATGCAATTTCTTGGATTCTTGGGGGCGAAGAAGACTTTAAACCATCGCTGCCGAACTTGTCCAGTTCGAGGCAACCGTTCGAATCTACCTCCACGCTCCGGATGTGTCAACACCCTTCGCGAGACGACCTGGAGACTAGCAGTTGAACCGGCTTGTACGCACATCACGCCGCCGTCGGCAGCGTCGCCGTCCGGTCCGCCTCCTCCACGTCGCCCACCTCGCCGGCCTGCGCGGCGCGGCCGCCCAGGACGAACACGTACGTGAGGAACGCGGCCTCGGCGGCGACGCCGATGGAGATCCGGGCCCAGGTGGGCAGGCCCGACGGGGTCACGAAGCCCTCCAGCAGGCCGGAGACGAAGAGGACCACGGCCAGGCCGATGGCCATGCCGAGTGCGGCGCGGCCCTGTTCCGCCAGGGCCGCGCGGCGGGTGCGGGGGCCGGGGTCGACGACCGTCCAGCCCAGGCGCAGGCCCGTGCCCGCGGCGACGAACACCGCCGTCAGTTCGAGGAGGCCGTGCGGGAGGATCAGGCCGAGGAAGACGTCGAGGCGGCCCGCCGAGGCCATCAGGCCCAGGCCCACCCCCAGGTTGGCCATGTTGAGGAAGAGGATCCACAGGACCGGCAGGCCCAGGAAGGCCCCCAGGACCAGGCAGACGGCGGCCGCCTGCGCGTTGTTCGTCCAGACCTTCGCGGCGAAGGAGGCCGCCGGGTGGCTGGAGTAGTAGGTCTCGTACTCGCCGCCCGGGCGGGTCAGCTCCTTGAGGTGTTCGGGGGCGGCGACGGCGCCCTGGACCTCGGGGTGGGTGGCTATCCACCAGCCGATGAGCACGCCGAGGGCCGTGGAGAGCAGCGCCGTGGGTATCCACCAGCGGCGGCTGCGGTAGACGGCCGCCGGGAAACCGGCGGTGAAGAAGCGGGCGGCGTCGCGCCAGCTCGCGCGGCGGGTGCCGGTGACGGTGGAGCGGGCGCGGGCCACGAGCTGGGTGAGGCGCCCCGTGAGCTGCGGGTCGGGGGCGCTCGACTGGATCAGGGAGAGGTGGGTGGCGGTGCGCTGGTAGAGCGCGACGAGTTCGTCGGCCTCGTCCCCGGTGAGCCGGCGGCCACGGCCGAGGAGCTGTTCCAGGCGGTCCCACTGCGCCTGGTGGGCGGCTACGAAGACGTCGAGATCCATCCGGTTGTCGCTCCCCTGCCCCTGGCCCGCCCGATACGGCTGCTGCTCCTCCGGCCAGCTTGGCAGACTGGGGTACACAGGGGCGGGTCAGGTCGGTGAAAGGTGCATCCGGTGAGCGGTCTGGTGACGGGGGACGCGGTCGTCCTGGGGCTGCGGCCGGCGCGGCTGCCGAGCCGGGCGCTGGCGGTGCTCCTCGACATGATCGTGTACTTCACCGCCTACGTGCTGGTGTTCTTCGCCCTGGTACTCGCGACTTCCGGGCTGGACGAGGCCGCGCAGGCGGCCGTGGCGGTGGCGACTCTGCTGCTGGTGCTGGTCGGGGTGCCCATCGCGGTGGAGACGCTGAGCCACGGGCGTTCGCTGGGGAAGCTGGCGTGCGGGCTGCGGGTGGTGCGGGAGGACGGCGGGCCGATCCGGTTCCGGCACGCGCTGGTGCGCGGGGCCATGGGGGTCGTGGAGCTGCTGATGACCTTCGGGACGGTGGCCTGCATCGCGTCGCTGGTGTCGGGGCGGGGGCGGCGGATCGGGGACGTGTTCGCGGGGACGCTGGTCATCCGGGAGCGGGTGCCGGGGGCGCGGGTGATGCCCGTACCGCCTCCGCCGCCGTGGCTGGCGGGACGGTTCTCGGCGCTGGACCTGTCGGCGGTGCCGGACGGGCTGTGGCTGGCGATCCGGCAGTACCTGACGCGGATGCACCAGCTGGACCCGCACACGGGTGCGGCGATGGCGGCGCGGCTCGCGGACGACGTGGTGACCCGTACGGGGGCGCCCGCGCCGGCCGGGGTGCCGGCGGCGGCGTTCCTGATGGCCGTGGTGCACGAGCGGCAGTCGCGGGACGCCGCCCGGGCCTTCGCGCCCGGACCCGCCACCGCGCCCGGGCCGTCGCCCGTCGGGTACGGGGCGATGCCGGTGGCGCCTGCCCCGGCCGCGCCGGTCCCGCCGGTGGTCCCGCCGGTGGTCCCGCCGGTGGCGGCTCCCGTCGAGCCCGCCCCGCGCGCCACCGGGTTCGCTCCGCCCGGCTAGTGCTGCAGTCCGTCCAGTCCGTCTAGTCCGCGAAGTCGTCGAAGCCGTCGCCGTCCGCGTCGTCCTCGCCGTCCGTGAAGGAGGACGGCGGGGTTTCCAGGTGTTCGAGTTCGATGCCGGGGGCCGAGAGGACCACGTCGCCGGCGATGTGGACGGTGTGGACCTCGCCCGTGTCGAGGGCGGTCACCCGGTACTCGTCCACGACGAGCGGGCCGCTGTCGGTGGGGTGCTCGGCGCGCGAGACCAGGGCCCAGGCCTGGTCGACGGTGCGGGGCGCGAGGACCGGGTCGGTGAGGGCGACGAGCCGGATCCGGGTCGCGGGGGCGCCGGGGGTCAGGCGCAGCAGGCGGGCCGTGGCGATGAGGAAGGCCGGGGAGGTTCCGGTGAAGCCGGGGGCGGCGACGTTGCCCTCGGTGGCCTCGGCGCCGGCGGGGTCGGTGCGGACCCAGGTGACCCCGTCGATGGCGGCTCCGCGCACCTGCCAGCCGGCGGCGTTGAGTTCGAGGCGGATGGGGCGGCCCAGCGCGTCGACGGCCAGGTCGACGGAGCCCCGGTGGTCGCCGCCGGGGGTGGTGGTCTGGGCGACGTACCGCCAGCCCGAGGGGCCGGGGGCGCAGTGGAAGTGCTCCTCGCCGAGCGGGGTGTGGTCGTGCGGGTCGTGGAGCGAGTAGCGGCCGCGGGGCATGGGCTGTGGTCCTTGGCTGGCGTACGGGGTGCGGATGGGGCAGGCCCCCCGGCACGGGGTGCCGGGGGGCCTGCCTGGGTGTGCGCGATCCGCCGGGGCGGGGATCAGTAGCGGTAGTGGTCGGGCTTGTACGGGCCCTCGACCTTGACGCCGATGTACTCCGCCTGCTCCGGACGCAGCGTCGTCAGCTTCACGCCCA
>NZ_JBEPFL010000081.1:0-2950 GCF_040301925.1 Streptomyces sp. NPDC000075
TGTGTGGGGGCGTGCGCCCGCGCCCCGTTCTTCTCCTCCCGCCCCGCCCCCGCGCGCGGCAACTGCGCCGGGTGTCGCCCCGCGGACCGCCCCCACCCCCCCCCCCCCACCCGCCCGCGGTGCCGCCGGCCGGCGGCGGGCGGCCGGCGGCCGGCGGCGGGCGCGGGGTATAGGGGCGGCTTATGGGGACATCGGTGCGCGGGTTCTACCGGGGGCGGGCGGGCCGGACGAGGGTGGGGGCAAGAGCCTTCCGATGAAGCAAGGACACCATGTACACCCTCTTGTTCCTCCTGATCTCCCTGTGCCTGTGGGCGGTGCTGCGCGACTGGCCGCGCAGGGCGCGGCTGTCGCTGTGGGCGGGAACGCTGGCGCTCACCACGCTCGCGTTCCTTCCGCACCTCGACCGCCCCTTCGGCCTGAGCTTCTGAGGAGGAGCCGCCATGACCGCCACCGCAGCCACCACGGCCTTCCCCGACCGGGCCCTTCCCCCCGCCCGGCTCACCCATCGCCTCGGCCTGTGGTTCGCCCACGCCTACGTCCTCGGCATGTGCGCCACCGTGGGCGGCGCGTACGTCTTCCAGTTCGCCCTCGGGGAACACCCCTGCCCGATGTGCCTGCTCCAGCGGATGTTCATGCTGCTCAGCGCACTCGGCCCGGCCATGATCATCGCCCGTTCACGCAAGGGCGCCGTGGGCACGGCGGAGTTCGCGTCCGGGTGGGGCGTGGCCGTCGCCTCGGCGCTGATCGGCAGTACCGTCTCCGCGTCGCAGGTGCTGATGCACGTCGTGCCCCCGGACCCCGGTTACGCGGGTGCCCTGTTCGGTCTGCACCTGTACACCTGGGCGGCGATCGTCTTCCTGGCCGCCGTGCTCTCCGCCGCCGTGAACCTCGTCCTGGCACGGGAGTTCCAGCCGCTGGGCTCCGCCCAGGCCACACCGGCCCTGCGCCGCGCGGCCGGCCTCACCCTGACCGTCCTGGCGTTCTTCGCGGTCAGCAACCTGGTGGCCTGCCTCTTCCTCCAGGGCCTGCACTGGCAGATGCCGGGTGCCCCGACCGCCTACCGGCTGATCACCGACCTGCGGTGAGGCCGTCAGGGGGCCGACGGCGCACGGTCGCGTGACCCTCTACTCCTCCGGTTCCCAGGCGCGGAGCAGGTCGAAGAGGCCCGCGTCCCCGTCGATCCGGACGGAGTCCGCCGGGATCCGGTCGTAGACGAAGAGGACCAGTTCGCTCGCCGTACCGCTGACGGACACACCGGCCGCCTCCGGCTCTTCACCGGGGGCGGCGGTGGCGGGCAGGCGGGTGTGCCGTGCGCCGTCGGCGTCGAGCGTCAGGCGCCACGAGCGGCCCTCGGCCGTGTGAAAGTCGAGGGCGGTGGGCTGGTGCGGCCAGGCGGCGGGCGTCGCGACGCAGGTGGCCAGGAACTCGTCGACGCCGTCGAGGGCCACCTCCCGGGGCAGCGGCTGCGGGGCCGCCTGGGCGGCCTGGGCGTCGTAGGTGTGCACCGCGGTCTCCTGCACCCGGTGCCGTGCCACGCCGCCGGAGGTCCGGGGCGACTGCGACGCTCCCCACCACGTCCAGCATCCACGCCCGGGTCCCGCCTCCCGCAGGGCGTGCAGCAGCGCCCGGGTCGACTCCTCCAGCCAGGCCGAGAGCGCTTCCCGCTCTCGCGGCGCGACCAGGGCGGCGCGGGCGGCGACCGCGTCGGCCGGGGGTTCGGCGGCAGGCCCCGAGGCGACGACGGCGGCCCAGAACCGGTCTGCCCCGCCCAGGTGCCGGGCGAGGTCGAACAGGGTCCACTCGGGGCAGCCGGGCACCTGCGCGTCGAGGTCGGGGGCGCCGGCGACGGCGGCACGGAAGGCGGCCGACCGTTCGTCGATCAGCCGCAGCAGGTCGGAGAATTCGAGATCATGTTCCACTGCGGCTGTCTATCAGTCGTCCGGATTTCCGGACAGGGATTTTTCGCCGACGCGGCGGAAGGCAGAGGGCGCCGGGACTAGGGCCTGTCGTCAAACTCCCGTCTGCCCCACGACGCCTGGCACGCGCTCTCGCCGCACCGGGCGAAAGCCAAGTACGTCCAGTACGCGGGCTTCCGCCCGGCACACCGAGAGCACGCTCCCCCAAGCTCTCGGCTTCGCTCGAGCAGGGGGGACCCCCATGACGCCGTGGGGCCGCCCTCCGGGCGACGACGGGAGTTTGACGACAGGCCCTAGGAACGTACCGGTTCCGCGCCGAGGTCGCGGCGCATGGCGGCCCGCAGCCGGGTGAGCGCCGCTTCGCACTCCGTCCGCCCGTCGGCGTACGCCGCGTCCTCGGCCAGGACGCCACGCGCCGCCAGGTCCCGGACGTCGCGAAGGCGGCGGAAGGCGTACTCGGAGGCGGTGACCACCGTGGAGGCCGCGGTGATCGACATCTGGTAGCGCACGCCGCAACAGGGCGCGAAGCTCTCACGGGCGCAGCGCGCCCGTTCGCCGGGGTCCATGTCCGGGTCACGGGCCAGGCCCCGGAAGGCGTTGCGCGCCTGGGAGAGGGCGGCCAGGTAGTCGGCGTAGAGGACGCGCCGTGCGGCGAGCAGGCGGTCGTCCCGCTCACGGCGCCAGCGGGTGCGGTCCAGCAGGGCGGCGGAGGCGGTCGCGATCAGAGCGCCGACCACGGCACTCACCAACGTCATCCATGGCATGAGCCAGGGTAGGACCGGCACCGGCAGGCGCGAACAGGCCGGAAACGGCCATCCGGAGAGCCTCGGTCACTACCTGTGGTGGCGGGCCAAGAGGGGCCTGCGGCCCGCCGACGCGAAGAGCCGCTCGCCCGGGGGTCCGGGTGGGCGGCTCTGCGTGGGGTGCTGGGGTGGTTCCGCTGGTGGTTTAGTACCAGTGGTTGGCCTGCCAGAAGTTCCAGGCGGCGACGGGGCTGCCGTAGCGGTCGTTCATGTAGTCCAGGCCCCACTTGA
>NZ_JBEPFL010000082.1:0-1929 GCF_040301925.1 Streptomyces sp. NPDC000075
TCTACGAGGGCGAGGTCCGCTACGCCCGTGACGCCTTCGAGGGCCTGCGGCTGATGGACGCGCTGATCGCCGTCAAGCGCGGCGTCCCCGGCGCCGAACTCCCGCCCCTCAAGCAGCGCCGCGTCCCGCAGCGCGCCGCCGTCCTCGACGTCCGGGAACCGGAGGAGGCCGGCCGGTCCGACGTGGCCGTCGACAACCCGGTGCCCACCCCGCCCTTCTGGGGGACCCGCGTGGTCAAGGGCATCCAGCTCAAGGAGTACGCGGGCTGGCTGGACGAGCAGGCGCTGTTCAAGGGTCAGTGGGGCCTCAAGCACGCGGACTCCATCGCCGCCGAGGGCCGGCCCCGGCTGCGCGGCTGGCTGGACCGCATGCACACCGAGCGGCTCCTCGAAGCGGCCGTGGTCTACGGCTACTTCCCCTGCGTCTCCAAGGGCGACGACCTGATCATCCTCGACCAGGACGGCGGCGAGCGGACCCGGTTCAGCTTCCCGCGCCAGAGCCGTGGCCGCCGGCTGTGCCTCGCCGACTTCGTGCGGCCCGAGGAGTCGGGCGAGGTGGACGTCATCGGCCTCCAGGTGGTCACCGTCGGCTCGAAGATCGGCGAGGCCACGGCCAAGCTGTTCGAGTCCGACTCCTACCGCGACTACCTGGAGCTGCACGGCCTCTCCGTCCAGCTGGCCGAGGCCCTGGCCGAGTACTGGCACGCCCGCGTCCGCGCCGAGCTCGGGATCGCCGGATCCGATCCGGCGGACATGGACGGCATGTTCCGTACCGAGTACCAGGGCTGCCGCTACTCCCTGGGCTACCCGGCCTGCCCGGAACTCTCCGACCGGGCGAAGATCGCCGGCCTCCTCCAGCCGGAGCGGATCGGCGTCCACCTCTCCGAGGAGTTCCAGCTCCACCCCGAGCAGTCCACCGATGCTCTAGTCATTCACCACCCCGAAGCGAGCTACTTCAATGCGGGAGGCCGTCGATGACCCCCGCCCCCGCACGTTTCCAAGGAGCACACCGCATGTCTGCCGCATTCACCGACTACAAGGTCGCCGACATCTCCCTCGCCGAATTCGGGCGCAAGGAGATCACCCTGGCCGAGCACGAGATGCCGGGTCTGATGTCGATCCGCCGGGAGTACGCCGAGGCGCAGCCGCTGGCCGGCGCCCGTATCACCGGCTCGCTGCACATGACCGTGCAGACCGCCGTGCTGATCGAGACCCTGGTCGCGCTCGGCGCCGACGTCCGCTGGGTGTCCTGCAACATCTACTCGACGCAGGACCACGCCGCCGCCGCGATCGCCGCCGCCGGGATCCCGGTCTTCGCCTGGAAGGGCGAGACGCTGGAGGAGTACTGGTGGTGTACGGAGCAGGCGCTGACCTGGCCCGGCCACGCCGGCCCGAACATGATCCTCGACGACGGTGGTGACGCCACCCTCCTCGTCCACAAGGGCGTCGAGTACCAGAAGGCCGGAGCCGTCCCGGACGTCTCCACCGCCGAGAACGAGGAAATGGCCATCGTCCTGGGCCTGCTGGCGAAGACGGACATCGACTGGTCCGCCCTCGCCGCCGAGATCCGCGGCGTGACGGAGGAGACCACCACCGGTGTCCACCGCCTCTACGAGATGATGGCCGAGGGCAAGCTCCTCTTCCCGGCGATCAACGTGAACGACGCGGTGACGAAGTCGAAGTTCGACAACAAGTACGGCTGCCGTCACTCGCTGATCGACGGCATCAACCGTGCCACCGACGTCCTGATCGGCGGCAAGGTCGCGGTCGTCTGCGGTTACGGCGACGTGGGCAAGGGCTGCGCGGAGTCGCTGCGCGGTCAGGGCGCGCGGGTGATCGTCACCGAGATCGACCCGATCTGCGCGCTGCAGGCGGCGATGGACGGCTACCAGGTGGCGACGCTGGACGACGTGGTGGAGACGGCTGACAT
>NZ_JBEPFL010000083.1:0-1898 GCF_040301925.1 Streptomyces sp. NPDC000075
CGGGGGGGGGGGGGGGGGGGGGGGGGGGGGGGGGGGGGGGGGGGGGGGGGGGGGCCGGGGGGGGGGCCCGGGCGGGCGGTCCCGCCGGGGCCGCGGCCCGTACCGGCGCGGCGGGGGCGGCCGCTTCGGGGCCTTCGGGGCATTCGGGGTCGAGGATGGTGGCCAGCAGGGCCACGTCCTCGATGGGCCGTCCGATGGCGGCCGCCCGCAGGGTGATGTCCGCCTCGGCCTCCTCCTCGGGGTGCTCGCCCAGCAGGGCGACCATCCGGCGGACCTCCTCGACCGGCCGGGCTACGGCGGCCGCGCGGAGCGCGTCGTGCCCCGGGTCGGCGAGGTGGCCGGAGTCCTTGAGGAGCCCCACCAGCGCGGTGACCTCCTCGACGGGCCGGCAGGTCGCGGCCGTCTCCAGCAGGGTGCGCAGCGGCTCGGGATGCGGGGTGGGCTGGGGCGCGGGCCCGGGCCGGTCCGCGAGCGCCTCGGGCGGCGCCTGGAGACCGGCCCGCGACACGGGGCCGGGCTCCGGTCCGGCCGCCGGGGCCACGGGGGACGGCCGGAGGCCGGGGTGGGGTCCCGCCTCCGGTCCGGACCGGGCCGTGGCGGCCGCCGGGAGGGGCCGGAGGTCGTCCCGGTGAGCGGGGACCGGTCCCGGCGTGTTCACCGGAACCGGGTCCTCGGGGAGGGGCCGGAGGCCGTCCCGGTGAGCAGGAAACGGTCCCGGCTCGTTCACCGTGTCCTCGGAGAGGGGCCGGGGGCCGTCCCGGAAGCCGGGGACCGGGCCGGGCCGGTCCAGGGCGGCCGCCGGGAGGGGCCGGAGGTCCTCGCGGAACCCGGAGGCCGGTGTGGGCCGGTCCACGGGAGCTTCCCCGAGGTGGCGGAGGTCATCCCGGAACCCGGAGGCCGGTGTGGGCCGGTCCACGGGTGCTTCCCCGAGGTGGCGGAGGTCGTCCCGGAACTCGGCGACCGGTGTGGGCCGGTCCACGGGCGCTTCCCCGAGGTGGCGGAGGTCGTCGCGGAACCCGGGGACCGGGCCGGGCCGGTGCGACGGGCTCTCGGGGAGGGCCTGGAGGGCGGGGCCGGGTTCCGGTCCGGCCGGGCGCGGGTCCGTGACGGGCTCGGGGGCCGGGGCCGGCCTGGCCGCCGGGGGGTCACCGGGCGCCGGGGGCGCGAGGGGGTCGAGGAGGGCGGGGGGTTCGGCGAGGGCTGGGGGTGGCGGGGGTGTGGGGTGGGCGCCGTCGGTCGGTTCCGGGGTGGGGGCGGGGAGGCCCTCGCGGTCTCCGTGGTCCGTCGCCGCGAGGGTGCTGGGGTCATTCATGGAAAGCTCCGTCTCGCCGACGCGCGGGTCTACACATCGCACGCCGGTCATCGTGCGTCATGGGAAGCGCACGCTTAGTCACATTGAGCGGCATGTACACGTACTGCGCCATTCGGGGCGGGCAAACGGGGGGCACCCCCGGCGCGTCCGGGGCCCCGGCCGGGACACGCCGGGCCCAAGGCGCCCCGCGCAGCGGCGGGCGGGGCACAGTGGGCTCGCTCCTCCGTTCGGGAGGGGCACTCGCACTCGTGCGGGAGCGCCGCCTCCGGGAGGAGCGTCAGCCGTGCCGGATCCCCGTACCGACCGCCGCCCCCGCCGCTCCGGCCGCCCGCCGCGCGGGCTGCCGGGGGCGCTGCTCCCGGTGGTCCTGCCCGCGCTCCTCCTGCTCTGTGCCGCCGGGTCCGGGCCGCCGTCCGCCGCCCGGGTCGCGGGGGGCGCCGGGGCCGCCGAGCGGCCCGTCGTACGGACCGCCGAGGGTCCGGTGCGCGGACGCGCGCACGGGGCGTACGACACGTTCGAGGGGATCCCGTACGCCGCCCCGCCGACGGGCCCGCTGCGCTGGCGCCCGCCGCAGGGCGCGCCGCGC
>NZ_JBEPFL010000084.1:0-1379 GCF_040301925.1 Streptomyces sp. NPDC000075
TTGGTCTCGATACCGAGGGACAGCGGGGTCACGTCGAGGAGCAGGACGTCCTTGACCTCACCCTTGAGCACACCGGCCTGGAGGGTGGCGCCGATGGCGACGACCTCGTCCGGGTTGACGCCCTTGTTGGCGTCCTGACCGCCGGTGAGCTCCTTGACGAGCTCGGCGACGGCCGGCATGCGGGTGGAGCCGCCGACCAGGACCACGTGGTCGATCTCGGACAGGTTGATGCCCGCGTCCTTGATGACGTTGTGGAACGGGGTCTTGCAGCGGTCGAGCAGGTCCGCGGTGAGCTGCTGGAACTGGGCGCGCGTGAGCTTCTCGTCCAGGTGCAGCGGGCCCTCGGCGGAGGCCGTGATGTACGGCAGGTTGATCGTGGTCTCCGTGGAGGAGGACAGCTCGATCTTCGCCTTCTCGGCGGCCTCGCGCAGACGCTGGAGCGCCATCTTGTCCTTGGACAGGTCGACGCCGTGGCCGTTCGCGAACTGCTTCACCAGGTAGTCGACGACGCGCTGGTCCCAGTCGTCGCCACCGAGGTGGTTGTCACCGTTGGTGGCCTTGACCTCGACGACACCGTCACCGATCTCCAGGAGGGACACGTCGAAGGTGCCGCCGCCGAGGTCGAAGACGAGAATGGTCTGGTCGTCCTTGTCGAGACCGTAGGCCAGGGCGGCGGCCGTCGGCTCGTTGACGATGCGCAGGACGTTCAGACCGGCGATCTCGCCGGCCTCCTTCGTCGCCTGGCGCTCGGAGTCGTTGAAGTAGGCCGGGACGGTGATGACCGCGTCCGTGACCTTCTCGCCCAGGTACGCCTCGGCGTCGCGCTTCAGCTTCTGCAGGATGAAGGCGCTCATCTGCTGCGGGTTGAAGTCCTTGCCATCCAGGTTGATCTTCCAGTCAGTGCCCATGTGGCGCTTGACGGAGCGGATGGTCCGGTCCACGTTCGTGACCGCCTGGCGCTTGGCCACCTCGCCGACGAGGACCTCGCCGTTCTTGGCGAAGGCGACGACGGACGGCGTGGTCCTGGCACCCTCGGCGTTGGTGATGACGGTGGGCTCGCCGCCTTCGAGAACGCTGACGACGGAGTTAGTGGTGCCCAGGTCGATGCCGACCGCACGTGCCATTTCGATTCCTCCAGCTGACTTGAGTGGAACAGACTCAAGGATGCCGCACCGCCGCCCCGGAGTCAACAGAGGTGAGTCGAGGGGACTCAACCTTTAGGCGGCGCCAAGGCTCACAGCCGCGCCGGGCGCAGCCACATCCAGCCCCGCCGGCGTTTGAGGCGCGGGGTCTGGGGCGGAGCCCCAGCGGCGGCGCCGCAGCCGAACGGGTTCCCGGCACGGGCTGCGGCCGCGCGGCGCACCGGGGGCGGGGCCGGG
>NZ_JBEPFL010000085.1:0-1244 GCF_040301925.1 Streptomyces sp. NPDC000075
CCTAGTGCTGTGACCGGGAAGGTTTGCCGGGTTGCTCGTTGTGCTGGTCGGATGTGACGACTTCGACAGGCATGGGGGCGGGCATGGCGTTACCGGTCCGGGTTCGCGGGCTGACCGAGCAGGAAGGCCAGAAACTGCAGCAGATTGTTCGGCGGGGCAGTACCAGTTCGGTGCGGTTCAGGCGGGCGATGATGCTGCTGGCGTCAGCCGGCGGCAGCACCGTCCCGGTCGTCGCACGGCTGGTCCAGGCGGATGAGGACACCGTCCGCGACGTGATCCACCGCTTCAACGAGATCGGGCTCGCATGCCTGAACCCTCAGTGGGCGGGAGGCCGTCCCCGCCTTCTCAATCGTGACGACGAGGACTTCGTCGTCCAGACGGCCACCACCCGCCCGACCGCACTGGGCAAGCCCTTCACCCGCTGGTCGGTGCGCAAGCTCGCCGACCACCTGCGACGCGACATCTCCCGGCCGATCCGCATCGGCCGCGAGGCCCTGCGCTGCCTGCTGACCCGCCGGGGCATCTCCTTCCAGCGCACGAAGACCTGGAAGGAGTCCCCGGACCCGGCCTTCGACGCCAAGCTCGCCAGGATCGAATACGCGATCAACGAGCGTCCTGACCGCACATTCGCCTTCGACGAGTTCGGGCCCCTGGGGATCCGTCCGACCGTGGGATGGTGCTGGGCCGGACAAGGCAGGCCGGACCGGCTGCCGGCCACCTACCGACGCACCCACGGCATCACCTATTTCCACGGCTGCTACTCCGTCGGCGACGACAAGCTCTGGGGCGTCAACCGCAGACGCAAGGGCATCGACCACACCTGGGCCTCCTTGCGGTCGATCCGCGCCGCCCGCCCCGACGGCGGGCCGATCTACGTGATCCTCGACAACCTCTCCGCCCACCTGAACTGGAAAATCCGAAGGTGGGCGGCCCGCAAGAAGGTCGAACTGTGTTTCACCCCGACCTACGCGTCCTGGGCCAACCCCATCGAGGCCCACTTCGGACCCCTGCGGCAGTTCACCCTGGCCAACTCACACCACCCGAACCACACCGCCCAGACCCGGGCCCTGCACGCCTACCTGCGCTGGCGCAACAAGCACACCCGACACCCCGACGTCCTCGCCGCACAACGACGCGAACGCGCCCGCATCCGAAGCGAGAAAGGCCTCCAATGGGGCGGCAGACCACTACCCGCCGCGGCCTGACTTCCCAACCCGGCAAACCTTCCCGGTCACAGCACTAGG